>JBAMMG010000081.1:0-19397 GCA_039793905.1 Thermoanaerobaculum sp. | reverse complement strand
AGGCAGCGACCTACGGGGGCGGGAGAACGAAGCGAAGGCCAGCTTTGCTGGCCTGAGCGGTGGGGGTTCGGGGGGCTAAGCCGGCCGCGGTCGGGTGGGTGGGCTGCGGCCGTGCCCCCCGCGTCGGAGTAGCGAGCGGCGGAGGGTTTCCTGGGGAAGGCGGATTCGCGGTAACCTTTTGCGGCTGAGAGAAGGGAGGCTTTATGACCGAAACGACAGTTGCCGAGCCGTACCGGATCAAGATGGTGGAGAGGCTGCGCTTGCCTTCCCGAGCGGAGCGGGAGGAAAAGCTCGAAGAGGCCGGCTACAACACCTTTTTGCTGCGCTCCGAAGATGTGTACATCGACCTGCTTACGGACTCCGGAACCAACGCCATGAGCGATTACCAGTGGGCGGGTATGATGCTGGGGGACGAGGCCTACGCCGGCAGCCGCAACTTTTACTACCTGGAAGCCAACGTCCGGAAATATTACGGCTACACGTACGTGGTGCCCACGCACCAGGGGCGAGGGGCCGAGCATCTGATTTCGAAGATTCTCATCAAACCCGGGGACTTCATTCCCGGCAACATGTACTTCACCACCACCCGCCAGCATCAGGAGCTGGCGGGCGGCACGTTTGTTGACGTGATCATTGACGAGGCGCACGATCCCACCAGCACCCACCCGTTCAAAGGCAACGTGGACCTCCAGAAGCTCGAGGACCTCATCACGAGGGTTGGTCCTGAGCGCGTTCCCTACGTGAGCCTGGCGGCCACGGTTAACATGGCTGGGGGCCAGCCAGTTTCCATGGAAAACGTGCGGGCGGTCCGCGAGCTCACGGCCCGGTACGGGGTGCGCGTGATCCTGGACGCGACCCGCGCCGTCGAAAACGCCTACTTCATCAAAACCCGGGAGCCTGGTTTCGAAAACAAGTCCGTTGCCGAAATCCTCAAGGAATTTTGCTCCTACACCGACGGCTGCACTATGTCGGGGAAAAAGGACCTCCTCGTCAACATCGGCGGTTTTTTGGCGGTCAACGACGAGGACATTTACGAGCAAGCTCGGAACCTCGTGGTGGTGTACGAAGGGCTCCACACCTATGGGGGACTCGCCGGCCGCGATTTGGAAGCCATGGCTCGAGTGATGGATGAGGCGGTAGACGAAGCGTACATCCGCCATCGGGTGTCGCAGGTCCAGTACCTGGGGGAAAAGCTGCAGGCGGCCGGGGTGCCGATCGTGGTTCCTGTAGGGGGGCACGCGGTGTTTCTCGACGCCAAGCGTTTCTTGCCCCATATCCCCCAGGACCGCTTCCCGGCCCAAACCCTGGCGGCGGCCAGTTACGCCGACTCAGGGGTTCGAACTATGGAGCGGGGGATCGTTTCGGCAGGCCGGGACCCCAAGACCGGCGATCATCGCTACCCCAAACTGGAGTTGGTGCGCTTGACCATCCCCCGCCGGGTCTACACCAACGCCCATATGGATGTGGTCGCGGAGTCCGTTGGTCGGGTCTTTGACCAACGGCACAAGCTTTCCGGCCTGCGCATGGTTTACGAGCCCAAGTTTTTGCGTTTCTTCCAGGCGCGCTTCGAGCCGTTACCGTAAGATGGTTGGCTGGGCTGCCATGGGCCGCTGGAAACCGGCGAAACCCAGAGCAGCCGGGGGGAACCGGGCAACGGCCGATTCCCTTCGGTCCTGCCGATGGTGGCAACGGGGAGCGAGCCGGTGGGACCTGGCGGTGCTGATGGTGGCTTTCGTTTTGCGGGGCCTCCACCTGTGGCAGCTCAGCCGGTCGCCTTTTGGCAGCATCGTGGTAGGGGACGGCGCTGCTTACGATGCGTGGGCCAGGGCTGTGGTGGCCGGCGACTGGCTTTCCCGCCACCAAGGGGTTTTCTACCAGAGCCCGCTTTATCCCTACTTTTTGGCCTTCGTTTACCTGTTTTTTGGCCATCACCTTTCGGCTGTTTTCGGCATCCAGGCCCTCTTGGGCATGGTTTCCTGTGTGCTCCTTGCTCGAGCCGGCCGGGTACTTTTTTCTCCGACGGCGGGAACGGTGGCCGGGTTCGCCTTTGCCCTTTATGGGCCGGCGGTTTTTTTCGAAGGTGTGGTGCAAAAGGCGGCCCTGGACAGTGTGCTTCTGGCAACCTGTTGGTTTGCTTTCGCGCAGCTGAAAGCCGCGCCGTCGGTGGGAGCGGCCGCGGCGTTGGGTTTTTTTTCGTCTGCTCTTTCGCTGAATCGCGAAAACGCTCTGGTTCTCGGGGTGCTTTTCGCTGGGTGGATATGGGCGAAACAGCGCGAGGATAGCTGGCCAAAGCCAAAACCGTATTTTGGCGTTTTTCTGCTGGTGTTCTCGTTACCCTTGGCCGTGACGCTTGCGCGCAACCTCGCGGTGGGTGGCGAGCTTGCAATCACAACCGCTCAATTTGGCCCTAATTTCTTTATCGGCAATAACCCCAACGCCACGGGAATGTACGACCCGCTTTTGCCGGGAAGGGGTAACCCGGCGTTCGAACGGGAGGATGCGAGGGTGCTCGCTGAGCAGGCGGTGGGACGGTCCTTGTCCCCGGGGGAGGTTTCCCGCTTCTGGGCGCGAAAGGCGGTGGGCTTTATCGTCGAATATCCAGGAAAATGGCTTGCCCTTTTGGGGAAAAAGCTTCTCCTCGCGGTCAACGGGGTCGAGGTGGCCGATGTGGATGATTTCTACGGAAGGGTCGCCGAGCTGCCGGCCCTGAGGCTGGCCATGCTGCGGTTTGCTGTGGTCTTTGCCTTTGGGGTGGCGGGTTGGGTTGCGAGCCTCCCCTTGGCTCGCCAACTTTGGCCGTTCCTTGCGGCTGTTCCTCTGTACTTGGCGAGTGTGGCGGCGTTTTTCGTGCTGGCAAGGTACCGCTTTCCTCTGGCGGTGTTGCTGGTACCCTTTGCTTCCGCTGCTGTGCACCAGCTTTTCGAAGGGTCGAGGCGACGGAAAACGTCCATCTTGGCAAGCTGCGTTGCAGCTCTCGCCGTCACGCAGCTCCCGATGGTGGATAAGCGCTCCCAGGAGGCGTCCTCGTACGTGACGTTGGGTGATGTTTACCTCGAGCGCCGCCAAGAACCCGAGAAAGCGCTCTTTTACTATCAAAAAGCGGTGGCTGCTGCGGACTCCAGTGCCGAAGCCCACCTCCGCCTGGCGGTGGCGGCCAAGGTGCTCGGGCGGCGGGAGTTAGCCGAAACCCATTTTCGGGAAGCGTCGAGGCTAGCCCCGGGTTGGGGGGAGGTGTTCCTGCGGTGGGGGCAACACCGCTACGAGCAAGGGGACTACTCCGGTGCCGCGGTCCATTTCGCCACGGCGTGCCAGCTTCCCGGAGCTGGGAGTGAGGCCTGGCGCTGGCTGGGGGACGCCCTTTTCAAAGTTGGCCGGCTGGAGCAGGCCTTGGAAGCCTACGAAAAGGCTTGGGCCGCCGGCGGCGATCCTGTGATTGCCAACAACTTGGGGGCGGCTCTGGCGCAGTTGCGGCGGTGGGCGGAAGCCGAGCGCTGGCTCCGGCAGGCCGCTGAGGCCGATCCCGGATACGCGGAGCCCAGGGTCAACCTGGCCAAGGTGTATTTGGCGACGGGACGATGGGCCCAAGCGCGGGAAGCGCTCGAGGAGGCGCTCCGGATCGCCCCGGAGCATCCCGAAGCCCGCAAACTCTCGGGGGTCGCTGCCGGGAGGCCTTAGGCTTCGGGCCTTGGCAGAGGGAAAACCTTTTTTCTGCCGAGGCGTACGAACGACCGACATGGGGTTTGCCGCTCTCGTGCTGGCTGCGGGACCTGGGCTTTGCCAGCCCATATCGCCGGAGAGGCTCGCCGAGGTGCTCCACCGCTCGCCCGTCCCGGTGGTGGTCAACGTGTGGGCCACCTGGTGCCGGCCTTGCGTGGAGGAGTTTCCGGAAATTCTTGCCTTCGCCAGGGAGCAGGGGAGCCGCATCAAGTTGGTGCTGCTTTCCGCTGACTTCTCGAGCCGCCGGGAGCTGGTGGACGCGTTCTTGCGCCAGCACGGGGTAGACGTTGTGACCTTTCTGAAAGACGGAGCCGATGAGGCGTTCATCAACGTTCTCTCGCCGCAGTGGACGGGCTCGCTGCCGGCTACGTTCGTGTTTGCACCAGGAGGCAAGCTGGTGGCGTTTTTCGAGCGCAAGATCACCAAGAGCGAGCTCGAGCAGGCCTTGGCTTCGCTTCCGAAATCGCCGCCGAAAGGAGGGAAACCATGAAGAAGAGTTTTGTGGCTTTCTTGCTGCTGTGTGGTGTGGTGAGTGCCGGTTGGGCGCTGAGGCCCGGGGACGCCCTTCCCGAAGGGGTCGCCACGGTCAAGATGAAAAGCGTGGATGGCCGCGAGGTGAGCTTGAAAGAGCTCATGGGTCCGAAGGGCCTACTGGTGATCTTTTCCTGCAACCACTGCCCGTGGGTGAAGGCCTGGCAGGCACGCATGGTGGCCTTGGGGAACGAGTACAGCCAAAAGGGCGTCGGGGTCGTGGCCGTCAACGCCAACGACCCAGCGGCGTACCCGGACGACGATTTCGAACCCATGGTGGCCCAGGCCAAGGAGCACGGTTACCGTTTCCCTTACGTCGTGGACCCCACGTCCGAGGTGGCGCGGGCTTTCGGGGCGACCCGGACGCCCGAGGCGTTTCTTTTCGATGCCCAGGGCAAGCTGGTCTATCACGGCGCCATTGACGACAATGCTGAAAAGCCCCAAGAGGTGAAAAAGACGTACCTTGCCGACGCGCTGGCGGCAGTTGTCCAGGGCACGGCGGTGCCAGTACCCGAGACCAAGGCTTTTGGCTGCTCCATCAAGTTCCGGCAGGGGAAGTGAGGGCTCAGAACCCTGACTGGGAGAGGCTTTTGACACTTGCCTCCCGGTGGGTGGTCAGCTACCGGGAAAAAGTGGCCGAGCTGCCGGTGCTTGCCCGGGTGGAACCGGGATGGCTCGCAAGACAGCTGCCCGTAGCCCCGCCGGAAGATGGAGAGCCCCCAGATGCGTGGTTCGCCGACCTGGATCGGCTCATCTTGCCGGCGGTGACCCACTGGAACCACCCCGGGTTCTTGGGCTACTTCGGGATTACCGGCTCGCCGCCGGGGGTTGCGGCCGAGCTTGTGGCGGCCGCGCTCAACGTCAACGGGATGCTGTGGAAAACTTGCCCGGCCCTTACCGAGCTGGAGCAGGTGGTGCTTTCCTGGTACGCCAAGGCCTTGGGCCTTCCTGCCTCTTGGTTCGGCATGATCACCGATACCGCGTCCACCTCCACGCTTTTGGCCCTGGGGGCGGCGCGGGAGCAAGCCCAGCCCGGCCTTCGCGACCGCGGTCTGGCAGGGGGACCCCGCTTGCGCCTCTACTGTTCCCAGGAGGCCCACTCCTCGGTGGACAAAGCGGCTATGGTCCTCGGGGTCGGGCGGGAAAACGTGGTGCGCCTTCCCGCGGATCAGGAGTTTCGAATGCGGGCAGACCTTTTGGCCTCGGCGGTGGCGGCCGACCGAAAAGCCGGGTTCGTGCCGTTCGCGGTGGTGGCTACGGTAGGGACGACGTCCTCCACCTCCGTGGACCCAGTGCCCGAAATTGCCGCGGTGTGCCGGGAGAATGGGCTTTGGTTGCACGTGGACGCAGCCTATGCCGGCAGTGCCGCGGTGGCGCCGGAGTTTCGCTGGGCTCTTGCCGGCTGCGAGCTGGCTGATTCCTTCGTGGTGAACCCCCACAAGTGGCTCTTCACACCCATTGACTGCTCGTGCCTTTTCACGGCTCACCCCGAGGCTTTCCGCGACGCCTACGCCCTGGTCCCTGCCTACCTCACCACAGACACCCCGGGGGCCCGCGACCTCATGGACTACAGCTTCCAGCTGGGCCGCCGTTTTCGGGCCTTGAAGCTGTGGTTCGTCTTTCGCGCTTACGGCACCAAGGGGCTTGCCGAGGTCATACGCCGGCACGTGAGCCTTGCCCGGGAGTTTGCCGGCTGGGTGCGCGAAGCCCCGGATTTCGAGCTTTTGGCACCCGTCCCGTTTTCGGTGGTGAACTTCCGCTGGCACCCGAAAGGGGTAGAGGACGAAGCTCAGCTTGCGGAAGCCAACCGCGAGATCCTGCAGGAAATCAACAGCCGCGGCAAGGTTTTCCTTTCCCACACCAGTCTGGCGGGCCGTTTTGCCCTGCATTTGGCCATTGGCAACATGGAAACCGATGCGGGGGTTTTGCGCCAGGCTTGGGAGGAGGTGCAACGGGCGGCCCAGGCGCAGGGTATAGGTTAGAATAGCCTCGCCCTGGCGGGCGGGGAGGGAACCGTGGACGAGCCAATACTGGAACGTGAGGACCCGCAGCTCTCCGAGCTTTTCGGGCCGGAACACGTTCTTCCGGAGCTCCAAGCCACCGATCAGAAAACCGTGATCGAAGAAATCGTAGCGTTCGTATCGGCCAAGGGACTGGTGGCCGACGCCAAGTGGCTGGAGGCCTCGTTGCGAGCGCGGGAGCGCATGGTCCCCACGGCCATGCCGAACGGGGTGGCGTTCCTCCACGCCCGGCACCGGGCTCCGGAAAAGTTCCCGCGGCAGTTTTTGGCGCTGGCGCGGTCTTCGAAAGGGGTACCGTTTGGGTCTCCCGACGACAAACCTACCCACCTCTTTTTCCTTCTAGGCTTGCGCCGGGATCAGGCCCACCTCCGCTGGCTGGCGCGGCTTTCCTGGATTTGCCGGCGGCGGGCGACCGTCGCTAATCTGCTTCAGGCCAAAGACGCCGAGGACATCGTGCGGCACATGGTTATGGCCGTCGAGGAGCTTCCGGGAAACCTGAAGATCCGGGGCTGAAAATCCCAATTTTGGCACAGCTTTCGCCTTCGGCTTGGCCACCCGGCGGGGCTAGCCTGGGAGCTTGCCGGGGCGGTACGGCACGAACCGCGGCTCCCACTGGGCTTTGGCCACCAGGTCTTCCAGCTCCCGGTCATCCAAAAGGCGCCCTAGACCCTGGTCCCGAGCTTTTTTGGCGACCGCTACCGCCACCCGTAAGGCGGCTTGACGCACCGAGGTAAGGGGAGGCAGCAGGAGACCTTGGGCTTGTTCCTCGCTTGAAACCATGGCTGAGAGGGCTTCGCTTGCGGCGAGGAACATCTCGTCGGTGACTTTTGGTGCTTTGGCCACGAGGGTCCCGAGGCCCACGCCGGGGAAGACGTAAAGGTTGTTGCACTGGGAGGTTTCCACGGTGCGATCGTCCAGGCGCACTGGCGGGAAAGGGCTCCCCGTGGCCACGAGGGCGCGGCCGGAGGTGGCCACCAGGGCCTCCTCGGGGGTGCATTCCGATTTGCTGGTAGGGTTGGACAAGGCCAGGATGACGGGCCGATGGTCCTTTCTGGCGACGTGCTGCAGCAACTTGGGGCTGAAAAGACCCGGTTGGGCTGTGACACCCACGAGAACCGTGGGTTCGGCGTTAGCTACCACGTCTTCAAGGGTGATCTTCTGCGGATCCTTCAGCTTCCAGCCAGCGATTTCCTCCCGCTTTCGCGCAAAGGGCCGCTGCCAGGGCTCCAGATCCGGGTCGTCAGCGAGGAGCAAGCCCTGCACGTCCACGGCCCAAATGACCCGCCGGGCTTCGTCAGCAGGCATCCCTCGATGGCGCAGGTACGCGGCAATGGCGTGAGCTGTTCCTACCCCTGCTTGGCCGAACCCCACGATGACCACCCTTTCTTGGGCTAGGGGCTTGCCCTTGATGCGGCTGGCGGTGAGGAGGGCGGCCAGGGCTGTGGCCCCCGTGCCTTGGATGTCGTCGTTGAAGGACGGGATGCGCTCCCGGTAGCGCTCCAGGAGGCGAAAGGCCTTGTGTTTGGCGAAGTCCTCCCATTGGATGAGGGCGTTGGGGAAGTTGCGCTTGACCCCGAGCACGAACCGCTCCACGAAGCGGTCGTAGTCGTCTCCCTCGAGCCGGCGCTTGCGGTAGCCCAGGTAGAGGGGATCGGCGAGCAGGCGGTCGTTATTGGTGCCGACGTCGAGACAAACGGGAAGGCAGCAGGCAGGGTGAAGCCCGCCGGCCGCCACGTACAGGCTCACCTTCCCCACCGGGATGCCCATGCCGTCGGCACCCAGGTCCCCCAGCCCCAAAATCCTCTCCCCATCGGTCACCACGATGAGCTGCACGTCGGGAAGGGGCACGTTGGCAAAGATCGTGTCGATGGCGGCGATGTTGTCGGGATGGACGTACACGCCCCGGGCCCGGCGCATGATGCGCGACAACAGCAAACACGCCTGGCCGACAGTGGGGGTGTAGACGATGGGGAGCATCTCGATGAGGTTTTCCGTGAGGAGCTTGTAAAAGAGGGTTTCGTTGCGGTTCAAGAGTCCCAAGAGAAAGAGGTACCGCTCCAGGTCGTCGGGCTTGCGGCGGTAGCTTTCCAACGACCGGGAAACCTCTTCTTCGAGGGACGACACACCGTGGGGCAAAAGCCCGGTCAAACCCAGGGACGCCCGCTCTTCGAGGGAAAAATGGGAGCCCTTGTTGAGGAGGGGGTCGGTAAGGAGCTGCTGACCCCTGAGGTAAACCTCGTAGTACTCCTCGCCGGTGAGGGGGTCCACCTTGAAGGAAAAAGTCTTCATCCCGTACCTCCGCCGCTATTATCGCGTACCCCTGCCGAAGCCGGTCGGCCTTGGCGTCTTGACAGGGGGCAAGTCGGGGCTATGCTCAAGGAGCGGCTATGGTGGTCATGGCTTTTGGCCCGTTCGTGCGCGGCGAGCGGTAGACGGGAGAGCTTCTAGTGCCCCCAGGACAACGCCGAGTTCACGGAGATGTTGCGGCGCCTGGCGCGTTCGACCTCGTCTACGCGCTGGTCCGTCAAATTCCACCTGGAAAGGTCATGACCTACGGGCAGGTGGCTGCCAAGCTGGGGCACATCGTTTCACCGCAAGCGGTAGGGTGGGCCCTTCACGTTTGCCCGGAGGACGTGCCTTGGCACCGGGTGGTGAACGCCCAGGGGCGTTGCTCCACGGAAAAGCTTCCCGATTTCCCGCCCGACCTGCAACGCCGGCTCTTAGAGGCCGAAGGTGTGGTGTTCGACGGCCAGGGGCGGCTCGACCTTGGAGAGTATGCTTGGGACGGTAGGTGAAGGCGGAGGTTCACGGTGGCCAAGGAAAAAGGGGTTGCCCACCGGGCGCAGGCGCTGATCGCCCAGTACCTCGCCGAGCTCACGGTGGGGCGGGGGCTTTCTCCCTTGACGGTGGCGGCCTACCGGGGTGACCTGGAGCGCTTCGCCGGTTGGCTGGCCCGCCGGGGTGCGAGCCTCGATGCGTGTGAGCGCGCGGATGTTCGCCTGTACCTTTCCCAGCTTCGTAGCTCCGGACTGGCAGCTCGCTCGGCGGCGCGGGTGCTTTCCAGCCTCCGGGGCTTTTTCCGTTACCTCCTCGAGCAAGGTGTGTTGGGGCACGACCCCACCTTGGAGCTGGAAAACCCCAAGCTCATGCGGGCTCTGCCCCGGTACCTCACCCCGGAGGAAGTGGAGATGCTGCTGGCAGCCCCTGATCCCCAAACCCCTCAAGGGCTTCGGGACAAGGCCATGCTCGAGCTTTTGTACGCCACAGGCTTGCGGGTTTCGGAGCTCGTTGGCCTCAAAGTTTCCCAGGTGCGGCTGGATCCCGGTTTCCTGCGCGTGGTCGGGAAAGGCAACAAGGAGCGGGTGGTTCCCATGGGCCGCGACGCCCGGGAGTGGGTTGGGCGGTACCTGAGCTCGGGAAGATCAGCGTTCGTGCGCAAGACCTCGCCGGAAGCGCTGTTCCTCACGGTCCGAGGTGAAGCCATGACCCGGCAACGCTTTTGGCAAATCCTCAAAGCTTACGGAAAGAAGGCGGGAATCACCGCCCACCTCTCCCCCCACGTGCTGCGCCACTCCTTTGCCACGCACCTTTTGGCCAACGGCGCAGACCTGCGGGCGCTGCAAATGATGCTCGGACACGCCGATATTTCCACCACCGAGATTTATACCCACGTCACGCGCGAGCGCTTGCGCCAGCTTTACGACCGGGCCCACCCTCGGGCTTGACATGCGGTGCCTGGGAGTCGTTTTGCTCACGGCCTGGGTAGCGGCACCGGCGCCAGCCTCGTTTTTGGTGGTCCTCACCGACGGGGGGTTTTTCCAAGCGGAAAAGGCAGCTCTTTCCGGCAACGATCGCCTGCGCGTGCACCTTCCCGAAGGCGCGTGGGTGGAGCTGCCGTTGTCGCGAGTGGAGCGGGTGCTGGAGGTGGCGCACGACAGCTCTGCGGAAACCGTCGAGCCTCCGGGAGTTCCAGGGCCGGTGTGTGCGCCGGGTTTTGCGGGGCAGGAGCTCGCGCCTTCCGTCCCTTACGCCCGGGAAATCGTGGCCGTCGCCCGCCGTCACAACTTGGATCCGCGGCTTGTGGCGGCGGTTGTCGAGGTGGAGTCGGGGTTCAACCCCTTTGCCGTATCCCGGGTTGGGGCGCGGGGACTCATGCAGCTCATGCCCGGGGTCTGGCTTGCCTATGGCCTTCTCGATCCTCACCAGCCGGCCGCCAACCTGAACGCGGGTACCTCCCACTTGCGGCGGCTTCTGGACCGTTTCGGTCGGGTGGATTGGGCGCTCGCAGCTTACAATGCAGGGGCGGCAGTGGTGGCGGCGTACGGGGGCGTGCCACCTTACGCCGAAACCCAAGCGTACGTGGCCCGGGTCCTGGCTCGGTGGTGTCCCTAGGGGTGCGCTTGTGAAAGTGCGTATAATGCCCTTGGCTCTGGGAAGCTCGCGCCCCAGGTCCGGGTTGTGGAATAGGGGAGGGCAGACATGAGGACACCGGATGGCAGCAACGTGTTCCTGACGACGAAGTTGGAGAAGCTTTTGGACAAAGCCCGGGCCAACAGCCTCTGGCCTTACCCCTTCGGGACCGCCTGTTGCGGCATCGAGTTCATGTCGGTGATGATGGGGCACTACGACCTCTCCCGGTTCGGGGCGGAAGTGGTTCGCTTTTCGCCCCGGCAATCGGACCTCCTCATCGTGGCGGGGACTATCACCGACAAGATAGCCCCGGTTCTCGTGCGAATTTACGAACAGATGGCCGAGCCCAAGTACGTCATTTCTATGGGTGCCTGCGCGTGCACCGGCGGGTTTTACCGGGCCTACCACGTGGTGCAGGGCATTGATGAGTTCATCCCGGTGGACGTGTACGTGCCCGGGTGTCCCCCCACTCCTGAGGCGCTCTTTGCCGGGGTTTTGAAGCTGCAAGAAATGATTGAAAAGGGGGAAACGCACTACCAGCGCATGGTAGGCGCCAGGAAGAAAGCGGCGGGGGAGTGATATGGCTACACGAGAGGCGCGGCGGGCGGCAATTCGGCAGGCTTTTCCCGACGAAAACCTGGTCAGGGAGCTCCCGGGAGGGGACCAGCAAACGTTTGTCGTGGACCGCAAGGTGCTTTGGGATTTTGCCAAGCACCTCAAGGAACACCCGGCGCTCAAGTGCAACTTGCTGCTGGATATTTGCGGCGTGGATTGGTGGGGTAAGCGGGATCCCCGGTTCGACGCCGTGTACCACTTTTACTCCCTGGACGAGGGCCACCGCATCCGCGTCAAGGTCCCGCTCCCCGAGGAGGACCCGGCCGTTCCTTCCCTTTACGGGCTGTGGAAAGCCGCCGATTGGTTCGAGCGGGAAGCCTACGACATGTTCGGGATCCGCTTTACGGGCCATCCCAACTTACGGCGGATCCTCACCCACGATGCGTTTATCGGGCACCCGCTGCGCAAGGACTACGATCCCGGCCAGCGCTGGCTTCTCAAGGAAGAAGAGCAGTACGTTCCCCAATGGGCCAAGATTCCCCAGGAGGATGAGGACCACTTTGAAACTCAGGTTCTCAACCTGGGCCCCGCTCATCCTGCCACCCACGGAACCTTGCGGACCATTGTCCGCTTGGATGGGGAAATCATTGCCGAAGCGGAAACGGAAATCGGCTACCTGCACCGGTGCTTCGAGAAGATGTCCGAGCGCCACACCTGGAACCAAGTCATCCCCTACACCGACCGTCTCAACTATTGCTCCTCCATGATCAACGGCGTAGGGTACGCCCTTACCGTGGAAAACATGCTGGGGATACAAGCTCCCCCTCGTGCCCAGGTCGTTCGCGTGATCCTCTCCGAGCTTTCGCGGATCATGGACCACATCGTGGACATCGGTGCCAACCTCACGGACCTGGGGGCCATGACGCCGTTTTTGTACCTGTACCAGGCCCGGGAAGAAATCTACTCGGTGCTGGAAGCGTGCGCCGGCGGCCGCCTTACGGTGTCGTACGTGCGCATTGGCGGGCTGGCCAACGACGTTCCCCACGACTTTGCCGATGCCGTACGTTACCTGCTCAAGCGCATCCCGCCTCTCGTTGACGACATGGAAAAGCTCATTACCGAAAACCGCATCTTTCGGGAGCGCACGGAGGGTATTGGCAAAATCTCGGCGGAAGAAGCCATCAACTGGGGGTGGACGGGCCCGTGCCTGCGGGCCTGCGGCGTTCCCTACGACGTGCGCAAGGCTCACCCTTACGGCGGTTACGACCGTTACGACTTCAAGGTCCCCATCGCCCACACCGGGGACACCTACGCCCGCTACTTGGTCCGGGTGGAGGAAATGCGCCAGAGCCTGCGCATCGTGGAGCAAGCGTTGGCTGATCTCCCCGACGGCCCCATCATCGTCGAGGACCACAACGTCGCTTTGCCTCCCAAAGCCAGGGTTTACACGGAAATGGAGTCCCTCATTTACCACTTCAAGCTGATCATGGAGGGGATGAAGGTTCCGCCCGGAGAGTACTACGGCTACGTGGAGGGGGCCAACGGTGAGCTGGGCTTTTACGCCATTTCCGACGGCGGTGGCAAGCCTTACCGCCTCAAGGTGCGCCCGCCGTGCTTTGCCATTTTCCAGGCGTACCCGCACATGCTCAAGGGCCACTTGGTGGCCGACAGCGTGGCCATTCTGGGAAGCCTCAACATCATTGCCGGGGAGCTGGACCGATGAAAACCAACGACGTTGTCGTGTGCAACCCGCGGCCGCTGCGTTTTTGGCAGCGGTTTTACCTCATCGAGATCCTCAAAGGGTTGGGTGTGACCCTCCGCCATTTTCTGGGCAACCTCTTTTCCCGCAAGTACACCGTGACCGTGGAATGGCCGGAAGTCAAAAGGGAATACTCGGAGCGCCTGCGGGGCCGGCACGTCATCCTCACCCGCGAGGACGGTTCCCCCCGCTGCGTGGCTTGCTACATGTGCGAAACGGCTTGCCCAGCCGGCTGCATCCATATCGAGGCTGACGAGGACCCCAACGCCCCGGTGGAATGGGAAAAACAGCCCAAGGTTTTCACCATTGACCTCTTGCGCTGCGTGTTTTGCGGCTTTTGCGTGGATGCGTGCCCCAAGGAAGCCATCATCATGACCCGCACCCACGAAATGGCGTTCCGTACCCGGGAGGAAGCGGTCATCGGCCTCGACGAGCTCCTCTGGAAACGCCCCCTGGAGGAGCTGGACATGGGGTACCGACCCTACTACGGCGAGCCGCGCACCCGCATCAAGCTTCCTATTCCCACAAAAAAGGAAAGCTGAAGCCCCTCTGCACTGGGAGTCAGGGTTTGATGAGAAAACCCTAGCCACCTGCTGGGGTTTTTTGGTGCCGAGGAAGCCGCGAAGGCATGATAAAAAAAAGCGGCGCCGAAGCGCCGCGAGGGTAGGCTTTGTTGTGCTTTTTTAAATTTGCCGCACGTTTTTGGCCTGGAGCCCCTTGGGACCGCGCTCCACGTCGAACTGGACGCGGGCGCCTTCCTTGAGGGTCCGGAAGCCCTCACCCACGATGGCGGAGTAGTGGACGAAAACGTCCTCCCCGCTCTCCTGGGTGATGAAGCCAAAGCCCTTCGTTTCGTTGAACCACTTCACTGTACCTGTTGCCATGCTGCACTCCTCTTGCGGTCCCAAAAGGACCAGTTTCCTTGCTGGGGGCGTCCCAGCGGCCAAAAAACCCGCCGCGAGCTCGCCTTGCCTCGCGGCTACCCACACGCTTTTTTGAGCGAACGGTACACCACACCAAATCCAACATCCACGGTCATGCTGGCAGAGCTTGGACTCCATGTCAAGTCCCCTGTATCCGTCCAGTACCTTTGGCCCAAGCCGGAGGGGGCATGGAGGTGGGGGGAAGGCGGTGTGGCGGGAAAAACGTACTACGGGTTCGGCGTGGGCTCCTTCGCTGGCTCTGCGCTAAGGGCGTAGGCAACCGCTTTGGCCAAGGCTCGGTAAACACCTTGGGCGTCGCCGCTGAGGGCGGCCAGGTGAGCCTCGACGGTGGCGGAGTCGCCGCGCACCAGGGGCCCGGTGAGGCTTTCAAAGCCGCGGGCCCGGGCGGCTTGGGCCAGCGCCGCCTGGGCCAGCGGGAGAAGGGCTTTTTCTACGGTATCTCGGGGAAACCCAGCGCGCGCCATTTCGCTGCAGGCGAGACGGAAAAGGGCGTACACCATGGGCCCGGCAAGAGCCGCGGCTCCATGGTAAAGGGGCCAGTCCAGGTGCGGGCAAACCATGGGGACCATGCCTAAAGCCTGTGCCAACTCTCTTCCCGCGGCGACGGCCCCGTCGTCTCCTGCCACGGTCACCACGGCACCCGCAAGCTCCACCCGCGGCGACACCGGATGGGGGAACGGAAGCAAAGGGTGAAAGACGCCAAGGGCCGCACGGAGGCCGAGGGGCCTGAGGGCTTCCGGCCCCAGAGCCCCCGAACAGTGGAGGACCACCCCGCGAGGGGGAAGCAGCGGGGCAAGCTCTCGGGCTGCGCCCACCACTTCTCGGTCGCGTACGGCGAGGAGAACCCGGCGCGCCGGCACGGGGCCTTGCATGCGGGTCAGAAGCCGGGTTTCGGGAAGAAGAGCGGCGGCCTGGTGGAGCCGCTCCTGGGACCGGCAGAGGAGCCAGAAAGGCAGGTCGAGCTCCGCCATGTGACGAGCCAGCTGGAGGCCGACCCGACCTGCACCCACAATGAGCCAAGCTTCCATGACGTGTTCATCATACGGTACACTTAAGGTGCGGCAGGAGCGGGGATGGGAGAGCGCGTGGAGCTTTCCGCCAGGGAACGCCTGATCCTTTGCGAGGTGGTTTCCCTCTACCTCCAGAGGGGGGAGCCCGTGGCTTCGGGGGTGCTCTCCCAGGTGTCGCGCACTGGCCTGTCCTCGGCTTCCTTGCGGAACATCATGGCCGAGCTGGAGCAAAAAGGTTTTTTGGAGCAGCCGCACCCTTCGGCGGGGCGCATCCCCACCAACGAGGCCATCAAGGTTTACGTCGAGTTCCTTGCCCAAGAAGCGGCGCTGCCGGAAGGGGAGGCCACGATTCTGGCGGCCCGGCTGCCGCGGGAGGGCTCTTTGGATGAGCTCCTCCGCCACGTGAGCGGAGTGCTCGCCGAAACCACCGCCGAGGTGGGCCTCGCCGCAGCGCCGGCGCCCCGCGAAGCCACTCTCGAAGCCATTCACTTTGTGAAGGTGTCGCGGGAACGGGTCATGGCCGTGGTCGTCACCCAGGGGGGCATGGTGGATTCGCGGCTCGTGCCCACCGAGCGCGAGTTTGCTCCCGAAGAGCTCGAGCGCATCTCCAACTACTGCACCCAGGAGTTTCGAGGGCTCAAGCTTTCCGAGGTTCGTACCGAGCTGGAGCGGGTTTTGAGCGAGGAACGGGCCCGCGGCGATGCTTTGCTTTCGGGCGTTCTGGTGCTCACCCGCAAGGTTCTCGAAGGGGAGCTCAACTCCGGGGGTGAGGTGTTCATGCACGGGGCCGAACACCTCTTGGCCAAGGCCGGGCCCAAGGAACTGGTGGCGGTGCGGGATTTCTTCCGTGCCCTGGCGGATAAAGCTTCCCTCTTGGAGCTTTTGGACGCCTATCTGGAGAGACCGGGACCGCGGGTGATCTTCGGGCCCGAGCTGCGCCTGGATGCCCACGGCTACCTTTCCCTCATCGTGACCTCCTTCCACATGGAAAGCGGGGAAGAAGGGATCGTGGGGGTCGTGGGGTTCAAGCGCATGGACTACCCCAGGATCGTGCCTATCGTGGATTTCGTGGGCCGTTTCATTGCCGCGTGTGGGGCAGGGAGGTTTGACTACCATGGACGAGCGTGAGGAAAAGGGGCTCGAGGAGTTCGAGGCGGTGGAGGAAGCGCCGGAGCCCGAAGAGCGGACGAGCGAAGAAGCAGGGGAGAGCGCGGGCGAGGCGGTGGATCAGGCCTTGCAGGAGGAGCTTACTCGTCTTCAGGATGAGCTTGCCCGCTTTCGTGAGCTTTACTTGCGAAAGCTTGCCGATTTCGAGAATTTCCGCAAACGCAAGGAAAGGGAGGCCCAGGAGTTTCGCCTGGCGGCCCATGCGGACCTCCTCCGGGACGTGCTGCCGGTTTTGGACAACCTGGAGCGGGCGCTTTCGGTACCGGAGGGGGATGGCTCGGGAATCCGCGCGGGTGTGGAGCTGGTCCTCCGCCAGTTCAAGGATGTCTTGGCCCGCTATGGGCTGGTGGAGGTCAACCCCAAAGGCCAACCGTTCGATCCCCGGTACCACGAGGCCATCGCTCGGGAGACTCGGGAAGACGTGGGAGGGGAAACAGTCCTGGAGGTTTTGCAGAAAGGCTACATGCTGCGGGACAAGCTCCTGCGCCCGGCGCTCGTGGTGGTGGCGGTGCCGGCCCGACGCGAGCAGCCACCGGAAGAGCCGCCAAGCCCGCAGGGAGGGGACGAAGGGGGAAGCGAAGGTGACCCATGGGCGTCGTAATTGGCATTGACCTGGGAACCACCAACTCCTGCGCCGCGGTGGTGGAGGGGGCCCGGCCGGTGGTGATCCCCAACCGCGAGGGGGCCCGCACCACCCCGTCGGTGGTGGCGCTGGCAGCAGACGGCGAGCTTCTGGTGGGTCAAATTGCCCGCCGTCAAGCCGTTACCAACGCCAAGAACACCGTGTACGCGGTGAAGCGCCTGATGGGGCGGAAGTTCAACTCTCCCGAGGTGGCCAAGGCTCGGGAGCTGGTGCCCTACGCCATCGTTGAGGCTCCCAACGGGGATGCCTACGTGAGCATCGGTGGCCGCACCTTTTCGCCGCAGGAAATTTCCTCGTTTATCCTGCGGGAAATCAAAGAGTTCGCGGAGCAAGCTTTGGAGCAAGAAGTCACCGAAGCTATCATCACCGTACCCGCCTACTTCGACGACGCCCAGCGCCAAGCCACCAAGGACGCCGGCACCCTGGCGGGTCTCAACGTTCTGCGCATCATCAACGAGCCCACGGCGGCGGCCTTGGCTTACGGATTTGGCCGCGGAGGTGGCACCGAAACCATTGCCGTTTACGACCTGGGGGGCGGAACGTTTGACATCTCGATATTGGAAATCGGCGAGGGCCTTTACGAGGTGAAGTCTACCGCCGGCGACACGTTTTTGGGTGGGGAGGACTTCGATGCCCGCATCATCCAGCTGCTTTTGGAGCACTTCAAGAAGGAAACCGGGGTGGACCTCTCGGACGACCCCATGGCCATGCAGCGGCTCAAGGAAGCGGCGGAGCAGGCCAAGTGCCAGCTCTCCTCGGCTGAGGTGACGACGATTTCCCTGCCGTTCATTTCCCAAGCTGGCTCCAAGGCTCTCCATCTCAACTACTCCCTCACTCGGGAGCAGCTCGAAGACCTGGTACGGGATCTGGTGGAGAAAACCTTGGAGCCATGCCGCGATGCCCTGGCCGCGGCGCGAATTTCCCCCGAGCAGGTGCACCAGGTCATTCTCGTGGGTGGCCAAACCCGGATGCCCCTGGTGGCTCGCACGGTGGCCGAGTTTTTCCGCCGGGAGCCTTGCCGCGACATCAACCCCGACGAGGTGGTGGCGGTGGGAGCCGCCATCCAAGCGGGGATCATCCAAGGCGAGGTCAAGGACCTGGTTCTTTTGGACGTGACGCCGCTGTCTTTGGGGATCGAAACCCGGGGCGGGCTTTTTACCAAGCTCATCGAGCGCAACTCCACGATCCCAACTCGCGCCACCCAGATCTTCACCACCGTGGCCGACAACCAGCGGGCGGTGGAAATCCACGTGCTCCAGGGGGAGCGGGAGCTGGCGGCCGAAAACCGCTCCTTGGGCAAGTTCGAGCTCGTGGGAATCCCGCCCGCGCCCCGGGGTGTACCGCAAATCGAGGTCACCTTTGCCATTGACTCCAACGGCATCGTCCAGGTGACGGCCAGGGACGTGGCGTCGGGGAAGGAGCAGTCCATCAAGGTGAACCCAGCCGGGGGTCTCACTCGCGAGGAAATTGACCGCATGATCGCCGAGGCCGACCGCTTCCGGCGCCAGGACCAGGAGCGCAAGGAAATACGCCTGTTGCGCAACCGCCTGGAAGGGCTCGTGTACAACAACGAGAAGGTTTTCAAGCAGTTCGGTGACGCTTTGGACCCCGAAAAGCGCCGGGAGGCCCAGGAAACCCTGGCTCGCGCCAAGCGCGTCCTGGCTTCCGAGGACAAGGCTGCCATTCAGGAAGCCATTTCGGCGGTTCAGGAGGTGGCTCGCTGGTTCACGCACATGATGATGGCGGATCCGACCAAGTTGCTGGCAGGGCTTTCCGGCTCAGGGGCGGAGGGAAGCGAGTAAATGGCAGCGAAAAGGGACTACTACGAGGTTCTTGGGGTGGGAAGGAACGCCACCCAGGAGGAAATCAAGAAGGCGTACCGCCGCCTCGCCCTTCAGTACCACCCTGACAAGAACCCCGGCAACAAGGAAGCCGAGGAGAAGTTCAAGGAGGCGGCGGAGGCTTACGCGGTGCTTTCCGACCCGGAAAAACGAGCCCATTACGACCGGTTTGGCCATGCAGGCGTCGGGGAGCAGCCATTTACCGGATTTTCACCCGATATCTTTGCCGATTTTGCCGATATTCTCGGCAGCTTTTTCGGCTTCGAAGGGGTTTTCGGCCGCAGGTCTTCCGGCCCCCAGCGGGGCGCGGACCTTCGCACGGTGGTGCGGGTGTCCTTCGAGGAAATGGCTTCCGGCGTGGAAAAAGTGCTTTCCGTCCCCCGGGAAGAAAACTGCCCCACCTGTGGCGGGAGCGGGGCGGCCCCGGGGAGCCGCCCGGTGACGTGCACCGTGTGCGGTGGGCGGGGCCAGGTCCGCTTGAGTCAAGGCTTTTTTTCCCTGGTTCGGACCTGCCCCCAATGTGACGGGGCGGGCCGTGTGATCACCTCCCCGTGCCGCGACTGCCGGGGCAGCGGGCGGGTGGAGCGCCGGCGGGAGGTGCGCTTTTCCATCCCTGCCGGAGTGGAAAGCGGCACCCGCTTACGGCTCGTGGGGCAGGGGGAGGAAGGGGTTCGGGGCGGCCCGCCGGGAGATCTGTACGTGGAAATTCACGTGGAGCCCCACGAGGTGTTCGTGCGCCAGGGGGCGGACCTCCACGTGGAGGTGGAGGTTTCGGCGTTCCAGGCGGCGCTGGGAGGCG
>JBAMMG010000080.1:0-19653 GCA_039793905.1 Thermoanaerobaculum sp. | reverse complement strand
TCCCCACCCTGTCCGGCCCTCAGACGGTACGTCTGCCCGAAGGCTCGCAGCCGGGGGATACGGTGGTGTTGCGGGGCCAGGGCCTGCCCCGCGTGGGGCGGGGCGGACACGGTGACCTTGTGGTCCACCTCAAGGTCGTGGTTCCCCGCAAGCTCACCGCTCGCCAGCGGCAGCTCCTGCGGGAGCTTATGGTTGAAGAGGAGGGGAAGGAAAGCTCTATCTTTCGCAAAGTCCGGGACTTTCTGGAGGGCAACGGGTGAGGGGCGAGTTTCTGACGCTGACGTTCCGCCTGCCGAGACAGAGGGAGGAGGAGCTCCCGGAGGCTTTGAACCCTTGGCCGGTCTTGGGGTGCGAGGTGCGGGATGCGAACGGGGACGTGGAGGTGACGGTTTTTTTGCCCGGTGAGGCGCGGGATTTCTTGCCGGGAGTCAGGGACTCGGTGGTGCGCTTGGGTGCCCGGGACCTGGCCGACGGCACGCAGCCGGACTTGGACTGGCTCGGCGAATACCGGCAAAGGGCCAAGCCCTTTCCAGTTGGGTCCCGATTTTGGATCGATCCCCACCCCGCGGTGCCGACACCACCCCCTCCTGGGCGCGTGCACCTGCTCCTCGAGCCGCGGCAGGCTTTCGGAACCGGGAGTCACGAGTCCACCCAGCTCATGCTTTTGCTCTTGGAGGAGGAGCCACCCTTTGGCGCGCGGGTCCTGGATGCGGGGACCGGCTCGGGGGTTTTGGCTTTGGCCGCCAAAGCCCTCGGTGCACGCTGGGTGGTGGGTTTCGACGTGGATGCCGACGCGGTGTTCGTAGCGCGGGAAACCGGCAACCTCCACCCGGAATGGCCGATTGCGCTTTTTGCCGGCCCCACCCGCGCCCTCCTGCCCCGGCCTTGCTTCGACCTCGTTCTTGCCAACATGCTGGTGGAGCAGTTCGTGCCGCTTCTTCCTCGGTTTCGAAAGCTCCTGCGGGAAGGCGGGAAGCTGTTCCTCTCGGGTCTTTTGGTGAGCCAGCGAGAAGCGGTGGCGGAAGAGCTTTCGGCGTGCGGGTTCGGCGCAGCGCGGTACCGGGAGCTGGGGGAGTGGGCGGCAGTGGTGGCTTTGCCCCAGTGACACGGCTGGTTTTCCCTGACATCGAGCTTGTTCCTGGGGAACTGCTGGTTCCCCCGCCGGTGGCCCGCCATGCTCGGGTGGCGCGGGTGGAGCCAGGCGAGGCGGTGGAAGTTTTGAACCTGGCCGGGGGGGTTGGGCTCGGAACGTTGGTGCGGTGGAACGGCGACGGTTCCTGTGTTGTTGCCATTTCCCAGGTGCTTCGGGAACGCGGCGAGCCCCCGGCACCCCTAACTTTGGCCTTGGCCGTCCTCCACACCCAGGCCTTCGATTGGGCGGTGGAGAAAGCGACCGAACTGGGGGTCACGGCGGTGGTTCCGGTGCTGACGTCCCGGGTGCAGGGGCGGGATCACGGGAAGCGCGTTTCCCGGTGGCAGCGGGTGGCCGAAGCTGCCGTGGCCCAGTGCGGGCGGTCGCGGGCACCTGAGGTGGCCTCCCCGGTCGCCTTGGGGGATTTCCTGGCTGGGGCTTTCGGGCTGCGGGTGGTGGCGGATTTTGGCGGAAAAGCTCTGCCATTTTTCTCGGTTTCGGCCTCCTCTGGGGTGACGCTGCTGGTGGGCCCGGAGGGGGGCTTTACCGGGGACGAGCGGCGGACCATTGCAGGCGCAGGTTTCGTAACGCTTTCCTTGGGACCCCGAACCCTGCGAGCGGAAACCGCAGCCGTTTGCGGTCTTGCGGTGCTCCAGGCGGCGCTGGGTTGGTGGACAACGTAGAGCCACGGCCTTAAGATACAAGCGGTGTCGGGGAGGGTAGGCGCCTGCCCAGCACTCAACTCGCCCATGAGGTGAACGTGCCTCGGGGTCATGGTAACGCCCCGCCCCTGGGCCTGTTGGGCTCGGCCATGGGCGAGTTGAGTGCTGGGAGGAAAGTCCGAACTCCAGGTGGGAGCACGCTGGGTAACGCCCAGCCGCGGTAACGCGAGGGAAAGTGCCACAGAAAACATACCGCCCCGCACTCAACTCGCTGGTGCTTCAGCGTGGTACGGTGACTGGCCAAACGCCTCACTGGCAGGCCAGGATCGAAGCATTGGCGAGTTGAGTGCGGGGTAAGGGTGAAAAGGTGGGGTAAGAGCCCACCGCTCGGCTGGTGACAGCTGGGGCATGGCAAACCCCGTGCGGAGCAAGGCCAAATAGGGGGACCAACGGGCACCCACCCCCGGTGGCGGTAACGCCGGGTCCCCGGGTAGGCCGCTTGAGCTTGCGGGTAACCGCAAGCCCAGAGGAATGGGCGCCCTCGACAGAATTCGGCTTACAGCCCTCCCCGACTCTTTCCTTTTTCCCTCACCACCCGGGCTCACGGTACAATGCCGGCGTGAAATGGGGCAAGCTCTTGCCGCCGTCCCTCGCTCCCGGGGACGCCGTCGGGGTTTGGGCCCCCGCCAGCGCACCCGCCTGGGGGGAGGTGGAGCGGGGGGTCAGGGTTCTTCGAGATGCCGGCTTTGAGGTGGCGTTGGCCGCCAACCTCGGGCGCAAGACCGGCTACCTTGCTGGCAGCGACGAGGAGAGGCTTTCGGGCCTTGAAGAGCTTGTGGCTTCCGGTTGCCGGGCGCTGTGGGCGGTGCGGGGCGGGTACGGGGTCATGCGCCTCTTACCCTCCATGCCTTGGGACCTGCTCGCTTCTTGGGGCGGGTTCCTCATCGGTTACTCCGACCTCACGGCCCTCCACGCCGCGGCCCTGAGCCGCTTGCCTTTTGCCACCTTCCACGGCCCCATGGTCACGGCTTTAGGGCGCTCTCGCGAGGCCACGGAACGGGTCCTCGCGGCTCTCACCGGCCGGGTGCCCCGGGAACTTTTTCGGTTTGGGCGCGGCCGTATCCTCCGCCCGGGGAAAGCTTTCGGCCCTCTCGTGGGTGGGAACCTCTCCTTGCTGGCTTCCCTCGTGGGGACGCCTTACGAGCCACCGTGGGAGGGGGTGGTGCTTGCCCTGGAGGACGTGGGGGAGCCCGGGTACCGCCTGGACCGCATGCTGACGCACCTGGCCCTCGCGGGGCGGCTCGAGAAGGTGGCCGGGGTTGTGGTTGGGGCCCTGGCCCGCTGTGGGAGGGGGGAGCCGGGGTTCCGGGAATCCTTCTTCCGCCGGCTTCTGGAAGTCGTGCCCGAGAGATGCCCGGTGGTGGTGGGGCTTCCTTTCGGGCACGTGCGGCGCAACCTGGCGTTCCCGGTGGGGGTGGCGGTGGTTCTCGATACGCAAAAGGGCATGTTGGACATGGAGGATGCCGGTGCTTAAGGTCAAAGCTACGCAGCTTTCCGAAAGCTTGAAGGCCAAGCTGGAGCGGTTTCCAGCGGGAACCATGATTTTCCGGGAAGGGGACCCCGGCTACGAGATGTTCATCATCTTTTCGGGAACGGTACGGATATTCCGCACGGTGGACGGGGTTCCCGAAGAGCTCGTAAAGCTCAAGAAGGGTGATTTTTTCGGGGAAATGGCGGTGCTGGAGGACTTCCCTCAGCGCTCGGCTTCCGCCGAGGCGGTTACCGACGTGGAGCTCCTGCGCCTGGGCAGAGCCGATCTGGAGGCGTTTCTCGCCAACCCCAAGGCGGCTCTTGGGCTTTTGGAGCGGCTCTCCGCTCGCCTGCGGGAAACCACCGAGCGGCTGGCTAAGGCTACCCGTAGGCCCGTCACCGCCTACCTTCCACCCCTTCCCGCCAGCCAAGGGATCGAGGGGTGGGCGGTCCTCGTGCACGAGCCATCGGGGCGGTTTTTCCCCCTCCGGCCGGTGGGGGAAACCAGCGTCGGGCGGCATGATCCCGTGACTGGCATCACTCCCGATGTGGACCTCTCGAGTCTCGATCCGGACCTTTCGGTTTCCCGGCGCCACGCGGCGATCCGCGCAGAAAACGATGGGCTTTTCCTTGTGGAGGTCAACCCTCAAACCAACGGCACGTTCCTCAACACCCGAAGGGTGGAATCCTTCAAGCCTTACCCGCTGGCCGACGGGGACTGGATCCAGCTTGGGGAAGTGCTCCTGCAGCTGCGCGTCCTCGCCAAACCCGCGCCGGCATGAGCCTGGAGCTTGCAAGCGAGCTTTCCCGCGTGCCGGGGATTGGGACGGCCCGGGCGCGGCAGCTTGGCGAGCACGGCTTTGCTACCGTGGCCGACCTTCTCTGGTACCTCCCTTACCGCTACGAAGACCGCTCCAACCCCGTGCCCATCGGCGCCCTGACGACCCCTGACATGGTGGTCACGGTGGTGGGGGAGGTCAGCGACCTCCGCCAGCGCCAAGCCCGAAGCCGCGCCCTGCACCTTGTGGAGGCCTTGGTTCAAGACGGCACCGGTGCCATACCCGTCGTTTGGTTCAACCAACCTTACGTGGCCCGCACCCTCAAGCCGGGGATGCGGGTATGGCTTTACGGCCCGGCGCGGGTGGCCAAGAGCGGCTGGGGGCTGCAGCTGGTCTCCCCCGAGTGGGAAGTGGAGGAGGACAAGGAACCGCTGCACCTTGGCCGGGTAGTTCCCGTCTACCGGCGCGTGGGGCCGGTAAGCGGGCGGATGTTGCGGACGCTTGTGGCCCGAGTCCTAGAGCGGGTTTCGTTTCCCGAAACCGTGCTCGATGCCGAGCTCCCGGAAGGACTTCCGCGCTTGCGCGACGCTTTTCGCGAGGTGCATTTTCCCGAGCCCGAAGGGACGCCGAACGACGCGTTTTGGAAGCAGCTGGCGACCCGCACGTCGCCGGCCCACCGGCGCTTGGCCCTGGAGGAGTTTGCGGGGCTCGCTCTGGTTCTCGAGCAAAGCCGGGCGGCAAGGGCCAGGATCCCGGCGCCCGTGTGCACGGTAAGCGATCGCGAACGGGCCTGGGCTCGCGCCATGCTGCCCTTTCCCCTCACGGGAGCGCAAAAGCGCGCCGTGGCGGAAATCGTGGCTGACCTCCAGAAACCCACACCTATGGCCCGCCTCCTCCAAGGGGACGTGGGCTCGGGGAAAACGGTGGTGGCGGCTTTGGCTGCTCTGGTGGTTCTCGCTTCCGGTCTTCAGGTGGCGTTTCTCGCCCCTACCGAGGTTTTGGCCCAGCAACACGCCGCCACCCTTACCCGCCTTTTTGCGCCCACACCCCTTCCGGTGCTCGTGCTCACCGGCTCCCTTCCTGCTTCCGAAAAGGAGCGCGTCCGCACCGTCCTGGCTTCTGGGAATCCGGTACTGGTGGTGGGGACCCATGCGCTTTTAGAAGAAGCCGTTGCCTTTCCGCGGTTGGGTCTCGCCATCGTGGACGAGCAGCACCGTTTTGGCACCAGCCAGCGCCAGAAACTCGTGGAAAAAGGCACGTCGCCGCACCTTTTGGTGATGACCGCCACCCCCATCCCCCGCTCTTTGGCGTTGAGCCTTTACGGCGACCTGGAGGTTTCGGTCCTCGATGAGCTCCCGCCGGGCCGCAAGCCCGTACGAACGGTCATCCGCGAGCGGCAGGCGCTCCCGAAACTGTTGGAGTTTGTACGCCAGGAGGTGGCGGCGGGAGGAAGGGTGTACTGGGTCTTCCCGGTCATCGAGGAGTCGGAAACCCTTTCCGTCAAAGCGCTGGTGGCCCACGAGCGGGCCCTTGCCCGCCACCTGCCCGGAATTGCCTGTGGCACGGTCCACGGCCGCATGCGCCCCGAGGACCGGGACCGGGTCATGCGCGCTTTCGCCAGCGGTGATGTGGCGGTGCTTTTCGCGACGACCGTCATCGAGGTGGGTGTGGACGTTCCTGAAGCTACCCTCATGGTCATCGAAAACCCTGAGCGTTTCGGCCTGGCCCAGCTTCACCAGCTCCGGGGGAGGGTCGGGCGCGGGCCGCGGCGCTCCTATTGCGTATTGCTTTTGGGGGATGAGGTGAACCCCGAAGCCCGCCGGCGCCTGGAGTTCTTCGCTGCGACCACAGACGGGTTTGCGGTAGCCGAAGAAGACTTCCGCCTTCGCGGGCCGGGGGAGTTCACGGGGCTCCGCCAGTGGGGGCGGCCCGAGTTTCGGGCGGCAAGCCTTTGCCTGCACCAGCGGGAGCTGGAGCTGGCGCGAAGCCTAGTGCGCGGGCTTTTCGCTTCCGGACGGGGCGGCGAGCTCGAGAAGGGCCTTTTGCTGCCGCCATCCTTGGGGCGCGAGATCCCACCGGCTTGAGTTTCGCTACAATTCCCCCGTGGCCAACACCGAGCATGTGAAGCTGCTTCTCACCGACGCCTGGAACGACGCCCGCAAGCACAACCCGCGCCTGGTCCCCGACCTCACCGGCGCCGATCTGCGGGGGCAGGACCTGTCCGGAAAGGACCTCTCGCGAGCGGTGCTCAAAGGCGCCGACCTTCGGGGGGCGAACCTCGGAGGTGCCGACTTGAGCTTGGCGGTGATGGACGGAGCGTTTTTGGAAGCGGCGGTTTTGGAGGGGGTCAACTTCACGGGCGTGCGCCTGGATCTCCTTTCCTTGCGCCAGTGCAACCTCCGCCGGGCAACCTTCCGCCAGGCCAGCTTCCGGGGGACGGATTTTTCCAACGCCAAACTGGAAGAAGCCGACTTCTCCGAGGCCAACCTGGAGGGGGCGGTGCTCCGGCAGGCCAAGCTGGCGCGAGCGAAGCTTGCCGGCGCCAGCTTGCGCGGTGTTGCCCTCGAAGGTGCGGACCTTTCGGGTGCGATCCTGGACGGAGCCCAGGCGGAAGGGGTGGATTTTTCCGATTTGGACTTGTCTGGGGCCAGCTTCGTGGGGTTTTACGGGGTGCGGGCCAACTTTAACCGCGCCAACTTGGAAGGAGCGGTTTTCAGAGAAGCCACCCTGCGGGAGGCCAGCTTCCTTTCCGCCCGCCTGGCCGGAGCGACCATCGAAAAATGCTCCGCTTCAAAAAGCTCGTTTCAGGAAGCCGACCTCCAAGGCGCCCGTCTCGTAGCGTGCGACTTGCAAGGGGCCGATTTGCGCAAAGCCAACCTACAAGATGCGTCCCTGGTGGCTGTGCAGCTGGCGGCTTCGCATCTCGCGGGCCAGGACTTGCGCCTTCCTGCCCTCCAGGGCGTGGTCTTGGTGCGCGCCAACCTCACGGGCGCGGTTCTCCGCGGGCTTTCCCTTTCCAAAATGCGCCTGGAGCAAGCCCGGCTGGAAGGGGCCGATCTCCGCGAGGCGGACCTGGAAGCGGCGGTGATGGACGAAGCGGTGCTGTCCGGAGCCACCCTGAGGGGGGCGAAACTGAGGCAAGCTCGATTGGCTCGGGTGCAGGCGGAAGACGCGGACCTTTCAGGGTGTGATCTGGTCCTCGCCGACCTTTCGGGGGCCGAGCTGGTGCGCGCGGATCTGCGCTTTTCCCGCGCCGTGGGGGCGGATCTCCGGCACGCCCGGCTTTCGTGGGCGGACCTCCGCCACGCGGACTTTTCCAAGGCCGCCATGGGCGGCGCCAACCTCTGGGGGTGCCGGGTCCGGGGCGCCAAGTTTCCGCCCAGTGCCTGGTACTGGCGCGTGGTGCTGTTTTTCGCCGGTTTGGTGGTGGCGGCCCGCAGGAAAAGGCAAGAGGCCCTGCAGCGGGAACACCAACGCCGTATCCGCGAAACCGTCAAGCTGGTGCGGGAGATGGAGGCAAAAGACCCGATTTTGCGCCGTGCCGGGGTTCCCCGGGAACACCGCTGACCATCCGGGACGAATCACTCCACGTGAATGTCTCCAACCTCGATAAAATCGCGCCCGAAAAGCTTGTGGTGGAGGGCCAAGATATCCTCGGGAGGCCCGGAAAAGGTGCAGCTTGCCCGGTACTCGTAGTGGTGCACGGGGGCGTAAAGCTCGGCTCCTTTGGCCGAAACGTCCCGCGTTTCCTCCTCCTTCACGTCGGCAACCGCCACACTGGAAGGGATGGTCTCGAAAAACAACTGGCGTATTTCCGCCGCTTGCTCCTGGGAAAAAACGCGCGCTTGGGCCTCGAAACTGAGCTTTTGAACGCGCCTTCTCTCCACGAGCTTGAGTTCGAGCTCCTCGTGGGCGTTTTCGATGGCTTGGGCAAGCTGGCCCGCCAGGGCCCCCCGAACCAAGAGCCTCTGGTGGGGCCCGAGCTTGAGAAATCTGGCCAGGCTCTCCCTCTCCAGGGGCAGCTCGGCTTCGCAGAAAACTCCTCGCGGATCGCCCGCGCCCCACACGAAGCCATGCACGAAGCCGCGCACGATGGCCTTGTCACCCTTGACCACAAAAAGTTCCCAGCTCATAGGCACCTCACGAGAAGAAAACGAACGTCACGACGACGAACACCGGAATCAAAACCGGCAAGGTGTACTTGAAGATATAGCCGAAGAACGACGGCATGGGGACGCCTTGCTCCTCGGCAATGGACTTGACCATGAAGTTCGGGGCGTTGCCAATATAGGTGTTGGCACCCATGAAAACCGCGCCCGTGGCAATGGCCTGCAGGTAAGCATGGTTTTCGGAAATGAGCTGGAGAATGGCCTGCCGTTCAGGGATTCCTGGGTAAAGCCGTCCCAAAGCCGTCGAGAGAAAGGTAAGGTACGTAGGAGCGTTGTCCAAAAACGACGACAGGCTGCCTGCGGCCCAAAAGAAGTGCGCCGGCCTCTGCACGGCTTTGATGATGAACGCCAAAGCCCCGTGCTCCCCAGCCCGCAGCATGGCCAAGGCCGGAATGATGGTGGCAAAAATTCCGGCAAAGAGAATGGCTACCTCGCGGATGGGCTCCCAGGAAAACTCGTTTTCGTGGCGCACCCGCCGCGGGGTCGTCCACCAGGAGCCGGCAAACATGAGGAGCAGAAAAGCGTCGCGGAGGAGGTTTTGCACGTGCTGATGGACGCCAAGGATGTTAACTTCCCCCAAATGCAGCACACCGGAGGCAATAACCGCCGCCAGAACACCGGCAAGGAAGAAAAAGTTGTGCCACCCCTCCACTCGCAGCCTTTCGTCTCCCATGTGCCTTTCCCGCACCTCCGGGCTCTCCCGGAACCAAAGGTAGCGGTCGAGAACGGCGTACGTTCCGAGGACGAGGCCAATCACCAGGAGCATTTCCTTCCAAATGGTGAGGGTCCAGAAGAACGGCACGCCGTGGAGGAAACCCAGAAACAACGGCGGATCGCCCAGGGGCGTGAGGGCGCCGCCAATGTTGGCCACCAGAAAAATGAAAAAAACCACGGTATGGGCGCGGTACCGCCGGTGTTTGTTGGCCCGCAGGAGGGGGCGGATGGTGACCATGGCCGCACCGGTGGTGCCGATCCAAGACGCCAAAATCGTGCCGATGAGCATGATGAGGGCGTTCACCGAGGGTGTGCCGCGCAGGGATCCCCGCACGTAAATCCCGCCACCGATGGTGAACAGCGTGCCGATGAGGATGATGAACGGGATGTAATCCACGATGGCCATGTGCAGGACCTCGTGCACCGCCGGGCCGCCGTAGGTCCCCACGAAAGGCGCCAGAAGGATCAAGGCCCAAAAAGCGGCGACTTTCGGGTAATGCCGGTGCCAAAAGTGGGGGGCGAGGAGCGGGAAAAGAGCAATGGAAAGCAGGATGCCGGCAAAGGGCAGAGCGCTCCATGCCGGCAGGAGAGTCCCGAGATCCGTGGCCGTTTCTGCTGCTTGGGCCACCCCGGCCGCAAAGACCGACACCGCCAAACCCGCGCACCACCGGTGCATGTCCACCTCCCCCGCCTGCGGCGGGCAAAAGAGCATAGCACCACCGCGTTGGTGCCTGGCCTCCCTCGCGTTCGCGAGCGGCAGCGCCTTGCGCTCCAAGGGCGCTTGCGCCACCATGGAGGGGGGGTGCTGAAATGCTTGCCGTGCTTGACACAGCGGCCATGAAAGCCGCGGACCGCTATACCATCGAGGAGTTGGGTCTTCCGAGCCTCATTCTCATGGAGCAGGCGGCTTCTGCGGTGACGGCAGTGGTAGAGGAACGGGTGGAGGAGGACGACCTGGTTGTGGTTGTTTGCGGGCCGGGGAACAACGGCGGCGACGGGTTGGCCGTGGCCAGGCAACGGCACGCCGCCGGTGGGAGCGTGGAGGCCGTTCTCGTGGCCGATCCCCAGCGCCTTTCCCAGGACGCTGCGGCGCAATGGGAGCTGGCGGGTCGGTTTGGGGTTCCCCGCTGGGTGCTGGAGGAGGGCACGCTCCCGCGGCTTGCCGCGGTTGTAGGCCGCGCCGCCCTGGTGGTGGACGCCATGTACGGCACCGGCCTCGACCGCCCCCTCTCGGGTCTTCCGGCAGGGGTGGTGGAGCTGGTGAACCAAAGCCCGGTGGAGGTGGTGGCGGTGGATCTGCCTTCGGGTCTTTCGGGAAGCAGGGGGCACATTCCGGGACCCGCGATTCAGGCGGATCTAACGGTGACCTTCGGCGCCCTCAAGTGGGCCCATATTCTGGCCCCAGCTGCTCTCCTCTGCGGGGATGTGACCGTGGCCGACATCGGCATCCCCTTGGCTACCCTCCAGCGCGTGGCTTCCGGGTTCCTGGTGGAAGCTGCGGACGCAGCGGGGTGGTTGCCGGAGCGGGCGCCCGACGCCCACAAGGGGCACTTTGGCCACCTTTTGGTGGTGGCGGGACGCTTGGGGCGGGCGGGAGCGGCGGCTTTGGCGGCGCGGGCAGCGGTGCGGGCCGGGTCGGGGTTGGTGACGGTGGCGACCCCCGAAGGGGCCGTGACCGCCATTCAAGCGGCTGTTCCCGAAGCCATGGTGGATCCGTTGCCGGCAGCCGAAGACGGCAGCGCCCGGGGGGACGGGATCGAGGCGAGCCTCGCCAAGGCCACGGCCGTGGCCGTGGGTCCGGGCCTGGGCCTGGGGGAAGGACCCAAAAGGCTTTTGGCGAGAATCCTCGAAGCTTGGTCGGGGCCCCTGGTTTTGGATGCCGATGCCCTGACGTTGCTTTCGGGACAGCTGGAGCGGCTTTCCGGGCGGCGGGGGCCTACGGTCCTGACCCCCCACCCCGGGGAGCTGGCACGGCTTTTGGGAGTCACCACCTCCGAGGTGCAGGCCGACCGCCCAGCTGCGGTCCGGCGGGCGGCCGAGCTCTGCGGATGTGCCGTGCTTCTCAAGGGGTTCCGAACCCTCGTTGCCGAGCCCGAGGGCGCCATTTGGATCAACCCCACGGGGTCCCCGGGTTTGGCGAGCGGTGGGGCGGGGGATGTCCTTACCGGCATCGTTGGGGCTTACCTCGCCCAGGGGCTTGCGGCCAAACACGCTGCGGCTTTGGGGGCCTTCCTCCATGGCCGGGCCGCCGAGCTCGCCGGTGCGCGCTTCCCTGGGGCGGTGCCGGCTTCGGTGGTGGCGAAGCTCATCCCCAAAGCCGAAGCCGAGCTACGGGAGCTGGAGTCGTGACGGCAGCGGCTCGGGTTGTTCTCCCCGATGCCGCCGCCACCGAAACGGCTGGGGTGGCCTTGGCCGACCATCTGGCGCCCGGTGACCTCGTGCTCCTTTCGGGCCCCCTGGGTGCCGGCAAGACCACCCTCGTGCGTGGGTTGGTGCGCGGTTTGGGGGGCGATCCCGGGGAGGTTTGCTCGCCGACCTTCATCTTTCGCGAAACCTACGAGGTTTCGAGCCCCAAGGGGATCCGCCGCCTCCACCACCTGGACCTTTACCGGTTGCGGGGCAAACCGGCGGGCCCTTGGTTGGAGCTGGGTCTTTCCGAGCTTTTGGACGACCCCGCGGCGGTTACGGCCGTGGAGTGGCCGGAGGACCTCCCCCCTTCCGGGCTCGCCCCACGAGTCCTGCACCTCCGCCTGTCCTGGCACGGGGAAGGCAGGGAGCTGGAAGCCTCGTGGGAGCCCGCGGGGGGACGCTTGCCCTTCAGCGCTTGAAAAAGCCGGTGGTGGGCTTCTCCGGAGTGGTGCGGCCCCCCATCGAGGCGATTTGCTGGTTCAGCTCTTTGATGCGTTCCTGCAGACGGGAAATGGTTTCGTTTTTTTCCGCTTCGATGCGGGCCTTTTCAGCCCTCAAGGATTCCAACTGGTTCCGGAGCTCAGCAGTGAGGGTGGTGTTGGAGCTCATTTCTTGGCGCAGGCTGGCAAGTTGCGCTTGGAGGTCGGCGATAAGCTCGTCTTTTTCCTGCATGCGCTGCCGCCAACGCTCCTCCTGTTCCTCGTAGAGCTTTTTGATTTCCATGAGCTCCATGATTTCGGCAAAATCGCCAGGCGACGGCGCCATACCTTCCTCCCGGTACTTCTCCTCGATGTTCGGAAACATCTTGCGCAGCTTCAGAGAGAGGTCCTCGGGGTCCAGGGACTTCTCCATGGCCACGCGGTAGTCAATAACGTTGTTGACGAGCAAAGCCAGAAGGCTTTGATTCATGGACTGCATGCGGTAGTAGGCTACTGACGTCTCGATTTCCTCGTGGATTTCCTTGATCTCCCCAGCTTCGATGTGCTTGGCGATCTTGGGAGAGTTCACCAGGACCTCCACTGCCGGAACGAGACCCTGGCCGTCCTTGCGCGGCACGAGCTGCATGGACATCACCGCCCGAAGCACCTGGGCCAGCTGGGCCCGCACCTGGTCCTGTTGCTCGGGGGGGAAGGCGTCAATGATGCGATCCACGGTTTGGCTGGCGGAGTTGGTGTGCAAGGTGGAAAACACCAAGTGCCCGGTTTCGGCGGCGGTGATAACCGTGGCGATGGTTTCCAAATCGCGCATTTCCCCCACCATGATCACGTCGGGGTCCTGGCGCATGGCGTTGCGCAAGGCTTCCCGGAAGGACGGGGTGTCGGTCCCCACCTCCCGTTGGGAAACCGTGGCCAGGTGGTCGGAAAACAAAAACTCGATGGGGTCCTCGATGGTGACCACGTGGCAGGGGCGGGTTTTGATGATGTCCTGGATGATGGCGGCCAGGGTCGTGGACTTCCCCGATCCCGTAGGGCCGGTGATGAGCACGAGCCCTGCTGGGTACTGGGCGAAGTTGGAGACCACCTTGGGCAAGTTGAGGTCGTCGTAGTTCTTGATTTCGAAAGGGATGCGGCGGAACACCGCGGCAATTGAGCCCCGCTGTTGGAAAATGTTGCAGCGGAACCGTGCCACCCCCGGCACCCCATAGCCGATGTCCACGGACTGTCGCTCGTCGAATTTGGCCTTTTGCGCCGGGGTCAGGAGCGGCAGCACCATGCCTTCCACTTCTGCCGGCTTGAGGGGCGGGGACTTGATGGGCATGAGCTTGCCATCGATCCTCACCATGGGCGGGCGCATGGGCTTCAAGTGCAAATCCGAAGCGCCCTTCTTGGTCATGAAGCGCAAAAGGTCGTCCAGGGACAACGCCGTATCCATCGGCTTCAATGTACCACAACCGGTTGCTGATGTCTCCGCTACAATCGGGTGGTTACGCGGGAGGATGCCATGGACCCCATGGAGGTGGTGGAGCGGCAAGCGCAGCAAACCGATAGCCGGATCTTGCTTTTGGTCATGGACGGTTTGGGGGATCTCCCGGACACCCGGGGCGAGACGCCGCTTTCTGCGGCAACCAAACCCAACTTGGACCGCCTGGCGCGGGAAGGGTGCTGCGGGCGCTTCGACCCCGTAGCGCCTGGGATCACCCCCGGCTCGGGACCGGGACATTTGGCGCTCTTCGGTTACGACCCTACCCGCTACGAAATTGGCCGGGGCGTGCTTTCCGCGGTGGGGATCGACTTTCCCCTCGAGCCTGGGGACGTGGCGGCCCGTTTCAACTTTTGCGCCCTGGATGGCGCCGGCAACGTCGTGGACCGGCGGGCAGGGCGCATCCCCACCGAGGAGAACCGGCGGCTGGTGGCCCGCTTGCGGGCCATCACCCTTCCCGGTGTGGAGCTTTTCGTGGAAACCGAATCGGAGCACCGGGGGGTGCTGGTGCTGCGGGGTTCGGGCCTTTCCCCAAAATTGGCCGACACCGATCCCCAAAAAACCGGGGTGCCACCGTTGCCGGTACGGGCCTTGGCGCCGGAAGCCGAGCCTACAGCCCGCCTGGTGGCGGCGTTCGTGGCGGAGGCGGAAAAAATCCTGGCTTCCGAGCCCAAGGCCAACGGCGTGCTCTTGCGCGGCTTCGATTCCTTGCCCCTTATTCCTTCCCTGGGCGAGCGCTTTCGCCTCCGCCCCTTGTGCGTGGCCACCTACCCCATGTACCGAGGGCTTGCGCGGCTGGTGGGGATGGACGTCGTGGAGCCTCCCTCCCAGCTGGCCGACATCCCCAAGGTCTTGGCCGAGCACCTTCCTGGACACGACTTTGCCTTCGTTCACGTCAAGTACACAGACAAGGCCGGGGAGGACGGGGACTTCGAGCGCAAACGCCAGGTGGTGGAGGAGGTGGACAGGCTCCTACCGGAAATTCTGGCTTTAGGCTTCGACGCCGTGGTGGTGACCGCCGATCATTCCACGCCGGTGGCGATGAAAAGCCATTCCTGGCACCCGGTTCCGGCGCTCCTTTGGGCGCCGGGAAGGGCCTTCGTAGACGGGGTCACCACCTTTTCGGAGGCCGCCTGCTTGGCGGGAGCCTTGGGCCGCATGCCCCTGCGCTTCCTTTTGGCCGAGGCCTTGGCTTGCTCCGGAAAGCTTTCCAAATACGGAGCTTGAAAAAACTCGTCCCGAGGCTGAAGCAAGGAGGTGATGCCGGTGTGGGGGATTTTGGGAAACCTCGGCTATCGCGGTGTGGCCGCGCTTTTGGTGTCTCTGCTGCCGGCGGAGGCCAAACGACACCCCCGCCTGGCAACCTACGCCACCCCATTTTGGCACGTGGTTTCGGCCATTGCCGAGTTTTTCGCCGGGGTTTTGCTGTTTTATTGGGGGTTTCTGCGGTACGTTCGCGGCTTCTACCTGGGCCCAGGTTGGCTTTACCTCACGGCTCCTCCTTCCCCCGCAATCCCCGGCAGTGGCCAGCGCTTCCCAGCGTTCGTGGGGCTTGTGGGCTACCTCAGCTTCCTTTTCACGCCTTTTGCCTGGCTTTGCCTCTACGCGGTGGTGGAAGGCGTGGTGCGGGCTCTGGAGGTGGCGTTCCATGGGGCGCTCCCGGGCTCCGGCCCGGTGGTGCTGGCCTACAAGCTCGGACAAAAGCTCAGAAACCGCGTCTCCTCGCGGGTGCTCGAGAAGCGGTTGGGGCCGCCGCGTCCCGATGCCGTGGCCAGCCGTGGCCATGGGGGTCTCGAAATCGTGAGCCGCTCCCACTACCCGTGGGAGCCGGGGCGGGTGGTGGAAGTGGAGGGGGAACTGTTCGTGGTGGTGCGGGTAGAGCCAGTCTTGGATGGGCCATGGCTTTCCTTTCGCCACGTCTTGCGCCCCCTGGAGCCAGGGGAGGTGATCCGCGGGCAGGTCATTCGCTACACTGGCGGCGGTGAACCTCAAGACCTCTAGGGGCGTAAAAGCGTTGGGCATGGGCCGGGAACGCTCGGGCACCCAAGCCGAGCTCGGCCCGGAAAGGAGCTTGTCATGGGTTGGCGTTTCCTTCATGGAGGGTTTTTGCTTATGAGTGCGGTGACCTTGGCCCAAGGGGTTCCCAATATTCCCTTCGAAAAGCACGTTTTGCCCAATGGGCTCACGCTCATCGTTCACGAGGACCACAAGGCCCCCATCGTGGCCGTAAACGTTTGGTATCACGTGGGGTCCAAGAACGAAAAGCCAGGCAAGACCGGTTTTGCTCACCTGTTCGAGCACTTGATGTTCAACGGCTCCGAGCATTTCAACGACGACTACTTCAAGGCCCTGGAAAAGGTGGGGGCCACGGATTTGAACGGCACCACCAACACCGACCGCACGAATTACTTCCAAAACGTGCCGTCCTCGGCCTTGGATTACGTGCTGTTTTTGGAATCGGACCGCATGGGCCACCTCCTGGGGGCCATTGACCAGGCCAAGCTGGACGAGCAGCGGGGTGTGGTGCAAAACGAAAAAAGGCAGGGGGAAAACCAGCCCTACGGGGTCGTGCGCCAGCTCCTCTCCGAGTACACCTACCCCGCCGGCCACCCGTACTCCTGGACCACCATTGGCTCCATGGAAGACCTCAACGCTGCCTCCTTGGAAGAGGTGAAGGAGTGGTTCCGGACCTACTACGGCCCCAACAACGCGGTGCTGGTGGTGGCGGGCGACGTCAACCCCGCCGAGGTAAAGGCCAAGGTGGAGAAGTACTTTGGGGACATCCCTCCGGGTCCGCCCTTGACCAAGCAAACGGCATGGGTGGCCAAGATGACCGGCGAGCGCCGGGCCTGGGCCCAGGATCGGGTGCCCCAGGCGCGGGTGTACATGGTGTGGAACGTACCGCCCATCACCGATCCGGAGGCGGACCTTTTGGACCTGGTGGCTTCGGTGCTTTCCAACGGCAAGACCTCGCGCCTTTACAAGCGCTTGGTTTACGATGAGCAAATGGCCACCGACGTGAACGCCTACGTGTGGGGCAAGGAACTGGGGAGCCAGTTCATGATCGTGGCCACCGCCAAGCCGGGCGGTGATTTGGCCACCGTGGAAGCCCACATCCGCGAAGAGCTGGCCAAGCTCCTTTCCCGAGGACCGGCAGCTGACGAGGTGGAGCGGGCCAAACTCACCTGGCGGGCCGATTTCTTGCGGGGAATCGAGCGCATCGGTGGCTTCGGTGGCAAATCGGACGTTCTCGCCACCGGGGAGGTCTTTTACGGCGACCCGGCAGCGTACAAGCGCCAATGGCAAACGGTTGCCGGTGCTACCCCCCAAAGCCTCCAGCAGGTGGCCAAAAAGTGGCTTTCCGACGGGCTTTTCGTCCTCGAGGTTCACCCGTTCCCCAAACTCGAGGCCAAAGGACCGGGCGTGGACCGGTCCTCCCTGCCTGCCGTGGGCGAGCTCCCCGAGCCGTCCTTTCCGGAGCTGCAAACGGCAACGCTTCCCAACGGTTTGAAGATCGTGCTGGCCGAACGGCGGGCGGTGCCGCTGGTGGAAATGGAGCTCCTGGTGGACGCCGGCTACTCCTCGGACACGCCGGAAACCCTGGGACGGGCGTCTCTCGCTATGGCCATGCTCGACGAAGGGACCAAGACCCGCACGGCCTTGCAGATTTCCGATGAGCTCCAGAAGCTGGGCGCCGAGCTTGCCACCGGCTCGTCCCTGGACGCTTCCTTCGTTTCCATGTCGGCGCTCAAAGAAAAGCTTGCCGAATCCCTGGAGCTCTTTGCCGATGTAATCCTCAACCCCACCTTCCCCGAGCAGGATTTCGACCGCCTCAAGAAGCAGCAGCTGGCTGCTATTGCCAGGGAAAAGGTCACGCCCGTGGCCATGGGGTTGCGGGTGCTGCCTGCGCTCCTTTACGGCGAGGGTCACCCCTACGCCGTGCCGTTCACCGGATCAGGTACCGAGGCCACGGTGGCCAAGTTGACCCGCGACGACCTGGTGCGCTTCCACCAAACCTACTTCAAGCCCAACAACGCCACGCTCCTGGTGGTGGGGGACGTGAGCGTGGGCGAGCTCAAGGGGCTCCTGGAGAAGCTGTTTGCGGGCTGGAAGCCGGGAGATGTGCCCGCTAAGGCCCTCAAGCAAGCCCCCGGGCCGCAAACCCGCGAGGTGTACATCCTGGACCGCCCGGGCTCCCAGCAGTCCGTCATCCTGGCTGGCCTCGTGGCCCCTCCCAAAAACAACCCTCAGGAAGAGGCGCTGAGGATCGTCCACGAGGTTCTGGGTGGTTCCTTTACCTCCCGCCTCAACATGAACCTGCGGGAAGACAAGCACTGGTCTTACGGGGCAAGGATCGTCTTCCCCGATGCTCGCGGCCAGCGGCCGTTCTTTGCCATGGCGCCGGTGCAGGGGGACAAGACCAAAGAGGCTCTGGCCGAAACCGCCAAGGAGTTCGAGAGCATCGTGGCCGCCAGGCCGGTTTCGGCTGACGAGCTCACCAAGGCCAAGGGCAACCTCACCTTGACCCTCCCGGGGCGGTGGGAAACCAACGAAGCGGTGTTGCGTTCGCTGGTCGAGATCGTGCAGTTTGGCTTGCCCCTGGACTACTACAAGACCTACGCCCAGCGCATCCGCCACGTGGACCTCGCGGCGGCCCACAAGGCCGCGTCGGAGCTCATCGCCCCTTCCAGGGTCGTGTACGTGGTGGTGGGTGACCGCGCCAAGATCGAAGCCGGCATTCGCGAGCTCAACCTTGGACCGGTGAAGTTCTTGGATAGCGACGGCAAGCCGCTCCCCTAGGCTTGGTCTCGAAAGAGCGGGGGCAGCCCCGGGCTGCCCCTTTTCTTTTTTCGGCAGGCTATGGGTTAGCCATTTTTTTCTGCCCGCAGTCCTGGAATATGGGAATAAGCTGCCTTGAGCTGCTGTTTCGAGGCACGATGGAGGTTTGGTCATGAGGTGGGCTAGGCTTTCGTTGGTCTTCTTATCCGCCATGGCACCGCTGCTGGGGGCCGCTGGCCCTTTACCTGAAGGCAGCGTTTTTCCTGCCTGGGAGCTGGTGGACCAATTCGGGCGAAAGGTCAGCTCTAAGGAGCTGGCCGGCAAAACGTACTTAATCTGGTTTTACCCCAAGGCCGGAACGCCCGGGTGCACCAAGGAGGGGTGCGAGCTGCGGGACAACTTCGAGGAGTTCAAAAAGCTCGGGGTTCAGGTGGTAGGGGTTTCCTTCGACACCCCCGAGGAAAACGCCGCTTTTGCGGCCCGGCACCGCTTTCCTTTTCCGCTCCTTTCCGACAGCAGGCGGGAGCTGGCTGTCAAGGTCGGTGCTGCCGACACCCCCGAGCAGGGCTACCCTCGCCGCATCTCGTACCTGGTGGGCGCTGACGGCCGCGTGCTCAAGGTTTACCCGCAGGTGAACCCCGAAAGGCACGCCCGGGAGGTCTTGGCCGACCTCCATGCGCTGGCCGGGAAGTAACCCTTCGTTTTTGTCTCACGCCCTCGTGGCGCAGAGGACCGGGACCGGCGATCGCCGGGTGACGTATTCGGTGGTGGAGCCGAGGACCGTCTCGACGATGCGGCTGTGACCGTGAGCGCCCATGAACAGGAAATCGTGTTCGGCAGGGTCCAGCATGGCCAAGAGCACTTGCTCCACGGCTTCCCCCCGCTCCCACGTGAAGCTCGCCTCGACCTTGAACGGCTCGAGGTAGCTGGCGGCTTGCTCCAGCCGCGCCGAAGCGGTGGCCTCGTCGGTGCCGAGGGTCACCACCTTGAGGGGAACTCCCAAAGCGCTGCTCATTTCACCGGCCAGATGGAGGGCGCGGAAAGCCTTGGCGCTGCCATCGAAGGCTGCCAGGGGCCGCCGGGGAAGCGCCGCCCTTTCCGGGACGAAGAGCACCGGAACAGGGCAACGGCGCAACAGGCGGGCGGTGTTGGGGCCCAGAAACTGGGGGTGTTGCTCGGGCCCCACCCCCTTTTGCCCCAGGACCAAAAGGTCGGCCGATTGGGCTTCCTCGCACAGCCTCTCGACCACTCCTCCACGGGCGATGAGGAAGCGGTGGGCAACGCCGAGTTGTTGCGCCAAGCCCGTAAAGCGGTCCCTGAGGAGCTCGCCGAGGTCGGTGAGAGATTGCTCGATTTGGCCTTGCAAACGCAGGAACGGCTCGAAGCCCATGGCGCCGGAGATGTCGCTGACGAAGGCGCCGTGGAGAAAGGCGGTATCGAGGACGTACACCCCCCGCACCTGGGCGCCGAGCTTGGCCCCCAGCTCCAGGGCCAGGCTTTCGGCGGCGGCGCCGCAGGTGGAGCCGTCCACCCCTACGACCATGTGCTTGACCATAGGC
>JBAMMG010000079.1:0-20300 GCA_039793905.1 Thermoanaerobaculum sp. | reverse complement strand
TGGTCACGGAAAGAGACTGGCGAAAGGTGCGCCCAAACATCAAGCTGGAAAACCTAAAGGAAACGCGCTTCCCCTACCGCCGCTCAGCGCTTCTGATCGTTTTCCACCCCTAGGCTTCCTCGGAATGGCCGTAACGTCACGAGCCCTCGCAGCCACTCCACGTACCGGGGGGCAAGCTTTGGCAAATCGTAAAGTGTCGCCGCCCGGCGGCGGGCGTTGCCGCCCAAGCTCGCGCGAAGGCCAGGGTTTTCCAAGAGCTCAGAGAGGCGCTCCACCCACTCCGCGGGGGTCGTGGCCCAAAACCCCGTTTCGCCGGGAACCACGACCTCGCGGTTGGCACCGACCGGCGAGGCCACGCAGGGGAGACCCGCAGCCGCGTACTGGATGCACCGGTACCCTCCCTTGCCCCGGGTCCAAAGATCGTCGGTGAGGGGTGCGAGACCGACATGGGTTGAGGCCAGAGCCTCCCCTTCGGTGGCTTCGCTCCACGGCACGAGCTCCACCGCGACGCTGGAAAGGCGCGGCAGGCGATCGGAGATGACCCGCAGCCGGAAGGAAAAGCGCTGGCTGAGGGCGCCCAAAACGCCATCCAGGTCCTCCAGGTAGCGCAGGTTCTTGCCGAGCCCGATCCAGGCTAGGACCGGTTCCCCGTTGCTTGCCGGCGTAGCCTCAGGGTAGCGGCTCAAATCCACCGGGGTCGGGCAAACCACCACCGGCGCGCCGAGGGGCTCCACCTGCCGCGCCAGCTCCCTAGAGCCCGCGACCACCAAGGCGCATTGGCGGACCATGCGGGCAAACCGCCGACGCCGCCAGAACGCTTGGTCGGGCGGGTCGCCGTGGCGTTTGGGTTTGCCAACCATGACCGCGTCGTCCACGTCCAGCACCCAAAGGGGGCACCAGCGGCGAACCAGCAGGTCCTCCCCCAAAACCAGCTTGAGCTTGGAAAAGAGCAGCACGCTCGAACTGCGAAAGGCCTGAGCCAAGCGCAGCACCCGAAGCCACTCCGGCTTTCTCGGCAAGACAACGGTGGCGAGCTCCAAACCCGCCGCCCTGGCAAAAGGCGCGAGGCTCGCCAGGCGCAGCCGGTAGGACGGGGCCTTGGGGTTGGCGATGACCGCCGTCACGCGAGCTAAGGCCACGCTCCCTCCCGCACGCTTTTCGGCAAGCGGGCGTCAATTTCCTGCCAGATCACCCCGGCGCCGCTGGCCCCGTAAAGCCCGGTTTCGCGGTTGCGGTCGGTCCCAACCCAAACCACCGTCAAAAGCTTCGGGCGCAGGGCCACGAACCACGAGTCCCGGCGGTTGTCGGTAGTTCCCGTTTTGCCAGCCAACGGCCCGCCGAGGCGAGCGGCAAAACCCGCCGCCGTGCCCCGCTCCACAACCTCCTCGAGGACGCCCCGCACAGCCCAAATCGCGTTTTCTCCAAAGACCCGCCGGAAACCTGCCTTTCGAACAAGCCAGGGCTCCACCAGAAAACCCCGGTTGAGGAACGGGGTGAAGGCGCGCGCCACCTCCAGGGGGCTTGCCTCCACGGCTCCCAGAAGCTCGGCGGGGGTGCCGGGAGGGCTCAACCCCAACTCCCGAAGGGCGCCGGTGACGGTGCCCAAACCCAGGCTCAAACCCAGACGGACCATAGGCACGTTGACCGAATGCACCAGAGCCTCGCGCACGGTCATCGCCCCCCGAAAGCGACCGTCGTGATTGCGCGGCGACCATACTTGGCCCCCCACAGGCACCACCAGCGGCTCGTCCGCCAGCACGGCGTCCAACCTCCAACCCCGCTCCAGGGCCAACGTCACGACAAAAGGTTTCACAAGAGAGCCAATCGGCCGCCGCGCCGAAACCGCCCTGTTGAGCTCACCAAAGCGCGGCCGGCGACTCCCTTGCAAGGCCAAAACGCGGCCATCGGCACCGAGAACGACCACCGCCACCTGAAGGGGATCGCTACTCGCCTCGCCCAGGGCCGGGTATCTGCGCTCGATCCGCTCGAGACCTGCGGCAACCCCCTGGCGCACCGCCTCTTGAACCACTGGGTCTACGGTGGCAAAGGCTTCGGGTCCGCGAAGAAGATCGAGCACGTGGGCCGCCGCCTCCCAGCGCAGAGGTCTCGGCGCTGCCGGCAGGGGGGTAGCGCTAGTCTGCCGCGCCTGTTCGGGGCTGAGGTGCCCCTCCCGCACCATGGCTAAAAGGGCCTGCTCCCGTCTTGCTCGCGCGTTTTCCGGGTGGGAGAAAGGGCTAAAGCGGTTGGGCGCCGCGATGATCCCGGCCAAAAGCGCGGCTTCGGGAAGGGAAAGGGCCCGGGCCGGCTTGCCGAAATAAAAACGCGCACCGGCCTCAACCCCAATGACGGAAATCCCGCCTTCCTGACCGAGGTACACGTGGTTCAAATAGGCCTCGAGAATGTGCCGCTTCCCATAACGGTACTCCACCAGGCTCGCCAGGAACGCCTCCAAGACCTTGCGGCTTACCTTGCGCTCCGGGCGCAGAAGGAGGAGCTTGACCACCTGCTGGGTGATGGTGCTGCCACCCTGCCTCACCCCGCCGCTGGCGAGGTTCGCCAGGGTCGCCCGCAGGAGGCCTCGCAAGGAAAGCCCAGGGTGAGTCAAAAAGCCCCGGTCCTCCAAGTCCACCACGGCGTTGATGAGGTGGGGGGAAACCTCGCTGAGAGGCACCGGCCATTGAACCGCATCGTTGACCGGTTGGAGCGCTAAAAGGCGCGGCGGCAGCGTCACTTGTGCAAGCTTGGCCTCCGTTTCGTCCGCGAGCTCCAAGCCGAAAGGGCTGGGCCTCACGGTGAGGGTGCCGGCACTGCCCGCAACTCCCGGCCCCAAGAGAAACAACTCGCCGGAAGCACAAACCTCGAACGCTTGCGGCCTGGCGCACGGTGCCGGCGGCAAGCCGTGGGCGGAAAAAAAGAACCGAAGCTCGGCGGTGCTCCACCCCTCCCCTTGGCGCAACACCCCTGGATCGGCCAAAAAACGCGGGGTTCCTTTGGCGCCGAGCCCCCGCTCCATGCCCGAGCTCACGAGGGCAAGCCCCCAAAGGAAAATCAAGGCCACCCCGGCCGTAGCGAAACCGAGGACAACGGCTGCCCACCGCAAAGCAACTCGGCTCCGGCGCGAAAGCTTCACGGCACCCATTGTACGAGACGGGAACCTTGAGCCCCGCCTGTTCGTTGGTAGCGGGGGAGGTGACCATGCTCGAGCTTTTCGGGGTTCTGCTTTTGATTGTCGGGCTTTACGTGGCCTGGAAGCTTTTGCTCCTTGCCTTCAAAATCGCGCTTCTACCCGTCAAGTTGGCGCTCGTCATGCTCAAGCTTGCGCTGGTCGCCGCGGGGACCCTTTTCCTTTTGGCCTTGGGACTGCCCCTCCTGCTCGCCCTGGCCCTGCCGCTGGTTGTGGCGGGGTTCCTACTTTTGGGACTCGTTCGCCTCTTGGTCCCCTAGACTCCCCAAAACCGGCGAGGTGAGGAGCCGGGCCACCACGCCCGTCCGCGTGAGGGCGTACACCCGGAGCTGGCACGGCTCGGGCCGTGCCTCCGAGGCCCAGGCAAAGGCCATGGGCCCGGACCCCGCCGCAGGGACGAGATCGCGGGCAACGACCCGCCCCCCATTTCCGCGCACAGCCCAGACCTCGACCACGAAGGCCTCCACATCCTCTTGTTCTTCCACATCCCAGGACACCTGCCACGTCCCGTCCTCAGCCCTCACATCGAAGGCACCCAGGCGCACCGGGTAGTCGCGAAGCTCCCGGAATGCAAAGCTCGCTTGCGCTTCCCCAGGCAAGCTCAAAACCCCCAGGAACACCGCTTTCACGCCCCAAAACGACGCCTTCACCTCGTCGCCAGCCGCCAGCGGCAAGGAATCGAGGCGGCCATCGTCGTAAACGACGACAAGGCGGGCCGCCGTCCCGGCCAGGCGCATCGGCAGCACGGCTACCCCGTCCCCCTCACCCACCACCCGCAACCACCGCACCTGAGGCGTGACGAAGCGGAATACCGCCCCGCCCGAGGCTTCCAAAGGGTCGGCAGGGGGCACCGGGCCCACCGTCCAACCCAACCTGTCGGGAGCGAAGAGGGCCGCCAGCGCCACATCCCAGACAGCCCCCACCAGCGCCTCGGGGCTTTCATCAACCCCCAGAAACCGCCACACTTCTGGGATGCTTCCCGCCGCCCTTACCCCTTGCTCCCGCGCCGCTCGCCATAGAAACTCGAGAAGCGCCGTGCGTTCGATTTCGCCAGCCAAAAGCGCCGCCTGAAAACCTTTTTCCCACTCCCGGCGGAGGCGACTGCCCGCCGGCGCCGTATGTGCCGCCACGAGGTCCGCCAGTTCCCCCGCCAAAGGAGCCCCTTGGAGGTTCCTGCGCACGACCCCTTGCACGAGCACGAAAACTTGGTCTTCCAGGGAAAGGGAGGCCGGCAAAACCACGTCCGCGGCCGGTTGGGTGGCGTCGAAGGGGTCACCCCCCAGACGCACGCGCACACCCCTGACCTCCCAGCCGCGCTCGGCGAGGAGCGAAAGGGTCTGCTCGGCTTGGGCAAACTGCGCCGCGGCCTGCGGTCCTGGCGCCAGGTGGTAGATCGCACCCTTCTTCCCCTGGAGGGGGATCGCGGCTCCGGCGCCAGTGGCCGTGACCAGAATCACGAGCAAGGGGCTCGCGCGCTTCATGCCCAAAGCCTAAATCCCCGAAGGGCCAGCGTCAAGACCGCGCCCTCACCAGCACGACGGTAATGTTGTCGAGCCCGCCCTGCTCGTTGGCCGCCGCCACCAGGCGGTGGGCGGCCTGGCCCAACCCGGGGGACGCCACGAGGATATCGCGGATTTCCGCGTCTTCCAGCATGGTGTTGAGGCCATCGGAGCACAAAAGCAACGTATCGCCGTCGTCGAGCTGCACTTCGAGGAAATCTACGGCCGGTTCCTGCATGCCCCCCAAGGCGCGGGTCACCACGTTTTTCAAGGGGTGGTTGCGTGCCGCTTCCTCACTCAGGAGCCCCGCCACAACTTGCTCGTGGACCCACGAGTGGTCAGAGGTCAAGAGCTTGAGCTCCCCACCGCGCAGGAGATAGGCGCGGCTGTCTCCCACGTGGGCCACGGTGGCCATCCCTTTGGCCAGGTCCAAGAGGGCGGCCACCACCGTAGCACCCATACCTCGCAGCTCCCTGGCCGATTCCACTGCCGCCATGACTTTGCGGTGGGCCGTAAGTATCGCTTGGACCAAACGATTGGCGTTGAGCGAAAGCTTGAACTGCCAGTCCTCGGGCCACGTCTTCTCCTCGTGATCGCGGGTGGCTTCGACAGAGCTTTCGATCTCGCGGACGGCAATGGCTGCCGCCACCTCCCCGCCCGCATGTCCCCCCATACCGTCGGCGACGACGTAAAGGCCAAGATCGTCGCGAACCAGAAACGCGTCCTCGTTTTGCCATCGCTTCAAACCGCGATCGGTGATGCCGTAGGATTCCACGCGCAACGGTTTCACCCCCTATCGCCCTGGCGTACGCCTCATTCTAACCTCCGTGAGAACCGCCTCAACCGCCGGATCTCCCGGAAGGAGGGACGCAGCCTGCTCCGCGAACCGTGCCGCCCGTAAGACCATGCCAGCACGCAGGAAAAGCCGGGCGCAGTCCAGGTGGTACTGGCCGTTGAGGGGGTCCAGGGAACAGGCCCGCTCGAGCTTTCTCAACGCTGCCTCCACTCGCCCGCATTGGGCGAGAAACAAACCGAACTGGTGCTGAACCTTGGCATTGGCCGGGTCGTGAGCTTCCGCCTGCTGGAAGAAATCGTGGGCTTGGGCGGTATCCCCCTGCTTGACGAGAGAGACGGCTTTGGCGAGGAGGGCCTTGGCCACGTCCTTGGGATCGAGTGGACCGCTGGGGGTTGCCGATTCCAACGCGCGGTCGTAGCGGGCCCGCGTCTCGGGGTTGGAAAGCACATTGAAGGCCTGGGTGATGCGTTGGAAGCGCAACTCGGCCTGTTTTTTCTCTTCCCCGCGAAAGCGATCGGGGTGGAGTTCCCGAGCCAAACGCCGGAACGCCGCTCGGATTTCCTCCGCGCTTGCGTCTCGCGCCACCCCAAGCACCTCATAAAAGCTCGGCTCCCTCGCCATGGCACTCCCCTACGCTCCAGCTTAGAACATCCTAAGCCCGGAGCGCTACCCTCTCCCTGGCCACGCGCCGTACCGGCTCAGAAACGTTTCGGTCGCGCGCCAAGAGCCGCAAGTCCCGGTCGCTCAAGCGGGACATGAGCTGAATGGCTATGGCTGGCGGTGTCCTCGGGTTGAACACCAAGTTTCGAACCACGCCGTAGCGGCGCAAGAACCGCTGGCGGCTGGCAATGATGCGCAGGGCTTCCTCGTTCACGGCACGCATTCCCGCAATTTGCTCCACCTCCCCTTCCGAAAGCTTGGGACTTGCCAAAACCGCCCGCACCACCAGCGCCGAGCGGTCGCGGACGAGGATCAAGCGCTCCTCCCGGGTGCCCTTGAGCGCTTGCATGATCCGCTGGTAGGTGTTCATGAGGGCGATGCGCACGAAAGCGTCGTGAATTTCCTTGGGTGCGCCGGCCTCGGGTTCGGGTGGCTGGATCGGCTCCACTTCCGGACCCGGGGGCACGATGCCCACGGTTTTGAGCTCTTCCAGCGCCGAGGCAATGGAGGGTCCCGGCTCCGGCTCTGGGGCCTTTTCCACGTCGGTGGCTGTTGCCCAAACCGTGGCCTTTTCCAGAAACTCCTCTTCGAACTCCCGCAGGCGCCGCAAAACATCGGGGGTCACCTGGGGGTTGGCGCGCAAGTCCTCGATGATTTCCAGACACCCCAAAAGACGCACCTGGTTGGTGACGAGAGCGTCCTGAGTGGCCGGAGGCGCCACCCGTGCGAGCCAGCGCAGGGTTTCGTCGGCGGTGCGGGGGTCGCGGATGATTTCCTGCCACAGACCTTCGTCCCGAAACCACTTGGCGATGAGGTCAATTTCCACCGCTTCGAGGTCGGGAAGAGCCAGGGTATCGCGGGCGTTTTCGGGCGTAAACGAGGCCAAGGATTCCTTCGCGGCTTGGGCAATTTCCTCGTCGCTTTCCGAAGCCAGAAAAACCAGGATCCGCAGGAGTTCTTCCCTCGGAACCGGCAGCAGCCCTTGGGCCGCAAAAACCCGAACCGCCCGACTGACCATCCCCTGGCGGATGCCTCGCACCAGCTCCTGAGGGGTAGAGAAGCCGCTCACGGGCTCTTCTCCTCGTGACCTGTCCACGGTACGCGCAAGCGCAGGACCTGACCGTCCTTCCCGGGCGGGGCGAGGGTCGCGTCCCGGAGCCGCAAAGAAACGGCGCCCGCATCACCCAAGAGAAGCTCCCCGCCCCCTTCGGGCACCCGAAGCTCGAGCCGCTGCCCCGCCCCCACGAGCTGCCTCGAGCCGGGGCCACCTTCCGGGGCCCACTCCACCCAGCACGGCCGCGTGGTTTCCAGAAGCAGGGTGCTGCCTGCTTGCGGCTCGACCTCGGGCACGGCCACAACAGTGGCTGCGGGTTCCGGTGTCGGCGCAAGCTTTTCAAGGATGGCCCTGGGCGTCGGTTGGCCCTCGGCCAACGGCGCGTTTTGGCTGCGCTGCAGGTAGGAAACCGCGACGATCGCGCTGCCCACCAGGAAAAAGCCCAGTACCCACCGTATCCATGCTCTTGGCTTCACGGCCTCCATCGGGACCACGGGTACCGGTTGGCTGGAGCTTTCCCACTTCTTCCACAGCGCTTCGAAAACGGTTACCCAAGGTCCCGGTTCCTCACCTAAAAGGGTGAGGTATTGCCGCAAAAACATGCGCCCAAACACGAGGCCAGGCAACCTGGCCAGCTGGCCCGCTTCCAGGGCGTTCAAAACCAACGGCGAGATTTTGGTTTTGGAAGCGATGGCTTCGAGGCTCACACCGCGAGCCTCGCGCAACGCTTGAAGTGCCCGCCCAAACTCCTCTGGCGTCCGGGCGCGGAGGTCGTTCATGGCAGGAAAAGTTTACGGCTATTTGCCTTCAGTGCAAGTATCGGTCATCACCGGGTCCGCGCAACCCCCGCACCCAAAGGGCTTTGGAAGCCAGGCGGCGAACCCCTTGGGGGAAGTCACCGCACTGGGAAAGCCATGAGAGCTCATCGTCGGAAAGGCTCACCAGCACCGCAACGGTGAGGGCTACCGGTAGCGCCGGGTTGGCCAGGGCCGCTTTGAGCACCGAGGTGGTTTGCCCCCAGCGGTCGTGGCGCAAGATTTCGGCCAAAACTCGGGGGGAAGACGTTTCGGCAGCCAGGCGCAGGCAGTGGCCTTGGGAAAATTTAGGGTTCTCCAAAAGTGCCGCAACGATCCGCGTATCCGACTCGCCAAACAGACCCGAAAACACGTGCGGCGGGGCCCGGCGGGCGAGGGCGATCTTCTCGCCCACGGTGAGCGCTGGAAGCCGCTCCAACAGCTTGCTCTGGGCCTGCAGGCGAACCGGCATAGGAGCTCGAGGATCCTCGACGACCGTGAGGAGATCGTGCCAACCCAAAAGCGGCAAAGCGCGCAACACAAAAGCCCGAGGGCAATGGGGGTGGCGGACCAGCGCCAACGTGATTCGCCGCCGGCTCGTGGCCAAGCTGCTTCCCGCCACCGCCTCGACCAGCGCCGCCGGACAGTACGGGGAGCGCAAGGCGCGGAGGATCTCTAGCTCGTCCGCGAGCTCGCCCTCCCTCCAGGCGTGCACGAGATCTCCCACCGCTCCCCCTCCTTCCTTAGTATCGGCCACCGCCGGCCCGTTTGCTACACTGTCCAGCGAGGACCATGGGGGAGCAAACCTCGCGCCCACGTTCGCCGAACTTGAGGGCCAGCTGCGGCCTGAACCTCGTCGCGCTTGCGGCTCTCTCTGCCCTCGGGTGCCAAGGTTCGGAACGCGCGCCAACCCTTTCCCTTCTGGCCGCTCTGCCCGAGCGGGACGTGGAGGTTCTCCAAGCCGAGCTCGAAACCCTGGCGCCAGCCCTCGGGCCGGCGAGCGTACGGGTGCAGGCTGTGCCGGTAAAGGTGCTGGAGGAAAGCGTGGGGGCTTTGGCCTCCCAAGGCGCGAGCAGCCGCTGGGACGTAGCCATCGTCCCTTCCACGTGGCTCGGGCGCCTACACCAGCGCCAAGCCATTCTCGAGGTCCCCGCTTACCAGCTCCGGCGCCTCCAGACCAGCGTGTCCCCCCTCGCGCTTTTGGCTGTGACCGTGGAAGGTACAGCCCTGGCCTATCCGTTTTCCGTAGACGTCCCAGCCCTCTTTTACAACCCCCGCTATTTCCCGCAAAGTCCGGCATCCCTTGCCGAAATCTTGGCCGCGCACCTCCCCGCCGGGGTGCTCCCCCTCGGTCTCGACCTTCACGATCCGAACCAGGTATTTCCGCTGTTTTTGGCTCCCACCGGAGCGAAGTTCGGGGCCACGAAAACCGCGGAAGACGCGGCTTACGCGTGCATGCGGTTGCTGGGCTCGGGCCCTGACCGGCTTTTCCTCTGGCGCCTGTGGACGGAACCTTTCGCTGGCAAGGCGCAAGCTCAGTTTTTTGCCGAAGGCCGGCTGGCCGCCCTCGTGGGTGGCCCCCAGCTTCTGAGGCTTTTCGAAACCCTCAAAGTCCCGTACGCCATTGCTTCCCTGCCGCCTTCCTGTTCGGGCTGCGAGCCGCCGCGAACTCAAGCCCGGGTTGCGGCGCTGGTCGTCAACAGCCTTTGCCCGTACCCTGACCTGGCGCAGAGGCTGGCTCTGGCTCTTGCGTCGCCCGAGCGGAACCTCAAGATCAACGTGGCCACAAACACCCTTCCGGTGGTGGGAAGTGCCGAGGAAAGCCAGATCCTCGCCGCGAACCCCTCCCTTTTCCGCTTCCAGCGGGTTTTGGACACGGCAACACTGGCTCCCTTGGACGAGGCCAGCGAGGTCTGGGAAAAGTGGGAGCGCGCCATCTCGGCTCCGCTCGCGCCCACAGCAGCCGAAAGCAGCCCCCGGAGGGCGAGCTCATGAACCGCTTCGGGAGCAGCTTGCTCCACCAGCTGACGTTCTCCCACGCCTTGGTGGCGGTGGTTCTTTCCCTCGGCTTTGGGGCCATCGTCGTTGGCGTTGTGTGGGCGCGCGCCCGGGCGCTGGAGCAACGAGTCCTCGAAAGCACGGGAAGCGTTGCCTCCGGGCAGCTATTGCAGCGGCTCCGGCGGTTGGAAGAAACCCGGGACGGGCTGGCGAGGGCCCTCGCGGCCCGGCCGATCAGCGGAACCGTGGCGGACACCCTTTGGCTCCACGAGGTCCTAAGCTACACGGACGTGGACCGATTGGAGGTTTTTTCCGGGCTTTCCCGCCTCGCCGAAGCCTACGACCTGCTTCCCGGCGGCAGTCCTGACCTCGCGACCCAGTGGTTGCCCAACAACCCTCAAGTAGCCGCCCTCCTTCAAAGCGGCAAAGCGGTGAACTGGCTCCAGTGGCTTCCAGGAGGCGAGCCCAGCTTGAAGAGCGCTCGTCAAGTTTGGGCCGCAGGCACAGCACCACTGTACGTCGTGGCCACCCTCGCCCTCCACCCGTCCTGGTTGGCCCCGTCCCTCCCGTCAGGGGTTGGGGCCTCGATTCTCCTCGGTGACAGGCCAGGCCTCTCCTGGCCGCCCCATATCTCCGGGAAAAAACCTGGTGTCTTCGCGCCCACGAGGCTTTCCCGCACCGTTGTCCGGCTCGACGACGACACCGTCGTTTCCCTGGAGCTTCTGGGTTCCGAGAGTTCCGTCGCCGATGTCCTGGCGCCCGCGGTGCGAGCCGGGGCACTCGTGGCCATCGTTTCCTTGGCCCTCGCGTTGATGCTGGGCCAGACGTTGGCTCGCCGGCTCCTTTCCCCCCTTCAGGACCTGCTCGAAGGAACAGCAGCCATCGCCCGGGGCCACCTCACGGTGCGCCTGCCCGTGCGCCGCCACGACGAGCTGGGTTTCCTCACCCGCGAGTTCAACCGCATGGCTGACGAAATTCGAGCCACGTACTTGGGTGTGATTTCCACCCTTGCCGAGGTGGTGGAGGCCAAATCCCACTACACTCGAGAGCACATCGAACGCGTCGAGCGTCTTGCCATGGCCACGGCTCAAGTCCTGGAAGAGAGAGGGTGGGCCAAGTGGTCCTCGCATCAGAAGTTCATCCTTTCGGTGGCGGCCATCCTCCACGACGTGGGAAAAATCGCCATCGGCAACGACATCCTCAACAAACCCGGGCCGCTATCTTCGAGCGAGCGCCACGAGATCCTCTCCCATCCCGACGTGGGCGCCAACATCGTGGAGCGCATGGGGAAACTGGAGCGGGCAGCGGAAATCATTCGCGCGTGCCACGAGCACTTCGACGGGAGCGGCTACCCTCGCGGCCTCAAAGGCGAGGAGATCCCCCTCGAGGCCCGCATCATTTTGGCCGTGGACGCCTTCGATGCCATGACGCAAGTGCGCCCGTACTCCAAGGCCCGTCCGTTGGAGGAAGCCTTTGCCGAGCTGCGGGCGGAAGCGGGCAGGCAGTTCGATCCGGTGGTGGTGGAAGCGCTCATCGAGGCGGTGGAGCGGGAAGCCCACGGCCAGCGCCTTGCGAGCCGCGACTCCTCCGGGTACTACCGGTCCATCAGCGGGGATTCGGGAGACGTTCCCGCTGTCGCCAGCTAAGCCCTTCGGCCCACGCGGCGAATCACGGCTTCCACATCCTTCCGCTTTTCGGCCAAGAGCTCGGCCGACTTCGCCTCCATGACCAGTCTCAACAGCGGCTCGGTGTTGGAAGGCCGCACGTTGAACCACCAATCGGCAAACTCCACAGTAATGCCGTCCAAAAAGTCCACCTTGCCGTCGGCAAACACCTCGGCCAAAGCCGAAATCACATCTTCCTTGTTGGCCACGGGGAAGTTCACCTCACCGGTGCGGGCGTAGGCGCGTAAAGGCGCAACCAGCTCGGAAAGAGGTCTGCCCTCTCGCCGCAAGAGGTTGAGGACCTCTACCATCGTGATGATGGCCGAATCCGCGTAAAAGTTCTCGCGATAGTAAAAGTGCCCGGCTAGCTCCCCACCAAAGGGGCTTTCGAGTTTGCGCATGGTGGCTTTCATAAAGGAGTGGCCCACCCGCTCCCGCACCGGGATACCCCCGGCAGCAAGAATCGCTTCTCTCGTCGCCCACGACGAGCGCACGTCGTACACGATGCTGGCGCCGGGAAAGCGCTCCAAAAAGAGCTTGGCCAAAAGGCCTGTGAGAAGGTCGGCGCCCACCACCTGCCCCGTTTCGTCCACGACGATGGCCCGATCGGCATCGCCGTCGAAGGCAACCCCCAAATCGCACCGGTGCTCCATCACCGCTTGCTTCACGAAGCGGAGGTTTTCCTCCTTGAGGGGGTTGGCCTCGTGGTTGGGAAACGTTCCGTCCAGCCCAAAGAAGAGCGGCAAAAGCTCGATGTTGAGTTGGGCAAAGATGGGCTCGTACAGTGTGGCCATGCCGTTGGCCACATCCACCGCTACCTTGAGGCGGGGCTCCTTCAAACGTAAGAAACGCAGCACGTGATTTTCGTAGGCGGGCCAGATTTCTTTCTTCTCCAGGGGAGCTTGGGGACGAGGCGCGGGTGGCTTCTCGCTGGAAACGAACCTCTCCAAAAGACCAATTCCGGTTTCCGAGCTCACGGGAATGGCCTGCCGGCGGGAAAACTTGAAGCCATTGTAAACGGCAGGGTTGTGGGAAGCCGTAACCTGAATAGCGCCGGAAGCTCCCAGGTGGCCAACGGCAAAGTAATTCATAGGCGTCGTGGCCAAGCCAATGTCCCAAACGGCAAACCCCGCCGTCTGCAGGCCGGACTCGAGAGCCTCGGCCAACGCTGGGGACGTTTCCCGCATGTCCCGGCTCACCACCACCGCCTTGACCGTTGCCGTATCCTCCGCGTCGAGGATGCGAGGAAAGAAGTAGCCGATGGCATAAGCCAAATCTGGGTTGAGCTCATCGGGCACGATGCCGCGCACGTCGTAGGCCTTAAAGATTCCCGCCATGACAGCCCTCCGGGCGGCAGTTTACTTGCTGTCCCCACGCCCGCCAAGGGCTGGGGGCTGTCCGGGCGAGGAAAGATCTTGGCCGCAGGCCTATAATCGCCCCGTGGAACGGACGCCAACACCCCCGCGTTGGGCTTACGTGGATGGAGTGGTGGTGCCTTTTGCCGCTGCCACCGTGCCGTTGGAAGACCGGGGGCTGGAGTTTTCCGAATCCCTTTACGAGGTCGTGGCGGTGGTGGGCGGTCAGCCCTTTCGCCTCGCCGATCACGTGGAACGGATGGCAAAAGGGGCTCGGGAGCTGGGATTTTCGGAGGGTGTACCTCCCCTTGCCACATGGGAGCACCTCATCGCTGACCTGTGGCGCCGGGAGGGCTTCGCCTCCGCGATTCTTTACGCCCAGCTCACGGGAGGCACGGCCCCCCGCGAACACGTCCCGGCCAAAAGCCCTCGCCCCCGCTTTTTTGCCTACCTGCGGGAGTTTTTCTTTCCCGCTCCCGCGGTTGTTGCCCAAGGCATCGCCGCGGTTACGGTCCCCGAGCTGCGCTGGCAGCGCCGGGACATCAAGACCACCATGCTCCTGCCGGCCGTTTTGGCCAAGAGGCACGCCGCAAAGAGCGGCGCCAGCGAGGCGATCTTCGTTGGCCAAGACGGCTACGTCAACGAAGGGGGCTCGAGCAACGTGTGCGTGGTGCGGGCTGGTGCTGTGGCCAGCCCGCCGCCCGGGGAGCGCCTTCTGGAGGGCGTGACCCTCAAGGTCGTGGCGGAGATCTGCCGGGAGCTGCGGATCCCCTTGAGCCGCCGGTGGGTTTCCCTTTCGGATTTGAAAGGCGCCGACGAGGTGTTCGTGACCTCCACCACGACCCTGGTGATGCCGGTGGTGCAGCTGGACGGGCGTCCCGTAGGCGACGGGCGACCGGGTCCCCTCACCATGCGCATCGCGTACCACTTCCAGAAGCTCTTTCGTGGCGACGAGGCAACGCTAACGCCGGCCTTGTTTTAGGCGCCTAGGCCTCCATCCACGCGAATGACGGCGCCGGTGATGTAGCTGGCTTGAGGCGACAGCAGGAAGCGAACGACGGAAGCCACCTCCTCGGGCCGCCCAAAGCGCCCCATGGGCACTTCCTGGCGGGCTCGAGCGCGCCGCCGCTCCGGCAAGGCGGCTGTGAGATCCGTCTCGATCCAGCCCGGAACCACCGCGTTGGCGGTTACGCCGTAGCGCCCAACCTCCCTTGCCAGCGCTTTGGTGAAGGCGATGAGCCCCCCCTTGGAGGCCGCGTAATTGGTTTGCCCGTGCTGTCCCAAAAGCCCCGAGAGGGACGCCACGTTTACGATTCGCCCTCTCCCTTCGTGAAGCATGGACCGCAAGCACGCCCGGGTGAGGCGGTAGGCGCCTGTAAGGTTGGTTTGAAGGACGTGCTGCCAGCGGTTTTCGTCCATGAGCAGCAACGTGCCGTCAGCGATAACGGCGGCGTTGTTCACCACCGCGTACACGGGTCCAGCTAGGCCAGCCGCAAACCTTGCGACCTCTTCCGGCGAGGTCACGTCGCAGCGGTGGCTCTTGGCCACGCCTCCCAAAAGGCGAGCCGCGGCCTCCACCTCCTGGGCTTTTTGCTGATTTTGGCGAAAGATGAAATCCACATCGTAACCAGCAGCCACTAAGCTCAAAACGATGGCTCGCCCAATCCCGCGGGAACCTCCCGAAACCACCACCCGCAGTGGCGCCTCACGACCCTCGTGATCTCCCGCGCCCATGGTCGGGTATCGTACCGCCCTCGGACGGCAAGCTCAAGACAGCGCGGGCGTTACAGGGGTGGCAGGACAGCCAGCTTCGCGGCTTGGGGCCGGAAAAACTCCGGACCCGGGTCGCGTCGGCGGATCCTCTCGTCCACCTTGAAGGGGACTGCGGAAAACACGATGTGAACCGTGTCAGCCAACGGCCGGAAGTGGGAAACCTGGCCGTCATAAATGACCCGCACCGGCACGTGGGCGAAACTCGCCCGCATGCGCCCCGCGCGCACGAGAATTTCCGTGTCCACCGAATAACGCCGCCCAATGAGAACCATGCGCCGGAGGATGGACGCCCGAACCAGGCGGAACCCGCACTGGGAATCCTCGAGGGGGAAGCCGGTCATGAGGGTCAAAGCTCGGGTGCCGATGTAGTTCGTCCAGAAACGCTTGGCGGGGATCGCCTCGGGGGTGTGGAGGCGGTTGCCCACCACGAGATCCGCTTCCTCCGCCATGGCCAAAAAACCCGGGACGTCGCGGGGGTCGTGCTGGCCGTCGGCGTCGAGCATGAGGACGTGGCTCCAGTCGCCCGCCAAAAGCCACGGCAAGCCCCGGCGAACCGCTTCCCCTTTGCCGCCGTTGTGCTCCAAGCGAAGAACGTGGGCACCGGCGCGGCGGGCCTGAAACGTTGTGTCGTCAGCCGAGCCGTCATCCACCACCAAAACCGTAGGCAAATACTCCCGAACCCCAGCCACCACCGCGCCGACAGTGGCGCTGCAGTTGTACGCGGGGATCAACGCGGCAACCTTCGCGGGCACGGGGATAGCTTAGCAGCTGCCAGTGGTTTTAGCGGCAAAGGTTCCGGCCACTACCGGGTAGGCGCAAAACTCGCACCGCACTGGGCCGTTGTAGAGCTCGAACCTTTGGGCCGGGCGCAAACCGAGTTGACGGGCAAGGCGCCGGTTCCCCAAGAGCAACCAAAGGGTCGAGCCCGCTGCGTTTTTCTTCACCGCGTCGCCGATCCCCCTGTAAAGCTCGGCAAGCTCCCGCTCCTCCCCCACCCGCAACCCGTAGGGAGGGTTGGACACCATGAGGCTTCCCGCTGGCATCGGTGGCAGTTCCCGCACATCTCCCTGCTCCACGCGCACCCACCGCTCGACGCCCGCGGCGCGAAGGGCTCGCCTCGCCGAAGCTAGGGCTTCGGGACTGATGTCTCGCCCGCAGATGGGCGCCGGCGGCTGCCCTTGGCGGGCCAAGCTTTCCTCCCGCACCGAGGCGAGGGCCGCGGGATCGGCGAAAGGCCAGCTCTCGAAAGCAAAACGGCGCTGCCATCCAGGAGGCCGGCGAAAGGCCATGAGCGCCGCTTCTACGAGAATCGTCCCCGAGCCGCACATGGGATCGCACAGCGCTTGGGTGCCGTCGTAGCCTGCCAAAAGCAGCATCCCCGCCGCCAAGCACTCGGAAAGGGGCGCCAGGGCGTCCTTCTGCCGGTAACCCCGGTGGCTCAGAGGCTCTCCTGAGCTGTCCAGGTAGAGGCTTGCCCTTTCGGGTTGCAGGTGCAACACCACTCGCAGGCTAGGGTTTTGGAGGTCAACGGAGGGACGCCACCCGCGCCGCTCCCGCAGGCGGTCTACAAGGCCGTCCTTGACCACGAGCGTCGCAAAATGGGTGTTGGCAAAGGCCGGGTTTCGCCCTGCGACCTGCACCGCCACGGTGGCGTTCCGGGCCAAGTAGTCCTCCCAAGGAAACGCCTTGGCCAGGGCGTAAAGCTCGCCGCGACTAGCGCACGGGCCCTCCCTGAGAAACACCAGAACCCTCATGGCGGTCCGCAGCCAAAGGTTGGCGCGCACCAGGTCGGCGAAGCTTGCGTGGAAGTGCACTGCAGCGCGGCCAGGTTCGGAGGCCAAGCCAAGGTTCGAAAGCTCCGCCGCCAGGGCAACTTCGAGACCCCGGGAACACGTCGCCACACAGGAGAACGCCACGGCCGACATTGTGGCACGGAAGCCCCAGGCTCGATGAAATGCGATGCTGTCTTGAAATTGCAGAGTTGTGGCAGTTTGTTCACGTTACTTTTACCACAAACCATTTACGAATGACGTTTCCCGACCGAGAATGAACCTGGGAGGAGGACCCATGAATACCCTCTTCGCCCTGGGCACCAACCATCGCTTGGCCCCACTTCCCGAGGTAGCCCGGGCCCGGATCCCCGAGCACCTGCTTCCCGAGGTTCTCAAAGCCATTGCTGAGAAGCTTCCCGCCACCGAGCTGGTCTACCTCGCCACCTGTCACCGAACCGAGTTTTACGTGGTTCACGAAGGGGACCTCTGCCCTGGCCGGCTTACCCAGGCTCTTCGGACAGCCCTCGAAGAGCTGACCGGCCAAGCGGCAACGCTGCCCCCAGCTTCGCGCTGCCTTCTCCTCCAAGGCGCCGAGGCGGCGCACCACCTCTTCAGGGTGAGCGCCGCCCTCGACTCCCTCATGCTGGGCGAAAGCCAAATCCTCGGGCAGGTGAAAGAAGCTTTCCGCCAGGCGGCGGAAGCCGGCCTCGCCCGGGCCAAAATGCACACCCTCTTTGGCCAAGCCTTCCGCGCCGCCAAGCGGGTGAGAACCGAAACCCGCTTGGCCCAGGGTCCCACGTCCCTCGTTTCCCTCGCAACCCGCATCATCAGGGACCGCCTAGCCGAAGATCCACGGCCAGTAGCCATCGTCGGTGCCGGGGAAATGGCGGAAGCAGCCGCAAAGTTGGTGCGCAAGCTGGACGGCACGCGGGCGCTGGTGGTCTTCAACCGCTCTCGCGAGCGCGGGGAAGCCCTGGCCAACCGGGTTGGGGCGAGCTTCAGGCCTCTTGCCGCCCTCTTTGAGATGCAAAAGGAGTTTTCAATCGTGCTTCTGGCCGTGGCTGCCGACAAACCCATCTTCACCGAGGCCATGGCTCGAGACCTGGCACCGGTTCTGGTGGTGGACCTGGGGCTTCCGGCCAACGCCGAGCCCGGCTGCGCCGATGTCGCTGGCGTGACCCTCGTCAACCAGCACGCGCTCAGGGCGGAGTCCGAAGCCAACCGCCAGGCGCGCGCCGCCGAGGTCGCGAAGGCGGAAGCCATCATCCGCGAGCAGCTGGACGAGCTTTCCTCAGAGCTCTTGGAGCACAGCCTTTCCCCCGTGGCCAAGGCGTTGCGCCAGGTTTTTTACCAATCGGTGCGGTGGGAGCTCCAGCAAGCGTTTTCCAACGGCCACGGCACCTTACCCCCTGAATTCTTGGACGAGCTGGCGGAGCGGCTAGCCCAGCGGCTCGTTCGTGCCCCCATGAAGGGGTTGCGGGAGATTGCCTTTGCCCACTCCCCCCAAGCGTTGGAAACGTTCATTCAGGCCGTAGCTCCCGACCATGGCTGAAGTTGTGCGCATCGGTACTCGGGGGTCAGAGCTGGCCCTCTGGCAAGCTCGGACGGTGGGTGCGCTCCTGGCCGAGAGGACCGGCGTGGGCTACGAGCTGGTGGTGGTGCACACCGCTGGCGACAAAGACCGTAGCCGCGCCCTCCACGAGCTGGGGGGCAGCGGATACTTCACCAAAGAGCTCCAGCAAGCGCTGCTGCGCGGCCAGGTGGACCTGGTGGTCCATTCCCTCAAGGACCTGCCCACCGTCGAGCCCGAGGGGCTGGCCCTCGGCGCCGTTTGCCTCCGGGAGGATCCCTCCGAGCTGCTCCTGGCCAGGGAAGAGGCACGGGGTGATGGGGCCTTGGGCCTCCGGGCTGGGGCCGTGGTGGGTACCTCCTCTCTGCGGCGGACGGCCCAGATCTTGTCCCTCCAGCCTGATGTGGAGGTCAAAGCCCTCCGCGGCAACGTCCCCACCCGTGTGCGAAAGCTCAAGGAAGGTGCCTACGACGCCATCGTTCTCGCCTACGCCGGTGTGCATCGCTTGGGGCTCGACCTTTCGGGGCTCGTGGTGCGCAAGCTTTCCCTCGAACAGATCTTGCCTGCCCCCGCCCAGGGTGCCTTGGGGGTGGAGGTGCGGGCGGACGACACCCGGATACGGGAGCTGGTCGCTGCGGTCCATGAACCGCTCCTTGCCCAAGAGGTGGAAGCCGAGCGCCACGTGCTGGTTGGGCTTGGTGGGGGGTGCCACATCCCCCTCGGCGCGTACTGTCAAGCCGAAAACGGGGGTTTCTTCCTGCGGGCGGCTTTGGGCACGCTGCGGGACGACCTTTCCTTGGAGTTCCTGGCGCGCACCCAAGCTCGAGGGGCAACGCCCCACGAGGCCGCGGCCACGGTCCTGGACGTCCTGCTGGGAAAGGCCCAAGCATGAAGGCATGGGTGCTTGTGACCCGAGCTGCCCAGGATTTGGCCGAGCTTACCCCTGGTCTTCCCGAGGGTCTCGAGCTGTTCGCCTACCCCGTCCTGCGCCTGGTGCCCTGGGAAGAGCCCGAGCGCTGGGAAGAGGTAGGCCAGCACCTCAACGCTCTCGAGCTTGTTGCCGTGACCAGCCCCCGAACCCCGGAGCCGCTGAAAGCGCAAGCCGCTAGCCGCGGGTTGGACGATCGCCTCCTCCGCCTCCCTGCCGCCGCCGTCGGGGAAGCCACCGCGGCGGCATGCCGAAAGCTCGGGTTTACGGTGGTCCTGGTTGGGACCCACGGCGGGGCGGCCCTGGCCCGCGAGATCGCCCAGCGCCTTGTCCCACCTGCGGGCATCCTCTTCCCCTGCGGCCGGGAGCACCGGGAGGAACTACCAGCCGCTCTCCAATCTCTGGGATTCTCGGTACTCCCCCTCCCCGTTTACGGTATGGAGGCCACGCCGCAAGAGGAGCTGCCTCCCTTGCCGGAAACCCCTCCCCTGGCGGTGGTGTGCACCTCCCCGCGGGCGGCCCGCCGCTACTGGCAGGCTACATGCGGGCGCTTCGCCGGGGTCCCCCACCTGGCCTGGGGACCCACTACGGCTCAAGAGCTCGAAACGTTGGGGATCAAACCGCAAGTTCTGGGCAAACCCAACCCTCAAAGCTTGAAGGAGGCTCTATGCCAGATCTGGTAAACCGTCCGCGCCGTTTGCGTTTCAACCCCGTGCTTCGGGACTTAGTGGCGGAAGCCCGCCTCGACCCGAAACTCTTTGTCATGCCGCACTTTGTCCTGCGCGATCCCAAGCGGGTGGAAGACATTGCCGCCATGCCCGGGATTCAGCGTCAGGGGATCGAGCCGCTTTTGCGAACGGTAGAGCAGGATTTGAAGCTGGGCATTCGATCGGTGCTGCTTTTCGGCGTCCCGGGCGACGACGAGCCCAAGTACCCCGACGGCCACAGCGCCTACGACGACCATGCTCTCATCCCTCAGGCCGTTGCCGCCCTCAAGAAGCGTTTCGGCCAAGACCTGCTCGTGATCACCGATGTGTGCCTCTGCGCCTACACCGATCACGGCCACTGCGGGTTGATTCACAACGGCAAGGTCGCTAACGACCCCACGTTGGAGCACCTGGCGCGCATGGCCCTGGCCCACGCCCGGGCCGGCGCCGACGTGGTGGCCCCATCGGACATGATGGACGGCCGGGTCGCCGCCATTCGCGAGCTCCTGGACGAGGAAGGGTTCGTGGACACCCCCATCATGAGCT
>JBAMMG010000078.1:15094-21188 GCA_039793905.1 Thermoanaerobaculum sp. | reverse complement strand
CTCCCCGGGGTTTTGCACCCTCACGAGAAACTCGTGGAGCTCCGGTTCATCGAATCGCTGGATGGTCACATCCCCGAGCCTCAAGGCCTCGAGGGCCCGCCGCACCCGGGAAAGGTCAGGCTCGCTCCGGAACTTGAGGGTGAGCTGGGTACCACCGGAAAAATCCACGCCGAGTTTGAGCCCCGGCCCCCAAACCATGCTCGCTACGCCGAGGGCGATGAGGGTCAAGGAAATCCCAATCCACACCCGGCGGTAGCGCATGAACGGAAAGTTCGCGTTGGCAAAGAAGCGCATAGGCACCCCTCAAATGGACAACTTTTGCGGGCCGCGCCCGGTCTTTCGGGAAAGCACGACCTCGAAGAGCGTTCGGGAAACAAAAACCGCGGTAAACATGGAAATCACGAGGCCCAGGGAAAGGGTCACCGCAAAACCCTTGATTGGTCCGGTACCGAACTGAAAGAGAAAGAGAGCGGCAATGAGCGTCGTGAGGTTCGAGTCAATGATGGTAGCCAGGGCCCGGGAAAAGCCAAGGTCTACGGCGTTCCGCACGGTTTTCCCGAGGGCGAGCTCCTCACGGATACGCTCGAAGATCAGGACGTTGGCATCCACCGCCATGCCTACGGTAAGGATGATGCCGGCAATACCCGGGAGGGTAAGGGTGGCCTTGAAAGCCGCCAGCGCCCCGAAAAGCAACAACGCGTTGAGGAGAAGCGCCACGTTGGCGTTGATCCCCGCCCCCTTGTAGTAAACGAGCATGAACCCCATAACGAGCAGCAGCCCCACGAGACCGGAGCGGACACCCCTGATCACCGAGTCCCGCCCCAAGGACGGCCCCACCGTGCGCTCCTCCAGGTAGGTAATGGACGCGGGCAAAGCTCCGGCTCGAAGCACCAGCGCCAGGTCCTCCGCCGCTTGAACCGTGAACTGCCCCTCGATGATCCCCGAATCGGTGATGTGGCCTCGGATGACTGGCGCCGAATACACCTTGTTGTCGAGGACAATGGCCATTTGCTCGCCCATGTGGGCCGCCGTGTACTCCCCGAACTTCCTCCCGCCCTCGAGCGTCAACGTAAAGGAAACGGCTGGCTGGCCGAATTGGTCCTGGGAACGCCGAGCGTTGCGCAAATCCCGGCCGGTGATCACCGAGGCCTTCTTGAGGAGGTAGTAGCGCTTCCCCACGACGCGGCCCGTAAGGTCGTGCTCGTCACCGGTCACCACCACCGAATCCTCAGGCACCTTGCCGCCGAACTTGGAAAGGAGAGCTTCCTCGCTTTCGGCCGAAGCCACCACCGGCTTGATTTCCAAAAAGGCCGTGGCCCGGATGAGGTCCTTGACGCGGGCCGGATCGTCCACACCTGGCAGCTGCACGACGATGCGGTCGCTATCCCCTTGGCGCTGGATCACCGGCTCCGCCACGCCGAACTGGTCCACCCGGTTGCGGATGGTCTCCAGGGCCTGACGCACCGCCGAATCCCGCAGGGAGCGCACCACTTGGTCGCCAAGCCGGCAGGTGACGGTGACGCCCCGGCTCACCGTGAAATCCGGAACCTTATCGCGCAAAACCTGCTCCAGCACCGCTTGGTCGGTGTTGGGCGCGGGCTTGAAGGAAAACCCCTCGTTGTCGTCGGAACGGGCCATGCTCTCGGGCGGGTAGCCCTTTTCCGCCAGGGCCTGCCGCACCCGCTCCATGGCCGCATCCACCTCCGCCCTCACGGCGTCGTCGGTGTTGACCTTGAGGACCAGGTGGATGCCGCCCTTGAGGTCGAGACCCAGGTGGATCTTCTTCTCCGGCGGCCACATGAGGAAAACCGAAAGGGCCGTAACGACGCCAATGAGAACCCAACGCCAGGTGAGGTTTTTGCCCATGGTGCCTCCTTACTCCGGGGAGGAAAAGCTCACGTTGGCGGCATCCTTGGCCAGGCCGGCAATAGCCCCCCTCGCCACCTGGATCTTGACGTTGTCGGCAACCTTCAGCGTGATCACGTCCCCTTCCACGTTGACGATGGTGCCGTAGATACCACCGCTGGTGACAACGCGGTCACCCTTGGTGAGGGCCGCCAGCATCTCCTGGTGCTTCTTCTGCCGGCGACGCATGGGCAGGATCATCACCAGGTAAAAGATGATGAAGATGATGAAAAGGGGAAAAAGCTGGACCCAAGGACTCTGCGGGTTCATCATGCCTCCACAGCCGCTTCTGGCACGTAAGCTTGACGCAGCTCCGCCAAGCGGCCAGCCATGATAGCCGACCGCACCTGCCGCATCAAGCTCAGGTAAAAATGCAGGTTGTGCACGGTCGCCAGGACCACGTACGCCGCCTCCCGCGCCAGGTAGAGGTGCCGCAGGTACGCCAGGGAGCAAGTCTGGCAGGTGGGGCAAGCACAGTTGGGATCGGGAGGCTCCGGATCCCTCCGGTAGCGGGCGTGCTTGACGACTACGGGCCCGCGAGAGGTGTGGAGGAGGCCGTTGCGGGCGTTACGGGTGGGAATCACGCAGTCGAAAAGGTCCACGCCCGCCGCCACTGCCTCCAGGATGTCCCGCACCGTGCCCACACCCATGAGGTAGCGGGGGCGATCCTCCGGGAGCTGGGGAGCAAGGGCGGCCACTGCCCGCCACATGGTTTCCGGCGGCTCCCCCACGGAAAACCCGCCCAGGGCGTAGCCGTCGAAACCGAGCGGCACGAGGGCGTCCAAGGCTTGGCGCCGCAAATCCAGATCGAGCCCTCCCTGGACGATGCCGAACAGCAAGATTCCACTTTCGGCGGGAAGCGCCTCCCGGCACCGGCGAGCCCACAGCGTCGTGAGCTCGACGGCCTGCTCCAGGGCTTCCCTCGCTGCCGGGAGGGCTGGGCACACGTCCAGAGCCATGGCCACATCCACCCCTAAGCGTTTCTGGGCATCCATGCACGCTTCCGGAGTGAGGAGAAACTCGCTGCCGTCGAGGTGAGACCGGAAAACCACCCCCTCGGGGGAAAGCTTTCGCAGGCTGGCAAGGGAAAAAACTTGAAACCCACCGGAGTCGGTAAGAATAGGCCCGTCCCAGCCCATGAACCGGTGCAACCCGCCCAGGGCTTCCACCACCTCCATCCCCGGCCGCAGGAGCAAGTGGTAGGTGTTGGCCAGGACCATTTCCGGCTGCAGGCGGGCGAGCTCCCAAGGGGCGAGCCCCTTGACGCTCCCCGCGGTTCCCACCGGCATGAAGGCCGGGGTCCGCACCACCCCGTGAGCGGTCACCAGCTCGCCAGCGCGGGCGAACCCCTCGCGGGCCACAACCCTGAAGGTACCCACGCCACCCATGGCCCTCAGTCCGAGCCCTTGAGCTTGAGCTCCACCACTCGCACCCCCGGGGGGAGGTCGAGGGAAAAGAGGGCGGGCGGAAGCGGGACGTTGACCTGCACTTCGGAAAACTCGTAGGTCGTGGAATCGCCGTCGGCCTCCGTGTACGAAACCCTCACCGGGAGGTAACGTGCTCGTGCGATCACCAGCTCCACATGGTGAAGCCGCTTTTTGATTTGGTGCGTCACGGGGTTGAGGACCAACACGAAGTCCCCTTGTCCTCCCGGGTCTTTGAGGGTAAAGGAAAAGTGCCGGGAGAGGTTGGCCAAAGGCTCGGAGGCCGAAAGAAACGCAAACAGCTTCCTCTGCTGGCGTCCCAACTCCACCTTTTCGGCCATCCTTTCCGCCGGGCGAAAGGTCACCATGGTGTGGGCGTTGACGAGAACGATGGCTTCCCGCGGCTCCCGGTACTCCCACCGCACCTGGTCCGGTGCCCGATAGTACAAGACGCCTCGCGATACTGAGGGCTCTTTCAACAGGCGGCTTACCTTCACTTGTCTAAAGCTCGCGGAAAGGGTTTGCATGGCGGCCTGGGCCCGGGAAACCTCAGCAAGGACCGCGTCGAGTTTGGCCTTGCCCGAAAGCCCCTCCACCTCGCCGGCCACCGCCGGCAGGGAAAAGAGAAACCCTGCAAAAAGTGCCCAAGCTCGGCCCATGACCCGCCAACACTAGCAAAGGGGCCAGAGGCGGTCAAACCGCCGAGCGCGGTGTCACCTCGTAAGCCAGTTGGTCGCGGCCCAAGGTGACCTTGGAGAACGGCGGCACCGAGGTGGTGAGCCAGACGTTGCCGCCAATGACCGAGCCCCTTCCCACCACCGTGTCCCCGCCCAGGATCGTGGCCCCGGCGTAGACCACAACATCGTCCTCCAGGGTCGGATGCCTCTTGGTTCCGCGCACGAGCTTGCCTCGCTCGTCCCTGGGAAAGGAAAGCGCGCCCAACGTGACCCCCTGGTAAAGCTTGACCCGATCCCCAATGACCGCGGTTTCGCCAATGACGACCCCGGTCCCGTGGTCAATGAAGAACTCCCGGCCAATGGTGGCTCCGGGGTGGATGTCAATGCCGGTTTCGTTGTGGGCAAACTCGGTCATGATGCGGGGGATGAGGGGCACCCCCAGCTCGTGGAGGAGGTGCGCCAAGCGGTAGGTGAAAACCGCCTTCACCCCAGGGTACGCCAGGACGACCTCCTCCAGGCACGTGGCCGCCGGATCGCCCTCGTACGCCGCCACCACGTCCCCGGCGATGAGCTCCATGACCTCCGGCAGCCGCTCGAAAAACCGCACCACCACCTCGGCCGGGTCTTGGGCCACCGGGCCAATCACCTCCCCGCCCGGGCGCCGGCACACGGCGTTGACGGCCTTATTCACCTCGGTTTCGAGCCTCTTGGCAAGGGCGTAAAGCTGGTCCGAGAGGTGGGCGTGGAGGTACTCCCGGTAGAGGGCTTGGTCGCCGAAATAGCCGGGGTAAATGACCTCCTGGAGGCCGCGGAGAATGGCAATGACCTCCCGCTTTTGCGGCAACGGCTGCTCGCCCCCGTGAAAGAGGGGCTCCCCCCGCGCCTCCACGTTCCGCGTGATGGTGTCAATGGCTGCCATGAGCCGCTGCTTTTGGCTGCTGTTGGCCACGGCCTCCCCTCCGCGCCTATTGTACGCGCCCAGCGTAGAATGCCTGGGGAGGGTGGCGATGGCGGGGAAAACCGTGGTGGTGAGCTTTGCTGGCCAGAGGCGGCAAGTCCTGGCCGGCACCACTGTTTGGGATTTCTTCCAGGAGTTCTGGGGTGAGGTGCCGGTGGATGTTCTCGCCGCCTTGGTCAACCGCCGGATGGTGATGCTGGATTTCCCCCTGCGGGGGTTACAGGTGGAGCTCGAGGCGGTGCGCGCCGGAAGCCGCCTGGGGGAAACGGTTCTGCGCCGCTCGGCGGGGCTTCTGCTTTTGGCGGCAGTTTCTGAGCTTTACCCGGAAAGCCGCCTGGTCGTGGGGCAGTCTCTGGGGGGCGGGTACTTTTTCAGCTGGCACTCACCGCTGCCCCTCACCGAAGACGTCGTGGCCTCCCTGGCGCGGGAGATGGAGCGCATGGGCCAGGAGGATGTGCCGATCACGCGCTCGGTCATTACCCTGGAAGAAGCGGAAGCTATCTTTCGCTCCCGGGGCGAAACCTCGAAGCTGGAGCTTTTGGCCACCCACCGCTCGTCCACGGTGCCGGTCGTCACCTGTGGGGGTTTCATGGACCTCGCCCATGGTCCGGTGGCCCCCTCGGCTGGCCGCGTTCGCGGGTGGGCCCTTTCCCTCTACGAAGACGGCATCCTCCTGCGCTTCGCCCGCAACGGCACGGGGGAGCTCCCACCCCTTTGGCCGCAACCCAAGCTCTTCGCCACCTACCGGGAAACCCGCCAGTGGAACGAAGCCGTGGGCATCGCCCATGTGGGATCGCTGAACCGCGCCTGCCTTTCCGGGGAAATAGCCGAAATCATCCGCATCGCCGAGGGGTTCCACGAGAAGAAAATCGCCCAAATTGCCGACGCCATCGCTGCCCGCCCCCAAGTTCGACTGGTGCTGGTGGCCGGGCCCTCGGCTTCGGGCAAAACCACCTTCATCAAGAGGCTCGCCATCCAGCTCCGCGTCTGCGGCCTGCGCCCGGTGGGCCTTTCCCTCGACAACTACTTCGTGGATCGCGACAAGACGCCTCTCGACGAGGAGGGCAAGCCCGATTACGAGTCCATCGAGGCTTTGGATCTCGCCCTCTTCAACGAGCACCTCAAAGCCC
>JBAMMG010000078.1:0-15084 GCA_039793905.1 Thermoanaerobaculum sp. | reverse complement strand
CCTCCTCGAAGGGAAGACCGTAGCCGTTCCCAAGTACGACTTCGTGCGGGGCAAACGTACCGAGCCCGAACGCTGGACCAACCTCGAACTCCGAGCGGGGCAGGTACTGCTCATCGAGGGGATCCACGCTTTGAACCCCCGCCTTACGGAATCGGTACCTGAGGAAAACAAGTACCGGGTGTTCATTTCCGCCCTCACCCAGCTCACCCTGGACGACCACAACCGCATTTTCACCTCCGACGCCCGGCTCTTGCGCCGCATCGTTCGCGACCGCCTCTTCCGCGGGCATCCCGCGGTTCGGACTCTGGAAATGTGGCCGGCGGTGCGGCGGGGCGAGCGGCGCTGGATCTTCCCCTTCCAGGAGCACGCCGACGTCATGTTCAACTCGGCCCTGGTGTACGAACCAGCAGTGCTCAAAACCTTTGCCGAACGTTTCCTCCTGGAAGTTCCCCGGGAGCATCCGGCCTACACCGAGGCGTACAGGTTATTGAAGTTTTTGGCCTGGTTCGTGCCGGTGTTCCAAGAGGACGTGCCGTCCACCTCCATCCTCAGGGAGTTCATCGGCGGCTCGGCTTTTGAGTACTAATCACGCTTCCAGTTGGCAACGGGACCGCAAAAGGCTAGCATGGCCAAGGAGGTTCGATGGTCCGGAGTCCTAAGCCCAAGCCGGTGTATCGAGTGCTCTTCGCCCAGCAGGGGCACGTCTACGAGCTTTACGCGTCGGAGGTGGCCAGCTCGCCGCTTTTTGGCTTCCTGGAAGTGGCTGGGCTGCAGTTTTCCCGCAGCGAAATCATTGCCGATCCTAGCGAAGAGCGCCTCCGCCAGGAGTTCGCCGGCTGCTCCCGGATCTTCGTCCCCTACCACGCCGTGATCCGCGTGGATCAGGTGGAGCGGGCCGGTACCAGCCGCATCGCCGGAAGCGGCGAGGCTTCGGTCATGCCGTTCCCTTACCCCTTGGCCACACCCAAAAAGCCCGACCGTTAAGCAACTTAAAGAAGAAAGGCCCACAGGAGCGCCAAAAACACCAAAGTCGCGCCTCCAACCCCAGGTGCCCAGGGGCCCAGGTGCCCCCAGGCCATTTCCCCCAGGAACGGGCCCACGATGCGGGCCAGCGACCCTGCTCCTTGAAAAGCCCCCAAGGCCTCCCCCTGGTGGCCCGCCGCCGCCCGCTGGGAAACCCAAGCCGATAGGGAAGGGTTGGCGAGCCCCTGGCCCAACGCCAGGACCGGAAGCATGGCCACCAGCACCGGCAAGCTGCGCGCTCCGACCACTAAAAGCAAGCCGCCAGCGGTAAAGGCCAAACCCACTTTGGCCAAGCTCTTGGCCGGCCAGCGCGGCGGCAGGCGCCGTACCAGAACCCCTTGCACCAGCACCCCGAGGACCCCCACATAGGCGAACAGCCACGCGACCTGCGAAGCCTCGAGGGCAAAGCGGGCATGGAGGAGCTGGGCAAAGGTCACCTCGAAGCCCGCCCACGCCGTGACCAGGAGAAAGGCCACCCCCAAGAGGCCACCGACTTCCCGGGCGCCTGCCAGCCGGCTGCGGCGGCGGACCTCCCCCTTCTTGCGGGTTTCAGGGAGGATCAAAAAGGCCGCAATCCATGCCAGGGCGGAGAAAAACGCGGCGGCAAAACCCGGAAGGCGGGGAGACACCGCCAAGCAAAGCCCCGAAAGGGCCGGGCCGGCAATAAAACCCAGACCAAAGGCGGCACCGATGAGGCCCATACCTTTGGCCCGCTCCTCCGGCGCCGTGACGTCGGCGATGACCGCTTGGGCGGTGGCGATGTTGCCGCCGGCCATGCCAGCCACCAGGCGCGAGGCGAAGAGCATGGCCAGGGAGTCCGCCAAGCCAAACAAGGTGTACCCGGCCACCGAGCCGGCAAGGGACAAAAGCAACACCGGCCGCCGCCCCCAACGGTCGGAGGCCGCACCGAGGATGGGGGCAAAGGCAAACTGCATGGCCGAGTAGCTGGCCATGAGGAGACCAAAAACCCAGGCTGGAGGTTCGTACCTCTGGGCGTAAAGGGGCAAAAGGGGAATGACCATGCCGAACCCGACGAGGTCGAGAAAAACCACCCCAAAAAGAATCGAAAGAACGCGGCGCGACATACCTCCCTCGCCTCGAACTCTACACGTTTTTTTGGCTCGATGGGTTCAGGCTTTGGCAAGCTTTCGGAAGCGCGCCGCCACCCCGCGCCAGTTCACCACGTGCCAAAAAGCCGCTACGTACTCGGCGCGCCGCCACTGATACTTGAGGTAGTACGCGTGCTCCCAAAGGTCCAACCCCAAAATCGGGGTTTGTCCCGAAGCCAGCGGCGTGTCCTGGTTCGGGGTGCTGGTCACGGAAAGCTTCCCGGAAGAGAAAACCAGCCATGCCCACCCCGAGCCAAAAACCGAAAGGGCCTTTTGGGTAAAGGCCTCTTTGAAGTTCTCGAAGCTCCCGAAGTCCCGGGCAATGGCTTGGGCCAGCTCCCCTTCCGGAGCGGCAGGAGCGCCCGGCGCCAAGCACTGCCAGAAAAGCGTGTGGTTGTAGTGCCCGCCGCCGTGGTTGCGCACCGCTACCCGAACCTCTTCGGGCACCTTTTCCGGCGAGCGCAAGAGCTCCTCCAGGCTGAACCGGGCCAAGGAGGGAACCTTTTCCACGGCCTTGGCCAGGCCGGCCACGTACGCCGCGTGGTGTTTGTCGTGGTGGAGCCTCATGGTTTCGGCATCGATGTAGGGCTCCAGGGCGTCGTAGAGATAGGGAAGGGGTGGGAGTTCCAAGGAAAGCTTCGATGCAGGCTTTTCTTCCTCGGCAAAAAGGGAGGGCACAACCGCTGCCGCCGCCATGAGCTTCAAAAACTCCCGCCTGCTCCCGGAAAAGCTGGACATAGCGACCTCCTCGAGGCAGCGCCCCGCTTCCCCCAACGCCAGCGAGCCAGCCCCTATTCCCTACTTCTTCTCCAGGGGAAAGCCTGGGCCCAGGAGGTAGCGCTCGAACCACGGCCCAAAATCCCTCTTGGCCACCACGCCGGTAATGCCCACGATGTGCTTGGTTTGCGCCGGCTTGTCGGCGAAGTTGCGGAGGTAGCTTTTGAAAACCGTGAAAAAGCCGTTGTCCCCCAGCTCCTGGCGGAGGGCATGGAGCATCAGAGGCCCTTTGGCGTACAAAAGCGCCATGCGGTCCCGCCAGGCCTCAGGACCCGCCAGTTGGTTGGCAAAAAACACCGGCAGGGTGTCCTTCACGAACTTGGCCCGTCCCTCCCAATCCTTGAGGGCCTTTTTGAACTCCGACTCCCGCCACAGCTTGCCCATGGCAAAAGCCGCGTAGTACTCGGCCACGGACTCGGAAAGCCACTGATCTTCCATGGTCAGCTTGGCCACGTGTCCCCACCAGGCGTGGGCCATCTCGTGGGTGAAGCGGGCGTTGACCCCCTCGGAGAAAAGCCTGGTTTCGTCGTCTTGAAGGGGGGTAAAGGCTTCCCTGGTGATGAAGATGACCCCCGGCGGCGCTTGCCCCCAACCCAGCTGGTTGATCTCGATGATGGAAAGCTCGGGGAACGGGTACGGCCCCAGGTAGGGCTCGAAGAACTCCATGAGGGTAAAGGCGTTGTTGAGGACCTTTTTCACCCCTCGCGGCTCAGCCGCCACGTAGGAAGCCACCCGCACCGTACGGCCGTTGCGGGTTTCCTCGGAAACCTTGTATTTGCCCGCGAGGATCACGGGGAGCATGAGCGGTTTTTCCGAGGCAAACTCGGCGCAGGCCAGCTCTCCTTCCTCCCAGCGCTTCACGAGCTTGCCGGAGGAAAAGGCCAAAAACGGCTTTTTGGTCTTGACCACCGCGTGGTAGGTGGCGTGCTGCATTTCGACCCGATAGGGCGTCGCAAACCAGGACGATGTGGGCAGCATCCAGAACTGGTCGTTGCCGGGGTTGTAAAGCACGTCGCCGCCCATGCGGAAGGTCAAGGTCACCTTTTCCCCAGCTTGAGCTTTTCGTCCCAAATCCACCAGAAGCTTCCCTTCCCGGTGGACAAACGGCAGCTCCCGGCCATCCTCCGTCGTCACCGAGGCCAGCGTGTAAGGCACGAGCTTGGGTTTGCTCCCGACCCCCGCGGTAATGACCTGTTCGCTCCAGAGGGACAAGGGCAGCACCCGCACCGGTTCCAAAACCGTAAAGGTTTCTCGGGCTGTCACCTCCCCGCGGATCCCCTCCGGGTGCACGACCGTCACGTCCAAATGCGAAAGAAAAAAGCGGTCAGGGGCGAAATCCAAGAAACCCCGCCCCAGCGGCACGCTCACCAAGGTGTCCTGGAACCGCCGTCCCTTGAACTCCGGAAGGTCCGTATCGCGGCTGTAAATGGGCCGCAGCACGGCAAAGCTTTCCCCCCGGGTCACGAGGGGATCGAGGATGAACACGAAATCGTCCTTGGGACCATGGAGCTCCACGAAGGAGAGGGCTTCCCGAAAATCCTCCAGGAGCGCTGCCGGCAGGAGGTCCTGGGGCTGGAAGCCCAAATCCCGGGAAAAGCGCTCCCGGTGGCGGGAAAACGCCTCCTGCGGGGGTGCCTGCCCGCTTTCCGGCAGAGAGGGGAACAAGCTTGCGGCGTTGGCCGAAAGGATCAATGCCGTCTCGCACTCCGTTTTGAGTGCGTCGTTCCCAAACGGCCCAACCGAGGTGGCGTTTTTCACGTTGTAGGCAAAGACGGGCAGCAGCAGGCTCTCCTGAACCTTGTAGGTGGCTTCCCCGTTTCCGACAAAAAACCACCCCACGTCCCGCTCCCCGGCCAAAACCGGCGTGAGGGTTCCGGTTTTGAGGACGAGCGTTAGCCCTCCGGCTGTCCACTGCCGCCCCTCTACCGGTACCGCCTTTGCCCCTAGCCGCAGGTTGGCCACCTCTCGCGCCACGCCCGGCAACTCGGTTTGCCCCCAGCTTCCCACACCCCAAAGCAACGCCAGCGCCACAAGCCCCTTGTGCATCCCGAAAGCCCTCCTTCTGTCGCGCCTATCCTAGCCGCCGCATTCCCCACCGGCAAGAGGCGGCCGGCATCCTGTACACTTGCCGCCATGCGGGTGGTTTTTTTTGGAACCCCGGAGTTTGCCATCCCGACCCTCAAGGCCTTGCGCCGGGCCGGGCACGACGTGCTGTTGGTGGTTTCCCGGGAGGACAAGCCGGCCGGCCGCCACCTCCTCATGACAACACCGGCGGTCGCCGACTTTGCGCGGGCCATCGGCTTGCCGGTCATGCAAGCGGAAAAGCTGGCCAACGAGGAGTTTGCCCAGCAGTTCCGCAAGCTCGGGGTGGACGTGGGCGTGGTGGTGGCGTTTGGGCGCTTCATCCCCGCTCGCCTCCTCCACATTCCGCCCTACGGTTTCGTGAACCTCCACCCCTCCCTCCTTCCCCGCCACCGCGGCCCCGCACCCATCCCATGGGCCATTTACTCAGGGGACCAGGAAACGGGGGTCACCACCATGCTTTTGGACGAAGGCATGGATACCGGCCCCATCCTCCTCCAGCGGGCCACCCCCATTGACCCGCGGGAACACACCCCCCAACTGGAGGTGCGCCTGGCGGACATGGGGGCTGAGCTCATGGTGGAAACCCTGGAAAGGCTCGCGAACAAAACGATCCGTCCGCAACCTCAAGACCACAGCAAGGCCACCGTGACCCCCAAGCTGGAGAGGAAGATGGGGCGCGTAGATTGGAACCTCCCGGCCGAGGAGCTGGCCCGCCGCTGCCGCGCCTTCGACCCGTGGCCAGGTCTTTTCTGCAACTTCCGGGGCGGGAGGCTCAAGATCCACGACTTCAGGGTGGGCGAGCCCAGGCCGGGGGACGAGCCTCCGGGCACGGTTCTCGCCGTTGGCAAGCACGGCATCGAGGTGCGGTGCGGAGAAGGAAGCGTCGGCGTCATCACCGAGCTCCAACGCGAAGGGCGGAGGCGGCTTCCCGCCGACGCCTTCATCCTCGGCGAGCGCGTGGTGAAAGGTGAGCAGTTCCGGTGACCCCCGCGCCGAGGCCGTGCGCATCCTGGCCCGGGTGGAGGCCCACCAGGCCCACGCCGCGCGCCTCCTCACCGGCGCCGCCCCCCTCACCCGGGAGCTGGTGCTGGCTTCCCTGCGCTGGCAGTACACCCTCGACCACGTTCTCCAAACGGTTTCCCACACCCCCCTTCCCCACCTCCACCCGCCAGTCCGCGCCTGTCTGCGCATGGGCCTGGCGGAAGCGCGCCTTTTGCAAACGCCTTCGCCGGTGGCGGTGGCGGAAGCGGTGCGGGTCTCCAAGCTCTTCGTCCCGAAAGCGGCAGGGTACGTGAACGCTTGCCTGCGGCGGGCGGTTGCCGTCCCCTGGCCGCCGGAAGACGACCCCGACGCGCCTTTGGCGTTGCGCTATTCCCACCCGCCGTGGCTCGTGGAGCGGTGGCAGGCGCTTTTGCCGCCTGAGTTACTGGAGCAGGCTCTGGACGCGGCCCAAAAACCGGCACCCATGGCCCTCCTCGCGGCGGTTTCGGAGCTGCCCGCGGATGTGGCCACAACCCCCCACCCCTACGTGCCGGGCGTGGAGGTCGTCACCGCCAACGCCGCCGTCGCGGCCCAGGCCTGCGCCCAGGGACGAGCCTATGCCATGGACCCCACGGCCGTAGCGGTAGCCCGGCTTTTGCCGGGCGGCAAAAGGCTTTTAGAGGTGGCCGCCGCTCCGGGCGGCAAGAGCCTCGTGCTCGGGCTCGAACACCCCGAGAGTACGCGTGTGGCCTTGGACCTTCGGGTCAGTCGGGTGCGACTTTTGGCCAGGGCTGTGCGGCTTCTACCCCGCCCCCCGCACCTCGTGGTGGCCGACGGGACCCGCCCGCCCTTTCGCCCTCGGAGTTTCGACGCGGTGTTTCTGGACGCCCCCTGCTCTGGCACGGGAACCCTCAGGCGGCACCCGGAAATCCGTTGGCGGCTCGGGCTTGCTCAACTTACCGAGCTGGCTACCCTTCAGGCCAGGCTCCTGGCCGCTGCCGTGAAGCTTAGCGCGCCGGGGGGGTTCGTCCTCTACGCGACCTGCTCCCTAGAGCCGGAGGAAAACCAGGACGTGGTGGCCTCCCTGGGGCTGCCCGTGACCCCGGTGGCCGAAAAGCTCCCACCGGGCCTGCCGCGGGTGGTGCTCCCTTCGGGTGGGGTTCTCATTCCCCCCGGCCCCTGGGGGGACGGGTTCGTGGTGCATCTTTTGGGTCCGTTGCCGTGAACCCACGGGAATGCGGGGCGTAAAAACGCCCAGGAGGCGGAAATGGCGGGAAAGGCCGAACTTGTTTCCAGAATTGTGTTCGAGACCGGGATGCCCAAGGCCCACGCCGCTCGGGCGGTGGAAATCCTCGTGGATGCCATTTGCGAGTGGGTGGCCGCCGGCGAGCGGGTGGCGGTCCCGGGGCTGGGGATCTTTTACGCTAGCGAGCGGGCGGGACGCAAGGTCCGCGACCCGAATACCGGAGAGGAAGTGCAGCTTCCGCCGGTGCGGGTGGCCCGTTTTCGCGCCTCCAAGGAGTTCAAGGAGCTTTTGAACCCGAAGCGGTGAGGTAACCCATGGAAGCGCTCATCGTCGTGGACGTCCAAAACGACTTTTGCCCGGGGGGTGCCTTGGCGGTTCCCCAGGGGGACGAGGTTGTCCCGATCATCAACCGGATCGGCCTCCGCTACCCCCTGGTGGTAGCGAGCCAGGACTGGCACCCCGAAAACCACGTTTCCTTTGCTTCGGCTCACCCAGGAAAGGAGGTGCTGGAGGTGGTGGAGGTGGAAGGTGGCTCCCAGGTCCTCTGGCCCGACCACTGCGTGGCCGGGAGCTGGGGGGCAGATTTCCACCCCGGACTGGATACCCGTCCCTTCCGCATGATCGTCCGCAAAGGCACCGACCCCCATGTGGACTCCTACTCGGCGTTCCGGGACAACCGCCGGGACCGAGTAACCGGCCTTTCAGGCTTCCTGAGAGAGCTGGGGGTGACCGCAGTCACCGTGGTTGGGCTCGCCACCGACTACTGCGTTGCGGCCACGGCTTTGGATGCGGTGGAGTTCGGCTTTGCCGCGGGCATCCTGCTTCCCGCCTGCCGGGCGGTGGGCTCACCTCCAGGGCACCTGGAAGCAACGCTCCAGCGCCTGCGAGCAGCAGGGGTGCGCCTTTTAGAAAACGCGTAAGGGGCGCACGGCTGTGCGCCCCTTTCCGAATTCCCACCAAAACGGGTTACTTCTTCTTTTGGCTCCCTCCCCACCGCTGGAGGATAGGATCGGAGCCGTAACCCAGAGCTTTCCAATCCAGCCGGCCGTTGGGGCCGTGGCAATCCAGGCAGGTAAGGGCCTTCTCCCTGGGCACCACCTCGTGAAAGATCCCCATAAAGCGCGTGGTCTTCACCCAGCGGAAACGGGCATCCTTCACCCCGTACATTTCTTCCGCTGCCGCCCGCACGGCGGCGTCCAACGCGCCTTCGGCAAAAAAGTGCTCCACTTGGATGGGGAGGATGAAGTTCTTCCCCTCCAGGACCGGCATCACCCCGCGGTGCAGCTTGAAGGGGTAAATGCGAGCCTTCGGGTCGTTTCGGCTTCCCTGGGGCAGCATCATCCCTACGGTGCCATCCGCTTGCACGGTCACCGGCTCGCCGGGAAGCTGGGCCCACGTCGTGCCGTTGAACCAGGCGTACACGGGCTTCACGTCTTTGGCCAGCTCGATGGTGGCTGACCACTTGTCGGCCTCCTGGTTGTAGGCTGGCTTGGACCAGTCGCGCATCATATCCGTGGGGTCGGCCTTGGCGAATGTGGGGATGTGGCAGGTCGGGCACGCCACTTTTTGGGCGTGGAGGTTGAGGACCTGGGCCTCGTGGGGCCGCGCATCGTGGCACGAGCCGTCATCGCAGGAAAGGGGTTCTCCTGGAACGTCGGTGGCCGAGAGGTCAGCGCCCCGGCCCCGAACCCGGTGGTCCTCGCCCTTGTGGCAATCAATACACTGGAGGTTGGCACCGTCGGTCCCCATGTGGACATCAAAGTCCCTCGTGGCTTCGGCGAGAGCGTACTCCAAGTCCCCGCGTTTGTAGTTGGGACCGCCACCGGAGCCAGCGTGGCAGCGCAAGCAGGTATTGCGGGTGGGAAGGCCAATGCGCTTGGCCACCGAGTCGAGCCCTTCCTGGTTCTTCCACAGCACCGGCTTCCACACCCACCCCCCTTGCCCGTCGGGGTAAAGGTCGCGCTGGTACCCCTGGGCGTGACACATGAGGCAGTCAATGTTGGCCAGCTGCTCCGGGGTTTCCTTGTCGCTGGGCAAAAGCCCGAACCCCGCGTGGCACTTGGAGCACCCCTTGGAGATGACTTCGCCCCGGGAGTTTTTCACCACGCCGATCCACGAGGCCCTAGGGTTGGTGCAAAAGTCGTTGATGGTGTTGATCTTGCCGAGCTTCTGGCCGCGGGCGTTAACGAGGTTGGGTGTCTCGCCCCGCCACTGGTAGTGCTGGGAGTGGAAAAAACTCTTCGCTTCCTTTTGATGGCACGCGAGGCAGGTTTTGGTGCCCTCGTAATGCTCGAAGTACTTCTGGTGGCTGTACTCTTTGGCCGCCAGAGGCAAGGCTAGAAGCGGCAGAAACAAAAGCCAACGTTGCATGTCTCCCTCCTTTGGTCTTACCCCGGGGGGCCAGCACCGGCTGGCCCCCGGGTGTGATGTCAGAACCGCGCGGTCATGGAAAGCGTGACCACCGTGGCGTCGTCGTAGGTCGGGAAGCCCAGGATGGGCTTGGAATCCAGTTTCTTAGGCGCCCCAAGATGCCAGCTGGAGCCCGAGTAGTCGTACTGGTAGTTGACGACACCTAGGCGCAGGAAGAAGCGCTTGGCGAGCTGGTGGATGAGGTAGGCCTCGGCCACGTCGCCGCGCGCCGCGGTTTTGGGTGCGAAGATGTCGTCTTGGGCAGGCGTGAAGTTGAACCAGTACTTGGAGCCGTGGTTGTACTCGATCCCCACCATGGTGCGCTCCTGGTTGAAGGTGTACCGCCCACCCACATACCACATGGAGCCCGAATGGGACTTGGGAACCTCGAAGGGATCGGAGAACAGGCCGCCAAAGGGCGTCGTCAGCGGATCCGGGTGGCTCTTCACGTAGTTGAGGTTGACGAACCAATCGAAGGGCCCGTCCTTGCGCTGGAAGAGCAACCCGGCGATGTCCATATCCCCGAGGTTGGCCGAAGGCGTGAAGCGCATGACAACCGGAGCATTGACGGCCTGCCCCGTGAGGGGGTTGGCCGGCAGCACGATGAGGCCGTTGAAGCCATCGGTGATGTTGAAGGCCCTGGCCACGGTGGTTTGCAGCAAGGTGTCGTCGTCGCTGTAAATGTCCCAGTTGATGCCGAAGACGTCGGCGTCCTTGAGACGGTCGGCTGGTTGCTTCAAGACCTCGCCGTTGCCGAAGCCTGACTCGTACCCGCGGCCGTAGCAAAGCCGGAACGTGGAGTGCTCGCCGAACTTGTAGCCCACGGTGATGCCGTCGAACTGGAAATCGATCATGGAGCCCATGGGGGTACCGCCCCGGAGCTCACCTTTCCGCAGGTTCATGGGCGGCCCACCGGTGGACGGCCGCCGCCCGATGGAGAGGTAAAGGGGCAGCCCCGCAATGTGGTTCCAGGTGAAGTAGGCGCGCTCCACCCGCAGGATATCGGAGTTGGGCACACCGACGGTGTTTCCGTCAATGCTGAAGCTGTTGGCCTGGCCGTTGAAAACCTGCACGCCCGTGGAGTCGCCCCACGTCTTGTACATGGCGAGGCGGCCGGAAAAGCTCACGTTTTCCGCCACGTCAGCGTCCATGGTCAGCCGCACGCGGTTGGTGTACATGAGGCTGTTGTCGGCGTCGTAGCCGCGGCGGTAGGTGGCGGGGAGCAACATCATCATGAGCTGCTGTTGCATTTGCGGTGGAAACGAGGCCATCGCCGCTTTGAGCTGGTCGAAGGTCAGGGTGTTGGTGAAGTACAGGTAGTCACCGTAATGGGACGCGATGAACTGCTGAACCGCTGCTGGCGACGACGGCATTTGGCCGGTAGCGCCGAAGTAAAACATGGTGTTGACCAAGGCTGCCTGAAGGGCCATGCCATCGAAGTGATCGGGAAAGGTGGCGGTAATAGAGTGAGCCTCGAACCGGTAGTCACCTCCGAACCGCACGCGGTCTTGGGCGTTTTGCTTTTCCACCTTCTGCAGGCGCTTTTCAATCTCCTTGAGCTGCTGCCGGAGCTTTTCCGCTTCGTCCTGGCCCGTGTTTTGGGCAAAGGCAGCCAACGGCACCAAAAGCACGCCAAGGGTTGCAAGCACTCGTTTCATTTCGAGCCTCCTCCCTAACCGCAGGTCATGGGGTGTTCGGAATCAGCCGCGTGGTCCACGGCAAACTTCTTGATCTTTTCGAGCAGCTCAGGGGTCAAGACCTCCAAAAGCTTTTTCCCGCTCCCCTTGGGATCGGCCAGGGTGCCGTGGGACGGTACGAGCTTTTCCTTGAAAAAGCGCTCCCACTGCTCCTGGATGAGGGTCATGGGGGTGACCTCGCCGTTGGCTGAGTCCGGGCCATGGCACGGCTTGCAGTACTCGCGGAACAAGCTCTTGCCATCGGGCCCTGTGTCGGCGGCAAAAGCCAAACCCACGGCCATCGCCAGAAGCGGCAACCCCAGCGCCAACCACGTGTTGTGTTTTGTTCTCTCTTTCACAAGCGCCTCCCGCAGATTGGGGCTTCCAGCCCCATCTGTAACAAGAGAGTATATTTCCAGTAAGCTATGACGTCAAGCGATTAAATCGCCTTGAAGCGATACATGGTCACGTATCATGATTTGTGGGAGGCAACGACCATGATCCAAGAGTTTTGCGAGTTTCCGCTCACCAACGCCAACGACGAGGAAATTAAGGCCATCCTCAAGGATGCCAACACCATTGCCGTGGTCGGGCTCTCCGACAATCCAGACCGAGAGTCCTACCAGGTGGCGGCGTACCTCAAGTCCCAGGGGTACCGGATCATCCCCGTCAACCCTAACGTCCACGAGGTCCTCGGGGAACGCGCCTACCCGTCCCTTTCGGCCATCCCTCCCGAGCTTTCCATTGACGTGGTGGACATCTTCCGCCGCCCGGAATTCATCCCGGAAATCGTGGATCAGGCCATCGCCCGGGGCGTGAAAGCGGTGTGGATGCAAAAGGGCTTGGCCCACAACGCCGCTGCCGACAAAGCACGGGCGGCAGGCCTCCAGGTCGTGATGGACCGCTGCATGATGGTGGAGCACCGCCGCCTGGCGGCGGCGTCCTAGGGGTTGCGTGGCACCCCACGGGCACAGCTTGCTATAATGACCTCGCCCTGCGTTGCAGGCGGCGGAGCTTTCCGAGAGTGAGCTCCGCCAGGAGGGAAACATCGCCGACGATCGGGATAGGGTACGAATCAACGAAATGATCCGGCTTTCGCCGGTGCGCCTCATTGATGCCGACGGGACGCAAGTTGGCATCGTCCCCATCGAGCAAGCTTTGGAGCTCGCCCGGCAGAGGGGGTTGGACCTCGTAGAGGTCGCTCCCACGGCGCGCCCCATCGTGTGCAAGATCATGGATTGGGGTAAGTACCGGTACGAGCAAGAAAAAAAGGCCCGGGAAGCGCGCAAGAAGGAGCACCAAATCGAGGTCAAGGAAGTCAAGTTTCGCCCCGGCGTGGCGGACCACGATTTCCAGACCAAGCTCAACATGGCCCGCCGCTTCCTTGCCGAAGGCAAACACGTGAAGGTGACGATTATGTTCCGGCGACGGGAAATGCGGCGCCCGGAAAACGGCTACGAGGTGCTGGAGCGGGTACGGGAAGCCCTGGCCGACGTGGCCAAGGTGGACAAGGAACCGTCCATGGCCGAAGGGGGGCGGGACCTCACGATGGTGTTTGTGCCCCTCCGCCGCAGTTCGCCGCCGGCAACGTAGGGCCAACTGACCCAAAACCAACGTCAAAGGCGGTCGAGCGCCGAAACGCCCCGCCTAGGGAGGTTTTTCATGGCAACGGCAATCCAAAGCATCCGTCTTCAGCCATCGCAAATTCACGACACCCTCAGCGCCCACATGCTGGTGGACGGGTTTCACATCGTGCCCGATTTGGAGCGGTCCCGCGGCTCCTATTTGGTGGACGAGCGGGAAAACCGTACTTACCTCGACTTCTTTTCCAACTTCGCGTCCCAGGCTCTCGGGTGGAACCACCCCGGGCTTTACGACCCCGAGTTTTGCGAGCGCCTTCTCCTCGCCGCTCGCCATAAGCCCGCAAACTCCGACGTGTACACCCGTTTCTTTGCCGAGTTCGTGGCGACCTTCGCCGCGCTGGCAGTGCCGCCTTCTCACCGCTCGCACCTCTTCTTCATCGAGGGCGGGGCTCTCGCGGTTGAAAACGCCTTGAAGGCCGCCTTTGACTGGAAAATCCGGAAGAACCTTGCCAAGGGCCTCCCGGAAAACGTGGGCACCAAGGTAATTCATTTCCGCCAGGCCTTCCACGGCCGCTCGGGCTACACCCTCTCCCTCACCAACACCGCCGATCCCCGCAAGACCGCGTACTTCCCCAAGTTCGATTGGCCCCGCATCACCAACCCCAAGATCGTGTTTCCCCTGGCCGAGCACCTGGACGAGGTGGAAAACGCCGAACGGCAAGCCATCGCCGAAATCGAGCGCGCCGTGGCTACCTACGGGGACGACATCGCCTGCCTGATCATCGAGCCGATTCAAGCGGAAGGCGGCGACAACCACTTCCGCCCGGAGTTCCTGCAGGCCTTGCGGCGCCTCGCGGACCAGCACGACTTCCTTTTGATTTTCGACGAGGTTCAAACGGGGCTTGGCCTTACGGGCACCATGTGGGCTTTCCAGGGGCTTTCGGTGGAGCCGGACCTTTTTTCTTTCGGCAAGAAGGTGCAGGTGGGCGGGTTTGCCGCGAACCGGCGCATTGACGAGGTCCCCGACAACGTCTTTCGGGTTTCCTCCCGAATCAACTCCACCTGGGGCGGCAACCTCACGGACATGGTGCGCGCCACCCGCATTTTGGAAATCATTGCCGAGGAAAACCTGGTGGACAACGCCCGTCAGGTGGGCGCCCAGCTCCTCTCGGGGCTGCACCAGCTCCAGCGGGAGTTCCCGCAGCTTATCTCGCAGGTTCGCGGCCGGGGGCTCATGCTGGCCTTCGATCTCCCGAACCCCGACCTCCGAAAGAAAGCCGTGGAGGCGTGCCGTCACGAGGGGCTCCTGCTGCTGCCTTGCGGCGAAAGGTCCATTCGCCTCCGGCCTTTTTTGGACCTCACCGCCGAGGACGCCCAAAAGGGGCTGGCGCTTTTGGCCAACGCCCTCCGCCACGTGGCGTAAAGACCGGAGAAAACGGGAAGTCCCCACTGGCGGTTGCAACGCACCGGGGTTTTGGGTAACGTTGCTGCCAAAGGAGGCGTTATGGCTAGCGACCAGCCGCCTTTCGACGTGCAATCCCCGGAACCCCCTTCGCCCCCACCCCCACCACCCCCAGCCAACCCACTCCCCTGGGAAGACCCTGCCTACCCCCGCCTGGAGGCCCTTTACGAAACCGCCAAGCTCGTGCTTTTGTACCCGCGCCAGGCCTTTTCCCGTATGAGCACCACTGTAAGCCTGGTCAAGCCTATCCTGTTCGCCGTGATCATGGGGTGGGTGGGGATCCTCGTGGGGCAAATCTATCAATGGGCCTTCCGCTCCACCCTGGCTTCCCTCATGCCGTGGAGGTTCCAGCGCTGGGATTTCCTTTTTTCCAAGGTGGCGAGCATTGGCATGGTGATCACAGCGCCGGTTTGGGTACTTCTGGGCTTGGGCCTAGCGACGCTGGTGCTGCACCTTTTCCTCCTCTTGTACGGGGGGGCCAGAGGTGGGCTGGAGGTCAGCCTTCGCACCTTGGCCTACACGAGCGCTACCCACCTGTTTCACATCATCCCGGTCCTTGGCGGGCTTGTGGGCTGGTTATGGTGGGTGGTGGTGGCGTCCCTGGGTCTCGCTGAAGCTCATCAAACCAGCGCTGGCAAAGCCTTCGCTGCGGTGCTGACATCCCTTGTCTTGTGCTGCGTTTGCATGCTCGTCGCGTTCTTTTTGGCCTTGGCAGCGATTTTCGGCGCTTTCC
>JBAMMG010000077.1:0-22391 GCA_039793905.1 Thermoanaerobaculum sp. | reverse complement strand
ACGGGTCTTCGTCGTTTTTGCCTTGTTGTTTTTGGGTTGGCGGCAATCCTCGGGGCGGGTTGCCAAAAGGCCCCCAAGCCGCTTCCACCCCGCAACCTGGTCCTCATCACCGTAGATACCCTTCGCGCCGACCACGTGGGCGCCTACAACCCTGCCTTTGCCGACAGCACGCCCCACATGGATCGCCTCGCCGCCAAAGGCGTGGTCTTCGTCAACGCCGGAAGCCCCGTGCCCCTGGCCACCGCCGCCCACGCCTCGATCCTCACGGGGCTTTTTCCGGCGCGACACGGGGTGCGCCTCAACGGCGCCCATGCCCTTGCCGAGGGCATCCCCACGCTCGCCACGGAACTGCAAGCCCAGGGGTGGGAAACCGGCGCGTTCGTCGCGGCGTACGTCCTTTCGCGCCGATTTGGGCTGGCCAGGGGCTTTGCCACCTACGACGACCGCATCCCCATACCGGCCTACGCCGGCCTCCGCTTGGAGGCCGAGCGGCCGGGCTCCCAGACCATGGATAGCGCTCTCGCCTGGCTCGAGAAGCACGCCGGTACCCGTTTTTTCCTTTGGGTCCACCTCTACGAGCCCCACGCCCCTTACGAGCCGCCTTCGCCGTTTCGGGAGCGCTTTGCCCATTCGCCCTACGACGGGGAGGTGGCCGCCGCCGATGCCCAGGTGGGCAGGCTCCTCGAGGAGCTCGCGCGCCTCGGCCTCGAAAGCTCCACGGTCGTGGCTCTGGCCGGTGACCACGGCGAGGCCCTGGGGGAGCACGGGGAATCAACCCATGGCCTCCTCCTTTACGAAGCGACGCTGCACGTTCCACTCGTCGTGGCCGCTCCGGACTTGCCTCCAGGTCTTCGGGTTACGGCGCCCGTAAGCCTCGTAGACCTCGCCCCCACTCTTCTCCACCTCGCCGGCTCTTCCCGCCCCCTGGTGGCCCAGGGGCGTGACCTCGCGCCTTTTCTCCTGGCGCGGCAGCAACCCCCTGAGACCACGTTGTTTGCGGAAACCCTTTACCCAGAAAGCTTCGGGTGGGCCGGACTCCTGGCTGCCCGCAAAGGCCGCTTCAAGTTCGTTGCTGCCCCCAAACCCGAGCTCTTCGATCTTTCTGCCGACCCAGGGGAAACGCGAAACCTCGCCGGGCAAGACCTGGCCCAGGAGCCGGGGCTCAAGGCCGCCATCGAGGGCTACCTGGAGGGGGCAGCCGAAGGTAAGGCGGTGCCCCTCGATGCCGAAGCCCGCCGACAGCTGGAAAGCCTGGGCTACATTGCCCCATCCTCCCCTACCCCGCAAACCGCTGCCGATCCCAAAGACCGGGTTCGGGTGTTCGCCCTTTTCGAGAAAGCCCACACCTTGCGTCTTGCGGGCGATCCCGTGGGCGCCCGCGAAGTCTTGGCTGAAGCCCTCAAGGAAGACCCCCAAAACCCCGTGCTCTTGGCGGAACAGGCCGAGGTTTTGCGGGCCACGGGCGACGCCAAGAAAGCTGTGGCGGTCCTGCGCCACGTCCTGGAGATCAACCCTGCGGATCGCGAAGCCCGATACAACCTGGCCATGACGCTGCGGGAAGCTGGTGAGGACGAGGAAGCGTTGCAAACACTCTTGGCCGCCATCCGGCTCGACCCGGGCCGTCCTGAGCTCCACGAGGCGGCTGGGGTGTTGCTCGCCGCTCGCGGCGCCTTCGCCCAAGCGAAGGCCGAGTTTGCCCGTGCCTGCCAGCTGGAGCCGCAAAACCCCCGCGCCTGGAATAACTTGGGGAACGCCTGCCGGGAGTTGGGGGAGCTTGCCGCCGCCGAGGACGCCTATCGCCGCGCCATAGCGTGCGACCCTACCTACGCCGAGCCCCACAACGGCCTCGGGGTCCTGGCCGTGCAGCAAGGGCGCTATGCAGAAGCGGTAGCCAGCTTCCAGCGGGCCCTGGAGCTGGCCCCGGAAAACCTCGAGGCCCTTCTCAACTTGGGCATCGCCTGGGACGAGGCCGGCAACAGGGACAAGGCTGGCCAGGCTTACCGTGAGTTCCTCCAGCGCGCTGCGGGTAAGCCACCCTTTGCACCGCAGGTGGCTGCGGCCCGGCAACTTCTGGTGCGGCTGGAGCGGGGCGTTGCTCCAGCTGGGAAAGGAGGTGGTGGCGGTTTGAGATAAATCGAGGGTGACCCGTTGTCGTTTGGAAATCCGTAAGCGAAAGGAAGAAGGAGGACCGAGCATGAGCAAAAAAGCGTTTGTCTTCTCGTTGTTATTCGCGTTCGCTGCGAGCTTGCCGCTTCTGGCGCAAACCGGGAGCGGCGCCCTTACCGGCATGGTGACGGACGAGCAAGGAGGCGTGCTTCCCGGGGTCACCGTGGTGGCCATCCACGGGCAAACCGGCGTGAGCCGGACAGCGGTTACAGGTAACGACGGCCGCTACCGATTCCCGGCGCTGCCCGTAGGGACGTACACCCTGAAGTTCGAGCTGGCCGGCTTTGCCCCCATCACCGTAGAAAACGTGGTGGTGAACGTGGCCACGACCCTCAACCAGGATGTCACCATGAAGGTGGCGGCGGTAGCCGAGCAAGTGACGGTCACAGCTTCTATCCCGCTGGTGGCCACCTCCCCCGCCGTAGGAACCATCGTCAGTCAGCAGGAACTGGAGAACCTGCCCCTCAACGGCCGGCAATTCGCCAACCTGGGCATCCTGGCCCCAGGGACCAGCCTGGCGGTGAACCCCGACCCCACCAAACCTGGCCAGCTCACCATTGCTCTGAACGGCGGCATCGGCCGCAACGTCAACTTCATCATTGACGGCGGTGACAACACCGACGACACCATCGGCGGCGCCCTCCAGAACTTCAACCTGGAAGCCGTTCAGGAGTTCAAGGTCCAAACCATGCAGTACAAGGCGGAGTACGGCCGGTCCTCAGGGGGCGTCCTCACGGTCGTGACCAAGACCGGCACCAACGAGTTCAAAGGCAGCGCTTGGGGCTTTTTCCGCAACGACAGCCTCAACACCCGCACGGAATCGGAAAAGCAGGCCGGAATTGACAAGCAGCCCTACGACCGCAAACAGTACGGCTTTGCTCTGGGCGGCCCCATTGTCAAGGATTTGGCGCACTTTTTCGTGACCTGGGAGCGCACCGACCGCGAAACCAGCTACACCGTGGATTCGGGCGGCATTTACCCCGAGCTGGACGGCAAAAGCGTGGCTCTCCCCTTCAAGGACGACCTCATCACCGCCAAAGCTACCTACAACCTTTCACCCAAGCAGTACCTCCAGCTTCGCTACGGTTACCAAAAGAACGACGACAAGTACGGCGCCAGCCCCCTCGCTGCCCCCAACAACCTGGGGACCATTTCCAACAAGTATTACTCAATTCTTTTGGGCCACAACTTCCAGGTTTCCGACAACGCCCTCAACGAGTTCCTCTTCCAGTACTCGAAGTTCAAGAACGTAATCACCGCTGATTCGGAAGAGCCGCTGCTTTACTACCCCTCCGGTTTTTCCTACGGACAGAACATCAACACCCCGCAGTCCACGAAGCAGGTGAAATACCAGTACAAGGACGATTTCACGTTCACTAAAGAGATCGGCGGCAAGCACCACGACTTCAAGGTTGGCGTGCAGTACATTCACGAGCCGGTCCTCGGCGGTGATTTCTCCACCGGTATTAACGGCCAGTACTCGCTTCTCGAAGACCGCAAGGGCTCTCCGGTGACAGACATTACGTTTTACGGCGGGTTTTTCGGTGACAAAACACCCGTGGATCAGTACAGCGCTTATGTCCAGGATGATTGGTACCTCTCCAACCACGTAACCCTGAGTGTGGGCGTCCGCTACGACTTTTGGGACGGCTTCGACCTGGACCAGCGCTCGAACCCCATCTGGCAAGTGCTCTCGACCCAAACCCAGTACAACGAGTACTACCTCCGCGACTTCCAGGGCGGAAGGGGCGGCAAGCTCAAGAATGACAAGAATAACTGGGGGCCGCGCCTGGGCGTGGTTTGGGACGTGAAGGGTGATGGCAAACAGCTCGTTCGCGCCGGCGTTGGACGGTTCTTCGACTTCCCCTACACCAACGCCACCATCCTCTTCCCGGCGGCGGCGGTGCAGTCCAACTACGGCGTGGTGTACAACTACTTCGACCCCAGCGGCATCCGAAATCCCGACGGCTCCTTCTACCAGCCCGGACAACCTTTGCCTCCCAACCAGCTCCCAGGCGCCGAGGTTTTCCCGCCCAACGAGGTGGCTTCCCCGACCCTGGCAACCCCTTACTCCGACCAGGCTTCGATTGGCTATTCGTGGCAGGTTCTGGACTGGCTGGGGCTCAACTTCGAAGCGGTGCGGGTTCGCTACCGCGACATTCCGTTCCGTTTCCGCGCCAACCCCGGCGTGGACGTGAACGGGGACGGGGTCTACAACCCGGCCGACGGCGATCACCGGCGCTTCCCGCAGTTCGGCAACTTCCGCATTTGGTACGGGAAGGGCCGGGCCGATTACAAGGGCCTCAACATCGGTTTCCGGGCTCGCGCTGAGAAGTTCGAGTTCCAGGGCTTTTACACCTGGTCCAAGGCTTGGGGCAACGTCCTGGCCGGCGCCGACGAGTTCCGTATCACCGATATTGACCACCAGCCTGACCTACGGGCCGTGCGCGACCAAAGCGTGAACCCTTACGATCCCCTGTGCCACAAGTGCATTGGGCCTTTGAACACCGATGCCCGCCACCGTGTCACGCTCGCAGGGTTTTACCGCGGGCCGTGGGGCATCAACGTTTCAGGGATGTTCCGCTACCGCTCGGCCCTTCCCTACACCGAGTGGGCCGGTACCGACCTCAACGCCGACGGCATGCGCTTCGATCTCCCGTCCGGTGTTGCCCACGTCAACAACCGGCGGGGGCATTCGTTTTCCCAGTTCGACCTCCGCGTTTCCAAGGAGTTCACCTTTGCCGGCGACATCGGCGTCGAGCTCATTGCCGAGGTCTTCAACCTCTTCAACGCCAAAAACCCCGCTGGCTACGTGGGCAACCGCCTCGCCTCCAACTTTGGCCGGCCCACGACCTACGCCGGCGATCCTCTGCAGGGGGAGCAGCGTTTGGGCCAGTTGGGGTTGCGCATTCGCTTCTAGCAGGGCTTGGAGCCACAACCACGGGGGCGCCATCCGGCGCCCCCTTTTTCTCTTGACACCGCGGGCAAGGTGCGCAAGAGTAGCAAGAGGAGCAAGCGATGGGCCTTTACGAGCAACTCGTGGAGTTTTTCAAGCGCGACAACTGGGAGTTCCGTACCATCCCCCACTACCAAGCCGTGGAAATGGGGGTGGCCGGGGAAAACAGCACCTACCGCCTCGTAGCCCTGGCCGACGAAGAGCGCTCCATCGTGCGCTTTTTGGTGTTCATCGAGGGTAAAATCCCCGAGCCGAGGCGTCGGGACGTCATGGAGTTTTTGACCCGCGCCAACTACGGGTTGCTCCTGGGCAACTTCGAGATGGACCTTTCCGACGGGGAAGTGCGCTTCCGCTGCTCGGCCAGCACCGAAGGCAGCGATCTTTCCTACGAGCAGTATCGGAACATGCTGTACGTGAGCGTCGGCATCATGGACCGCTACTTCCCCGGCCTCCAGCGGGTGGTTCAAGGGTCCGCCGATCCCGCCGCCGCCATTGCCGACATCGAGTCTTGAAACGGCGTTTCTGCCGCAAATGAGAGCGGAGCCGGCAAGCCCGGCCGCCGGGGAAAACTGGCCCCACGGGCGGCGCGTGGAGCGCTGTCAGCCTAATCGTTCTCCGCCTCCCCTCCCACCTCCTCCGCCACCAGGTACAGGGGGCGGTGCTTCACCTCGTCGTAAATGCGCCCCACGTACTCCCCTAAAAGCCCCACCATGACCAGCTGCACACCACCCAAAAAGAGGATGGCGGCCATGATGGAGGTGTACCCCGGCCAGGAAATACCGGCAAACTTGAGGGCAATCACCACCAGGATGTACACGAAGGCAAAACCCGAGACCACGAAACCGAGCCACGTGGCGAGCTGCAGCGGGACGTGGGAAAAGGAGGTAATGGCGTCCAGGGCAACGCGCAGCATCTTGCGCAAAGGGTACTTGGTGGTGCCGGCGTGGCGCGGGGCCCGCTCGTAGGGGACCCCTGTTTGCGGAAAACCCAACCACGCCACGAGCCCGCGGGTGAAGCGATGGCGCTCGGGCAGGCGCCTGAACGCTTCCACTGCCCGCCGGCCCATGAGGCGGAAGTCGCCGGTATCCAACGGGATCTGCACCGAGGTGATGCGCACCAGGAGACGGTAGAAAAGCTTGGCTGTGAGCTTCTTGAAGAAGGTCTCGCCGTGGCGGGCGGTGCGCACGGCGTAGACCACCTCGAACCCTTCCCGGTGCTTGGCCACGAGCTGGGGGATGAGCTCCGGTGGGTCCTGGAGATCGGCGTCCATGATCACGACCATCTGCCCGCGGGCGTGGTCGAGACCGGCAGCAAAGGCCATCTGGTGCCCGAAGTTGCGGGAAAAACGCACCCCCCGCACGTGAGGGTCGCTTTGCGCAAGCTGGGAAACGATTTCCCAGCTCCGGTCTCGGGAGCCGTCGTCTACGAACAGCACCTCCCAGGAGGGGACAACCTGGGGAAGCACCTGGGCAAGCCGGCGGTGAAGCTCCGGCAGGTTTTCCTCTTCGTTGAAAACCGGCACCACCACGGAAAGCTCAACGGCCACCGTTCACGCTCCTTTCTGCCTTGCGGCACACCTCCACGTCCGTGGAGCCCCGCTCCGACCACGCCCGGCGGGTGAAAAACCACTCGCTCACATCCCGCAGGCTCGTCCCCTCCCAGCGCTCCACCCACCAGGCGCGAAGAGGGATGGTGCGGCAGGCGTAACTCGGGCCCCACGCATCCTTAAGGCCATCCAGGCGCCCGGGGTCAGCGACCACCAGCGGGACGTCGTCTCCCGGCGACGGCAGCGCCCATTTCACCGGCAAGCCCTTCCACTGCCAGGAAAGGGGCCAGGAACCCTCGCCGTCTACCGCCGCAAAAATCCCGTGGGAATCACGGCGGTACAGCTCCAAACCCTCCTGGGCCACCGCTTCCTCCTCTCTGGTCGTTTGTACGAACACCAGAAGCTCGGCGTGAGGGTCCCGGGGCTCGATGGTGGGGTAAAGGAAGCTGGCCGCAAACCCCGACCAGAGCGTCCCGGCCACCCCCAGGGCCGCGAGCCCTTTCCCGACCCATCTGCGGGTGGCCGTTGCCACGTGGGCGAGCTCCACGCCAGCGGGGAAAACCCAAGGCAGGATCTGGTGCACGGCAAGCCACGGCACCTTTTCCCCCAAGTAGCAAAACATGGCAAGGGCCGCCACCCCCCAGAGAAGGGCAAAGCCCTCGGGGATCGAGAGCCGCCGCCGGCGGCGGATTGCTCCGGTCACGGCCAAACCAAAAATCACGAACTCGTAAAGCCCCAGGCGCGGCAAGTGGTAGTACCAGGGGCCACCTACGCGCTGGACCAGGTGCTGCTCGTACCAATAGCGGATGGCCTTGACGGGGAAAAGAACGTCCTGGGGCCAGGTAAAGAATGCCGTGTAAAAAACCACGCAAATTCCCGCAAACACCCCAGCTGCAACCGCAAGCTCCTTTCGGTTGCGGCGTACGAACTCCCTGACCCACTCCAGTGAACGCTCGGGCCCAAACCACAAGCCCAAAGCTGCCCCGGCAATAACCCACAAAACGCCGGTCACGTAAATGGTTTCCTTGGATACCGCGTGGAGGGCCAAAAAAAGCGCTGCCCAAGGCAGCAGAGGCCGGCTCGTGAGCCTCTGCCGCCAAGCCAGCGCCAAGGCCAAGGCCGTGAACAAAGTCACGGGAACGTCGTTGCGGGCAAAGCGCGAAAAGTACAGGAAGCTCGGGGAAAAACCCAAAAGGAAACCCATGGCCAAGGCCGCACCCCTGCCCACCAATGGCCGGACCACCAACGGCACGGCGGTAAGGCCCACCCCGCAAGCTGCCGCGTAGGTCCGGAGGACGGCGTCCGATTCCCCGAAAACGGCAAACAAAAGGGCCAGCACGAAGTACTGGAGTGGCCCGTGGTAGGTGGGGTCGTAGCGGTAACTCCCGCGGTGGAGAAGCTCCCAAGCAAAGTGGCCGTGGATGGCCTCGTCGTGGTGCGGTGGGCGTGCCCCCAGGAAGGCGAAGCGCAACCCCGCCGACAACAAAAGCAGGGCGGCCCAGGCAATGGCTTCCCCGGAGCGAAACGCCATGGTTCGCCTGGAAGCCTCGTCCCGCCCCGGGTCCACGGCGTTTCGCCCCTTGCCCGCTCGCTTCCCTGTCACCACGGGGAGTATATCCGGGGGTCGCTCTCCCTTTTTCAAAGCCTTGCTTAAGGCGGAACGGCTTTCTACACTAGGCGCACCGTGCGCGTAGGCCTGACCGCGATCCTGACCCTTTTCCTCCCGGCAGTCGGAGCCGGTGGCGACGGCGAGGCTCGCTTTTGGGTCTTGCGGCTGCCCGGCGAACGCTACCCCGTGCAGGAGCAGGTGGTGGCGAAGCCGGTTTATGAGACCGAGAGCTTCGTGCTTTTCCTCGCCCAAGGTCAAACCCTTCCGGCGGAAAACCGCCTACCCTCGGGTGGCCTCCCCGCAGTGTTGGGGCAACTGGAAGTGGCGAGAAACCGCCTTCTCAAGTGGCAAGGGGCCCCGCCTCCACCCAAGGTCGTGGTGCTGGTTTGGGACAACCCCTGGCCGGAAGCGGCATGGTTTTCGCCTTTCGACCTCATGGGGGAGGAAAAAGCCTTGACCTACGGGTATCACGCCAACCCTGGGCCCGTACTCGTTGCCGCTTTTCCCTATGCTGGCTCTCAGGCCTGGGCCAACACCGCCGCTCTTGTGGAAGCGTACTTCCTGGCGGCCACGCTTCCTCCCGACGACCCTTTTCCCACCGCCATGAGCCGCAGTGCCGCCCGGTGGTTCGCCTATCGGGTCGGGGCTGCGCCCCCCCGCGTGCTCTGGGGCCATCAGGAGCCCCACAGGCCCGGCCCCTCGTCCTGGTCGCCCGCAAGTGACCAGGGTTGGGGGCCCCTGCTCGTTGAGTATCTCGCGCAAACCCTGGGACCCCACGCTGCCGCCGAGCTTGCCCGCCGGCAAAACGCTCCCCAAGGCGCCTTGGCGTCCGTGTTCGCGGCTTACCGCCCCGATACCCGTCCCGAAGACGCCCTGGCAGCCTTTTGGCCCGCCCTTTGGCAGGCCCCGTGGCCCCAAGAGACCGCCCCCGAAAATCCGTTGGCTTCGGCCCCTCGGCCCGAGCTCTTGGCTTGGACCGTAGGCTCCCGCCCCGCTTCGGGGCAAGCGAGCGTGGGCGTAGGCGGGGGAGGGTTGTTCGTGGTGGAGGGGGACGGTTCCCCACCTTTGCCCCTGGCACTTTTGGGCGATCCAGGGGGGCGATGGGTCGGAGCCATGCAAAAGGCCAGCCCCTGGGGTTTGGGACCGTTGCAACCGGTGGTTTTCGATGGAACCGGGGCGGCACGGGTGGAAGTTCCAACCCTCGCGGCCCAGGAGCGCCTTCTGGTGTTCGTGGGGGTGTTGCCCCACCCCTCGGGCGAAGCTGACCACCGTTTCCTTACCCTGCAGTGGGGTTTGGCCTGGTCGCCGCGCGCCAGCCCCAACCGCGTGCAGGAGCGCCTGCGGGACCTCGCCTTCAAGCGGTTCGGGGAAGCAACTCCGGCCCTGCGGGCGCGGGTCACCGAGACCCTCAAGGTCCTGGGAGGACTTGCTCCGCCGCGGGGATCTATGGAAAGCATTGCCAGCCGCTACGCCTGGAGCCCGCAGGCGGGAAACGTCGTGGGGGCTCTCATCGGCGAAGCGGAAAAACGAGGCCTCGCCGCGGACCGGGAGGCGTTCCTCCGCACCACCCCGTGGGGAACCACGGCTGAATGGGAAAACGTTGTGATCCGCTTGCCGGGAAGCTCGCCACGCCGCTTGCCCTTGGTGCTGGCCGCCCACTGGGACGCCACCGCCAGTGATCCGTGGCTCGCTTTCCGCAGCGCCAGGGGGATCCGCGACAACGCGCTCGGCGTGGTTACGGCGCTGGAAACTGCCGCCCTCCTGGCGAGGCGGCCGCGAAACATCACGGTAGAGGTGGCGTTTCTCGCCGGCGGCTGCCACGATGCCGCTGGTGCTCAGGCGTTTCTGGCCTCCCGCCAGGGGAAGGTGGCGGTGTGGATGGAGTTGGAAAAGCTGTGGTCGCGGGACGCCGCCGATCCGGCCAAGCTGGTGGTGCGCTTGGGCGACACCACGTCCCTGGTCGTCCCGCGCCTTCCGCCGCTTTTCCGGCGCTGGGGGTTGGCGGTAGATTTGGCTCAAGATCCCCCGCCCGCACACACGGGATCGGCCCTCGCCGCCGGCGGGGGCGCCGTCACCATCACGTTTTCGGGACCCAACGGCGGCCTTTCAGCGCCGTGGCCCCCCGAAGCTGAGCTCGCCAACGCCAGCCCCGAGTACGTGCTGCTCCTAGCCGAGGCTCTGGCGGACTTGATCTCGGCGATCGGGGGGCAGTGAACGACGATAAGGAGGTGCCCATGACGATCCTGACCGTAAAAGTCGAAAAACCAGAAAACACGAACTTCATCTTGGGGCAGGCCCACTTCATCAAGACCGTGGAGGACATCCACGAAACCATTGTGACCACCGCCCCCCACTTGAAGTTCGGCCTCGCCTTCTGCGAGTCCTCGGGCCCAGCCTTGGTGCGCCGCTCCGGCAACGTGGAAAACCTCATCGAGTTGGCGACCCGGAACGCCGTAGCCGTAGGGGCCGGGCATTCGTTTTTCGTGTTCCTGGAGGGGGGCTACCCCATCAACATCCTCAACGCCATCAAAATGGTTCCCGAGGTGTGCCGGATTTACTGCGCCACGGCCAACCCCGTGGAGGTCGTGGTGGCGGAAACCGAGCAAGGCCGGGCCATCCTTGGGGTCGTTGACGGCCTTTCGCCCAAGGGAGTGGAAAAGGATGAAGACGTTCTTGCCCGGCTGCGGTTCTTGCGAAACATTGGCTACAAGCTCGGGTGAGGTCAGGTGCAGGAGCTGACCCTCCCCCTCTCCCTCGAAGCCCTGGTGATCACCGGCTACCTGGTGTCTTTGGCAACGGTAGTGATCCCGGGGCCCATAACCCTTATGGCCACGCGCCTGGGTCTCGGCCACCGCCTGCAAGCGGCCTTTTGGTTCCTGGTCGGGGCCACGCTTCTGGACGCGGTGCTGTTCGTGAGCCTGGCGGCAGGTGCTGGCCCATACCTGGCTCGCCTGGGCGCCCTGCCGGTGGTGGAGTTGGCCGGCGGCCTGGTGCTGCTGTGGGGAGGGCTTGCCACCTTCCACCGCCCTCCCGAGCCGGTTCCAGTGCCTTCGGGACCCACCAATAACGGGAGGCATCCGCGCGTTCGGTACCTGCTTTTAGGAATGGGCGTCTCCTTGGCCAACCCCCATTACTGGCTGTGGTGGGTCACGGCAGGCCTGGCGTTCGTAGAAGCGGCTCGCACCTACGGTGAGCCGGGGCTTTTGTGGATGCTTTTCGCCCTCATTGCTGGGGTCGTGAGCTGGTACGCACCCTTGCTCTTGGCCCTCCACCACGGCAAAACCCTTCTTTCGCCCCGTGCCGAAACCCTCGTCGTCCGCGCCCTGGCCGTGGTGCTCGTGGTCCTCGGCTTGGGTCTCGTGGCCCTTGGCGGGTACCGCCTGGGTCTGCGGCTGGGTTTGAGCGGCTAGAGCCACGCGTCGGCAGGAGGGGGGCTGGCGTAAATTTTGGCTTCCAAAAAAACGCGGAAAAGGTCGGCATCCAGGGCCCCCCGGGCGACGTCGTCCTCCAGGATGGCGAGGGCCCGCTCGGGACTTACGGCTTTCTTGTAAGGGCGGTCGGCAGCGGTGAGAGCGTCGTACATGTCGCAGATGGTCATCATCCGCACTTCCGGCGGGATCTCTTCCCCTCGCAGCCGCCGCGGGTAGCCCCGCCCATCCAGCTTCTCGTGGTGAGCGTACGCGATTTCCGGAACCCGCTGGAGCCGCTTGGGCCAGGGGATCGTGAGGAGGAACTGGTAGGAGTGCACCACGTGGGACTCCACCTCCCGCCGCTCCTCCTCGTCGAGGCTGCCTTTGGGCACCGAGAGGAAGCGCAGCTCTTCGGGGGTGAGGAGCGGCAACGGCTCCCCGTTTTCCGATGGAAATTGGGCGCCTGCCAGTTGCTGGAGAAGCGCCGCGGTGCTTGCCTCCAGGACCGTGGGCTCGTTGGCCTCCAGGACCTTGGCCAGCTTCGCGTCCAGGTCGGCCCGCATGCTCGCTACCGCCGCCTCCAGGGCTTGGAGGTCCTCGGGCGATGGCGCCGTCCCCAAACTCGCCAGGTGCTGGAGAAGCCCCCTCAAGAGCACCACTTCCCGGGCCCGGCGGGCATGGCGGAAGCGCTCGAGGATGAGCTGGAGCCTTTCGGGGTACAGCTTTTTGGGCTTGGTGAGCACCGCTTCCCGCACCCCAACCTTACCGAAGTCGTGGAGGAGCGCGGCGTAGCGGAGCTGCAGCAGCTCGTCCCGGGAAAAGCGCAGGTGGCGGTACGACGGCGGCGGGTTTTGCTCCACCGCCCGCGCCAAGCCGAGGGTAAAGTGGGCCACGCGCACCGAATGGCCGCGGGTGGACGGGTCCCGCTGCTCGATGGCCATGACCGAGGCCCGCACGAAGGCCTCGAAAAGCCTCTCGATTTCCGCCACCAGGCGGGTGTTCTCGATGGCCACCGCCGCCTGCGCCGCCAGAGCTCTTATAACCGCCACATCTGCCTGGGAAAACGGCACCACCCAGCGGTCCGCGTCCTCCGGCCCCCGGATCCTGACGTCCCACTCCCGCTTGCGGTTGATGAGCTGGAGCACCCCCACGATTTCACCGGTACGGGTGGCCATGGGCACCGTGAGGAGGGACCGGGTGCTGTACCCTGTGGCGTGGTCGAAGCTCGCGTTGAACCTATAAGGCGCCTCCTTGGCCAGGAAACGCACATCCTCCACCGCGACGCACTCCCCTGTGGATGCCACGTAGCCGGCGAGGGAGCCCTCGTCTACCGGCACCGACCACGCCGAAAACGCCAAGGGCACCGAGTCGTTTTGCGCCAGCATGAAGTGCAGGACCTTGGATCCGTTGCGCTCCTCCAAGAGGTACAGGGAGCCGGCATCGGCGCACACCAGCTCGCGAGCGCTGGTGAGGATGCGCTCCAAAAGCTTTTGCAGGTCCCGCTCCGCCACCAGGGCAATGCCGACCTTGGCCAGCTCCAGCTGGCGCTCCTGAGCGGCGTGGACGTGGCTTTGAAGCTCCTCCAAGCGGGCCCGGAGGCCCGCAGTTTCCAAGGCCGAAAGGACCGCCCGCCTGAGGGTGGCGCCGGGAGCACCGGGCGGAAGCACGAAAAAGGGCTCCACCGGCAACTCCCCCTCCTTGTCACCCCCAAGAACGACCCACAGCACACCCGCGGGAAGGGGTTGAGGCCACACCCGCAAGCTCGCCGCCGACGTGAGGACCACCGAGCCAGGGGGCACCTGGCCGGGCCGCACGACCGTTTCCGAAAGGCCGGAGCGGCCGGCGACCTCGGGCGTCACGTAAAAGCTTGCGGTCATGTCCCGCCCACTATAACCCCAGAGGCAGGCAGAACGTTCCCCGCACTCAAGGCGCCGGGAGGTAGCCGGGGATCGTGCGCACGCGCACCCCTTCCCGCCGGACCCTCACCGTCACTTGCCGGAAACGGTCCAGGGGAGCATCGGCGGGCACCCGGTACGCCACCAGGTACTGGGAGCGGAGCTGCTCACCAATTCGCTTGTACACGGCCTGGAGGTCCTCGGGACTGCCGATGAAAAACGCCTCGCCACCGGTATCCGTGGCGAGCTCCCCGAGCTTGCCCCGCAACAGAAAGTCCAAGAGAGAAAGCCTGATACCAATGGGGAAAACCGGGGTTCTCGTGGTGCGGGCAAACCGCAACGCGTGCTCCCAGCCGGTTCGGGAGGTGGTGTCCTCGCCATCGGTAATCACCACCAGTGCTTTAGGCCCTTTTCGCCCCCGGAAAAGCTCTAAAGCCTTGATCACCGCGTCGTGGAGGGAGGTGCCGCCCTCAACCGAAACCCTCCGGAGCCGATCCTGGGCCAGGCGCGGGTCCGAAGCCCACTCCACGAGGAGCTTGAACTCCCAGGAAAAGGTGCCAACGAAAAAGCGGTCCCGGGGGCGCAAGAAACTCCCCAGGAAACCGCCCACCGCATCCCGCACCAAGGCAAAATCCTTGACCATGGAACCCGAGGTATCCACGGCTAGTCCCAGGGAAACCGGCTGGTCCTGGCTCCACGACACCGACGTGACTTCCACCGGGCGACCGTCCTCCAGCACCTCGAATTCCTGCGGGTTTACGTCAGACACGAAGCGACCCGTGGCGTCGGTCACCACCACTGGAAGCTCCACCACCTCTACCCGCGCGGTCTCCAGGAACATATTGCTCCCCACTACCAGGACCGCCTCGCCCGTCTTACCCCCACCCCTCGCCTCGGCCACGGCCACCCGCGCCGATTTCCAAAGCGCTTGCGGAACCTCGGCCACGCACGGGCAAGCAAGCCACCGGGCGTAGGGTTTGTCGTCCAGGGAAAGCTCGACGTCCTCCTCGGTTCCCGGGGGCGAAACGGCCACCGTCACCCGCACCGGATCCCCTTCGCGCACCAACAACTGGACCTCCAAGCGGCCTTCGGCGCCGGCCAGCACCACCGCATCTTCCCCCAGAAACCTCCCCTCGGCGCTCCAAGCCTCAGCCCGCACAACCGTGCGCCGCGGCACTGCCCCCAACGACAGGGAAAGCTGCCAGGGGGGGCGGTTTTTGGTGAGAAGTGGGTGGCCGTCTTGGAAAAACCGCACCTCGCCGGTCTCTGCTGGGGCCTCCAGGGCAAGCTCCACGGTGCCGACGGTGCTTCCCGACCGGGGCTTGGCGAAACGCACCACCTCTTCCGGGGGTGGCGACGGGAGCAGGGCCGCGGCATCAGGCGGCGCGTCTTCCGGCGGCTGGAATCGGGTTTCCATGACCGGAACCACCACCTTCCGCTCCACCCCGCCTTGTCGGCTTCCGTCCGCGGAGCCCACCTTCACCCGCAAGGTCCCCGCCCCAGCCGGCCACTCCCGGTAAAGGAGAAAGCTACCGTCGGCGGCGAGCTCCACCACCCCCTCGCCAGCATCCACCTTGTTCCCCTGCTGCCAAAACTCTAGGGAAAACCGCACCCTCTGCCCCAGCTGGGCGCGTTCTTCGGGAGCCACCTGTACCGCCACCGCCACAACCGTACCCTGGCTTCCCCGCCCCAAGGGTTCCACTTCCACCCGCAGGGCCAAGGGAGCCGAAGCAAGAACGAGCAACAAGCCAACCATAAAAGCAGACTAGCAGAAAACTTTTATGAGCAGCTTGCGCTCAGGTGCTGTAGACTTCTCGCAACAGGACTTGACATCTTGTCACTGAGGTTTTATATTGAGGCGCGGAGGTTCCAAGAGGGACCTCCAGAAAGGAGGAACGGACGATGACGAGCCTGGTTCGTTGGGATCCGTTCAAAGAAATGGCGGCCATGCAGGAGCGGATGAATCGCCTCTTCGACGAGATTTGGGGGCGTCCCCGCCGGGTCGAGGAGGACTACATCACCGGGAGCTGGCTGCCGGCGGTGGACGTGAAGGAAAGCAAGGACGCTCTCGAGATTTCCGTGGAGCTCCCCGGCGTTGATCCGAAAGACGTCGAGGTGACCGTCGAGGGCGGGGTGCTCTCCATCCGTGGGTCCCGGAAGTTCGAAAAGGCCGAGGAGGGTGAAACCTACCACCGTGTGGAGCGGTCTTACGGCTCCTTTGAGCGCACCTTCACCCTGCCTTCCAACGTCAACCCCGACAAGATCAGCGCCAGCTACAAGCTGGGGGTCCTCCACCTGACCCTGCCCAAGCGCGAGGAGGCCAAGCCCAAGGCCATCCCGGTGAAGGTCGAAGAGAAGTAAGGTCCGCTCTGCGTGGCCTCGGGCGCCGGTTTTCCGGCGCCTTTTTTGTTTGCTCCAGACCCCGATGTTGACCCCAGACCCTGGCTGCAGCTGGCCGGAAAAACGCCCCTAGAGCAACCACTGCGACAGGAACGGCCGGCCTCGGAGGGTCAGCGGTTGGCTCAAAACGGTGGCTGCCGGCCCCTCTTCCACCACCCGACCCTCCGCTAGCAGCACGACCCGATCCGCCACATGCCGGGCCAGGGCCACCTCGTGGGTCACGAGGAGAACCGTGAGCCCCTCCTTCTTGAGCGCCACCAAGGTCTCCGCCACCTCCCACTTGAGCTCCGGATCCAGGGAGCTGGTGATTTCGTCTCCCAAAAGCGCCAGGGGTGCCATGGCCAAGGCGCGAGCAATGGCCACCCGCTGCTTCTCGCCCCCTGAAAGCTCGGCGGGAAAGGCATCGGCGCGCTTTTCGAGACCCACTTTGGCGAGAAGCTGCATGGCCACATCCCGGGCTTGGAGCGCCGGCAGGCCTCGCACGAGCCGCGGTGCCAGCGCCACGTTTTCCCAGGCACGCTTGTGGGGGAAAAGCCCAAAATCCTGGAACACGAACCCCAGCCGCGGGCGTACCGGCGGTGCTTGGCGCCCGCCTCCAATTCCCGGCCGCAAGGTCAAAGTATCAACCTCCACTTCGCCGGCATCGAAAGGTAAAAGCCCCGCCACGCACCGTAGAAGCGTGGATTTTCCGGCCCCCGACGGCCCAAGCACCACCACCGTCTCCCCGGGCGCCACGGAGAGCCACACGTCATCCAGGACCGTCCGGTCCCCGAAGCGCTTCCTAAGACCCCGAACCGCAATGGGTAGCATCTCAGCGCCCCGAAAGCCGCCTTTCCCAACGGCGAGCCAAATGACCCAAAGGCAGTGACATGGCCAGGTAGAGCAGGGCGGTCACCAGCCCCGCCTCCACCAGCACCCGGAAGCTCGCGCCGGAAGTGGACAGGATCTGGTACTGCTTCGCGAGCTCCACCACGGTGATGGTCCCAGCCAAACTCGTGTCCTTGAAGAGGGCGACGAAATCCGTCGTGGACGGTGGGAGGACGAGGCGCAGGGCTTGGGGCAGCACCACGTGGAAAAAGGTTTGGCGCGGGGATAGGCCGAGGCTTGCTGCCGCTTCCCACTGGGAGCGGGGGATGGCGGCCAGCGCCCCGCGGTAAATTTCCGCTTCGTACGCTCCGTAGGTGAGGCCCAAACCCACCACCGCCGTCCAAAAGGGGGAAACGAACAGCCCGCGAGTACCGGTGAGGGCCGCCCACGCTGTCGGAACCCCAAAGTACACCAGGTAGAGGAGCAAAAGCACCGGCACGCCACGGAAGAACTCCACGTACCCGAGGGCTAGCGCTGCTATGGCCTTGCCGCCGTACAGGCGCCCCAGCGCCACAAGCAAACCCACGCCCACCGCCACCGCCATGCTCGCCACCGCCAGGGCCACAGTCACCAGCGCCGCCCTCGACAGCATCCTCACGGTCAACAATCGCTGGGGTGGGGCTCCCGCCGGAGGAGCCTTCGCCTCCGGCACGGTTTCGCCGGCAAATACCCCTGGAGGCAAAAGCTCCTCCTGCCCTTGGTCCCACAGCCCCCACCGGGTTAGGATCGCCCGCAGCTCCCCACCCTCGGCCATGGCCGCCAGGGCGGCATCTACCGCACGCGCCAGCGCCTCGTCCTCTTGCCGCAGGGCGATGGCGTAATGGCCCCGCCCGGCGAGAGGTGGCTCGACCGCTTCCAGCTCCGGCCAAGAGGGAAGGAACGCCCGCACGATCGGCACGTCCAAGAGCACCGCATCCAGCCGGCCCAGACGCAGGTCCTCGAATGGCGTGACCTGGCTGTCGTAGAGAAGGGCCCTGGCCCCAGCGCGAGCCAAAAACCGAGAGGCCGCCGAGTTTTCGAGCGTGCCAATAGCCCCGTTTGCGGCGATGCAGCGCCCTACGTCCCGGCAGCGGGCATCCCCTCTCCGCACCACCATTTGCAAACGGAACACGTAGTATGGGCGGGTAAACCGCACGCGGGCAGCGCGGTCGGGGGTAACCTCCAACCCGTTCATGGCCAAATCAATATCGCCGCGCTCCAGGCCTTCCACCAACCTCTTGAAATCGTATTGCTTGAACACAACAGGCCGGCCGAGGTGCCGCTCCAGGGCCCGGGCAATGTCCACCTCGAACCCGGCGAGGTGCCCCTTGCCGTCGTAAAACACGTAGGGTGCTCCCCCTTCCGCATCGGCACCCCAAACGAGGGGCTCGCCCACCGCCCTGGGGGGGCCGGCAAGCTGCAACCATGCCCAGGCGAAAGCCTCTAACATTCCGGGGCGGTAGAAGCCAGGCGCTCCAATGCGCGGGCAATGACCATGCGCTGCACCTCGCTGGTTCCCTCGTAAACGGTGGTCACCCGCACGTCCCGGTACAGCCGCTCCACCACGTACTCTCGGGAGTACCCGTAGCCGCCGAAAACTTGCACCGCGAAGTTGCAAATGCGGTTGGCGGTTTCCGTGGCCAAAAGTTTGGCCTGAGCGGAGGCTCGAGAGATGTTTCCGCCCCGCTCGGAAAGCCAACCCGCCCGATAGGTAAGCCAGCGGGCCGCTTCCAGCTCGGTGTCCATGTCCGCTAGGCGGAAGCCGATGGCCTGGTGCTGGATGATGGGCTTGCCAAACTGCACCCGCTCTTTGGCGTAACGCAAAGACTCGTCCAAAGCCCTCTGAGCAATGCCGATGGCTTGCGCCGCGATACCCAGCCGTGAGTGGTCCAGAGTAGCGAGGGCTACTTTGAACCCCTCCCCCTCTTGACCCAGGAGGTTGCCTGCAGGTACCCGCGCTTCCTCCAGGGTCACCCCTGCGGTCACCGACGCCCTGAGGCCCATTTTCTTTTCGGGGGGGTCCACCTGCACTCCCGGTTGCTCGGCGTCCAGCACGAACGCCGAAATCCCCCGGTGGCCGAGGTTCTTGTCGCGGGTGGCCAGGACCACGAAGTACTTGGCGATGCCAGCGTTGGTGATCCACATCTTCGAGCCGGAAAGCACGAACTCCTCCCCGACGCGGCGGTAGGTGGTGGAAAGAGCCGCCAAATCCGAGCCGGCGTCCGGCTCGGTGAGCATGATGCCCCCGAGACACTCACCCCGGGCCAGGGGCGGCAGGACGCGCTTTTTGAGCTCCTCGCTGCCGAAGCGCACGATGGGCCACTGGCACACGGAGTTGTGCACTGAAACCCCCACCGCCACCGAGGCATCGGCCCACGCCAGCTCCTCAATGGCGAGGAGGTACGACAACACGTCCAACCCCGAACCCCCGTATGCCTCCGGGGTTACCATCCCCAAAAGGCCGAGCTCCGCCATTTCCCGGAAAAGCTCCCAGGGGAACTGACCCGTTTCGTCCCGCTCCCGCGCCCCCGGTGCCACCCGCTCCCGGGCGAACTCCCGCACCATGCGGCGAATCATCTTTTGCTGCTCGGAAAACTCGAAATCCATGCAACCCTCCGGACCAAAAGTTTATCCGCTTTTGCGCTAGGCTTTGGGCCATGGGACGCATCCGCTTGTTGCCCGACACCGTCATCAACCAAATTGCCGCCGGCGAGGTGGTGGAGCGCCCAGCTTCCGTGGTCAAAGAACTCGTGGAAAACGCCCTGGACGCCCAAGCCGAAAGCGTGACCGTGCGTCTGGAAGCGGGGGGCCGGGAGCTCATTTTCGTGGAGGACGACGGCATCGGCATGGACCCCGACGACGCCATGCTGGCCCTGGAGCGCCACGCAACCTCGAAGATTGCGTCCGCTAGCGACCTGGAGCGCCTCACCACCCTGGGATTTCGGGGGGAAGCGTTGCCTTCCATTGCCTCGGTGTCCGAGCTCACCCTGGAAACCGCCGCCTCGCCGGGAGAAGGTACCCGGGTTCGGGTTTCCTTTGGCCGCATCCTCGGCCAGGAGCCCTGCCCCCGCCCCCGGGGGACGCGGGTGACGGTAGAAAAGCTCTTTGCCCGCACTCCAGCCCGCCGCAAGTTCCTGCGGTCGGAAGCCACCGAGCTCCGCTACACCGTCGAGCTCCTCCAGGGCTTCGCCTTTGCCTACCCCGAGGTGGCCTTCACCCTTTGGCACGGTCAGCGCAAGCTCTGGCACTTCACGCCGGTCAAAACGGCCGGCGAGCGGCTGTTCCAAATCCTCGGGCAAACCCCTCCACCGCCGGTGACGGCCCGGCGCGGCGATCTCGAGCTTGCGGCGTTCCTCCTGCCCCCGACCCCGGCCAAGCATTTGGTGGTAGCGGTCAACCGCCGCCTGGTCAAAGATCGCCTCCTCTCGGCAACCCTTGCCCGCCTCTTGCGCTCGGTCAAAGGGGAGTGGCAGGCGGACGCGTTCCTTTTGTTGAAGGTCCCGCCTCACGAGGTGGACTTCAACGTCCACCCCACCAAGGCCGAGCTGCGCTTCGCCAACCCGGGAGCAGTGGTGGGTTTCCTTGCGGAAACTTTGGTTGCAGCCCTTGCCTCTGCCCGGGGCCCGGAGCCAATCCAGGTCACGCTTCCATCGGCTCCCACTCCCAGCCACCAGCAGAGCTTGGCCTTCCGCGTTGCGGAGGCTTCAGCCAAACCTGACCTTTCCGGCCCCGCGGCCCCCCTCGCCGCACCCACGACCCCGTGGGGTCGCTACCTCGGGCAATACCGGAACACCTACCTTTTGGTGGAAGACGCCGAAGGCCTTAAGCTCGTGGACCAGCACGTGGCTCACGAACGGGTGCTTTTCGAAGCGCTTTTGGGGCACCTGGGGCCCCAAGGCAGGCAACCCCTGCTCATCCCCGAGGTTATCCAGGTGAGCCCTGCCCTTTACGCCCTGGCCAGCGAGCACGTCACGGAACTTGCCCGGCTTGGGGTGGAGCTCGAGCCCCTTTCCGGAAACTCCCTGCGGGTGACCGCGCTCCCCCAAGCAGTGCCGGCTACCCGCGCCCAGGAGCTGGTCTTCGGGCTCCTGGAGGACCTCCTCCAGGATTCGCTCCCCGGTCGTTCGGTCCAGGAAAAAACTGCGGCTTCCCTGGCCTGCCGCGCCGCCATCAAAAAGAACACCCCCCTCGCCCCGCTGCAGGCGGAGAGGCTGCTGGCCGATCTCGCCCGCTGCCGGGACCCCCACCGCTGTCCCCACGGGCGTCCCATCGTCCTCACCGTGCCCCACGACGAAATCGAGCGGCGTATTGGGCGGCGGGGGTAACCGGTAGCAGGACCCGCGCCGCGGCTTACCAAGGGTAGACCAACGTGAGTTCGGGAACCGAAGGCACGAGCCCGGCGGCTGCCCCAGCCCCCAGGAAGCGCTGCACCGCTTCCCGTCCCTCCCGGCCGTAATCCAGGGTCCAGTGGTTCACGTACATGCCCACGAAGCGGTCGGCCTGCTCGGCGCTCAACCCGCGGGCAAAATGGAGGGCGTGAGTGAGGGCTTCCTCTCGGTGGCGCAGGGCCCAGGCCACCGAATCGGTGAGCACAATGGCGATGCTCCGCATGAGCTCCCGCGGCAGGTCTCGACGAACGGCGTTGCCACCCAGAGGCAAGGGAAGCCCCGTTTGCTCCTTCCACCAGGCGCCCAAATCCACCACCAGGTGAAACCCCTCATGGCCGTAGGTGAGCTGGCCTTCGTGGATGAGCACCCCGGCCACTGCCGCGCCGCTCGCCACCGTGGCGGCGACCCCATCGAAGGGGACGTCCACGCATTGGGCTTGGGGCTGCCAGAGCTGGAACGCCAGGCGCGCCGAGGTCCAGCGCCCCGGGGTGGCCACCGGTCTGCCCGCCAGGGCTTCCCGGGTCAGGGGTTCCCGGGCAATGACCACCGGGCCGTAGCCGTCCCCCATGGAGGCCCCGGAGGAAAGCAAGGCGTAGCGCTCGGCCACATAAGCGTAGGCGTGAATGGAAATGGCCGTGACCTCGTAGGTACCGTTGCACGCAGCCTGGTTCAGCGTTTCGATGTCAGCCAGCACCTCCTCGAAACGCAAGCCCCGGGTTTCCACCAAGCCGTGCACAGCCGCGTAGTGCATGAAGGCATCGTCGGCATCAGGAGAGTGGGCTACACGAATCGTCACCATGACCACCTCCGCCCGCAAAGGGCAAGGCATTGTAGCGGGGACCCGCCCGGCCCGGTCAGTAGCGGAACAGCGTCTCGAAAGCCTCGCGAATCCTTGCCACCGTCGGGACCACAGCCGCCATAAGGCCACCGTCGTAGGGAACGGGACAGTCGGCGCTGGCCACCCGCATGGGCGGGGCGTCTAAGTACGGGAAGGCCTCGGCGACCACCGTAGCAACGACTTCCCCCCCACAGCCGCCAGTGAACGTATCCTCGTGCACCACCAGTAGGCGCCCGGTCTTCTTCACCGAGGCCACCACCGCCTCCCGGTCCCACGGCGAAAGGGTGCGCAAATCCAGAAGCTCCACCCGACCAGGGAAGGCTTCCGCCGCTTCCAG
>JBAMMG010000076.1:0-22727 GCA_039793905.1 Thermoanaerobaculum sp. | reverse complement strand
TTTTCGCTGCCCTGGGCCTTTCTGCCCCCCAGCCCAACTTGCCGAGCTCGGAGTATATCGTGAGTTTTTACGCTGACCCTTTTTTTAGCGAATGGGTGGGGGATTTCATTCGACTCTGCACCGGCGCCACCGCTCGGAACGGGATTCAAGACGGTTATTCAAAGGCGGAGGAAGGCATGACCTGCGGAGCGCCGCAATCGTACCTCAACTGCTGGGCCCGTTTTGTTGATCACAATGGCAATCCAACATTTCCGCCGGGTCCCCAGCCTCCTGGTGGCTGCCGTGACCTCAACGGCGACGGCGATACCAACGACCCTGGGGAGTGCGGGGCTGACCCCTGGATCCTCGTGGATTGTCCCTGCAGCAAAAGACCCGGTGACACGCAATGCATGACGTGCGGTATTTACTGCACCCCAACGCCGACCGCCGGATGCCCGTGGTGGTGCCAATACTGAGGTTGAGGGCGTGTTTATGCTGGCCTCTACGTTCTTTTTGCTCGGTGCCATGGCCTTTGGGCAAACGCCTCCCAGGGCAAGCTTTTCCGAACGGATAGAGATCACGGCGGGCACCGTGGTGGCGAAACTCCCCAGCTCTCAGGCCACCCTGGAGGACCTCAAGCTGTACCTCAACGACGAATTGGCCCGAGTCCTCGAAGTCCGCCCGGTGTTCTCGGGAACGGCGGAGGCCCAGGTACATAGTCCCGATACAACGGCGGGTAGCGCCCAGGCGGGGCCGGAGGCTGCTGCTCCTGCTGTGGAGGTGGCAGTAGTGGTGCTTACTGACTTCTGTGACCGCTACTGCCGCAGCTACGGTGCTGAGCTCGTCTTGCAGGAAGCGGCAAAACTCCTGAGGATGGGTCCGGTGCGGGTCGTGCAAACGGGCCAGGTGAGCCGGATTTTGGGGGAGGGCTTACGGGATGAGGCGAGCCTGAGGCAAGCGCTAGAGGGAATTCCTCTGTTGCAGACCAGAAACGTGATGATTTGGGAACGGAAACAGATCTGGGAGATCGAGGCCGCGGCCGCGCGGCAGGGTGTGCTTTCCAGTGGCTGGGACTTCTTCATGGTCCGCCGCGCCCTCCGCCAGATGGTTGCCGCCCTCGAGACAGGCCGGGCAGCTCCGGTCACAGTGGCTTTCGTGTTAAGCGACGGCTTCGATATCTCCCCCTTCGAAGGATTGAGTTTTCAGCAAGCGGCAAGCGCAAAATTCGAGCGTCAGCCGTGGGAGCAACGTAGCCCCCAGTGGTGGCTGGACCGGGAAAAGGACTCTGAAGACACCCTGCGCCTCTTGGCCCGGGGCTTGGCGGCAGAAGGCATCGTCCTTCACTTCGTGTACCCGGGAATCGGTGGTCAAGGGGGGCAATACTACGGGTCAAGCGCGGGTGGAGGGAGCCTTTTCGAGGAGTTCATGACGGTTGGTTATAACCTTTCTTTGTGGTCTCGATACTCCTTCACCCCGCTTGCGCAACCTACGCGAGGCATGGGCCAGTTGGCCGCGGAAACTGGGGGCAGCTTGGTCTACAGCAAGAAACCACTGGGGGTGGCGCTGGAGGGTCTCAAAAACCTCTTTTTGGTCACTTACCAGGTCAGCGGGGTGCTGGACGGAAGGCTGGTGCCGGTAAAGCTTTTTTTCCGGGGGGCGGAAGTCCCCACCGTGAGCCCCGTGACCCGTTTGGGTGTTTCCTCTCTGGCCAGCGAAGCACGGGCTGTGGCAGCCCTCACTGGGCCCAGCTCGCGGGGAGCACTTGGGGTGACGATTCACCTGGCGGATGTGCGTGCGGCGGGCAAGAAAACTCGCCAAGGCCTGCTCGTGGCCCGCACGGATGTGGGCCATCTCTTTGAGACCCTCAAGGACTTGGCGCGAGGCAGGTTCCGCGTTACCGTGGCCGTCGAGCTCGCCAAGGAGGAGCCCTTCGTCCACCAGGAGGAGTTCGTGCAGGAGGTGAAGGAAGGGGCCGGCACCGTGTGGACCTACGAAGCCCCCATCCGCCTGCCCAAGGAGGCGGAGCGGATTTCGGTGCTGGTGGAGGAGCTGCAAACGGGGGCTTGGGGGATCGCGGTGGTGGAGGTGCCGCCGAAGGGCAGGTGAGCGCCGCGCCGGCGTGGGTGAACGCTTTTGCACCCGGGGCCAGCGGTTGCCGAGCTGGCCCCTTCTCCTTTTGGGTGCGCCTCTGCCCCACCGCCACCTTCCTCCACCCGGTGCGATCTCCCTTTCCCGGTCCTTTGCCCGTGGCATCCCCGTCGGCCCCTGCCCCAGTGAGGGAGGGTTTTGTACCGGCGGAAAGCCGGCGCTTCCAGCGTGCCACGGGACGGCGGGGCTTTCGGAAGGACGGGTTCAGGGGGCGAGGAAACCCTCCCTTTGAGCTTGGGCTACGAGCTTCTGGACGGCTTCCCAAAGGGCTGGACTTCCTTCGGCCACTTCGGCGTTGCGGGCCAGGACTTGGGCAGCACGGATGCCGTGCTCCCGCCACGACCGTCCGGCTGTGGCAGCGTTGAGAAGCACGGGCAAAAGGCGGTCAAGGCTTCTGGCAAAGCGGGCTTCGGGGGTCCTGCCCCGGGTGAATTCCTCGAAAAGCTGCAGAAGGTAGGCCCCCTGGTCAGGGGGGAGCAAGCTGAACATCCGGCGAGCGGCGTCCCCTTCCCTGGCTTCCTGCAGCTTTTTGGCCTCCTCGTCGTAGACGTAGGTGTCGCCAGCCTCGATTTCCACCACGTCGTGGACCAAGAGCAGCTCGAGCACCCGCAAGACGTTGACCTCGCTTCGGGCATGCTCGGCCAGGAGCATGGCCGCCACCGCCACGTGCCAAGAGTGCTCGGCGCTGTTTTCCCGCCTCCCGGCCAGGGTGTAGTTCCGCCGCTCCACCCCCTTGAGGCGGTCGAGGGTGAGCAGAAAGGCCAACTGCTGCTCTAACCGCTCCATGGGACCGCCGCTGGCACGGGGGCCGTTGGTTGGGGGACAGGGATGGGAAGGCTGGCGCGCCACCGGGCGATGGTGGCGAGGGCTTCGGCCGCGGCTTTTTGCCGGCGTTTTTCCTTGTCTTTGGGGAGAGGGCAGGGGGGGTCGGTCATGAGCCCCCAGGAGGCGTTGGCGGGCTGAAAGCGGCGGGGATCCCGCTGGGTGAGGTGGCGGAGGAGCCCGCCGTGGGCGGTCCAGGGTGGGGGAGGGGGGAGCTCGCACCCCAAAAGCTCGGCCAAAAGGAAGAGGGCTGCCAGAAGCCCGGTGGCCGCCGACTCCACGTACCCTTCCACGCCGGTGATTTGGCCGGCCAGGCGCACCCCTGGCAGAGACCGGAGTTGCAGGGTCGGGTCCAGGAACTTGGGCGCGCAAATGAAGGTGTTGCGGTGGACCATGCCGAAGCGCACGAAGCGGGCGTTTTCGAGGCCGGGGATGAGGCGGAACACCTCCTTTTGCGCCGGGATGGTCATGCGGGTTTGAAAGCCCACGAGGTTGTAATGCTGCCGGGCCAAGTCGTCCTGGCGGAGCTGGACCACGGCGTAAGGCATGCGGCCCGTGCGGGGGTCCACCAGGCCCACGGGCTTCATGGGCCCGAACCGCAAGGTGTCGGCGCCGCGGGCAGCCATGACCTCGATGGGCAGGCACCCTTCGAAGTAGGGGATGTCTTCCTCGAAGGGCTTGGTGGGGACCTTGTCTGCCGCCAGGAGAGCACCCACGAAGCGCTCGTACTCCTCCCGGGTGAGGGGGGCGTTGAGGTAGTCCTCGCCGCTGCCTTTGCCGTAGCGGGAGGCTCGGAACAGCTTGCCCATGTCCAGGGAGTCGGCGGCGACCACCGGCGCGATGGCGTCGAAAAAGCTCAAGGCTTCCTCGCCCACAAGCGCCACCAAAGCCTGGTGGAGGGGATCCGAGGTCAGGGGGCCCGTGGCCACGATCGCCGGCGGCTGCGGAAGGGCCGTGACCTCCTGGCGGACCAGGCGGATGCGGGGGTGGGTTTCCACGGCTCGCGTAACCGCTTGGGCAAACGCCTCCCGATCCACGGCCAGGGCGTCACCGGCGGGGAGCCGGGTGGCCCGGGCGCAGGCCATGACCAACGAGCCAAGGGCTTCCATTTCCCGCTTCAAAAGCCCCACGGCGTTGGCAGGGTTGTCCGAGCGCAGGGAGTTGGAGCACACGAGCTCGGCGAGGTGGCCGGTGCGGTGGGCGGGGGTGGTCTTTGCTGGCCGCATTTCGTAGAGCACGACCGATACCCCGGCCTGGGCTAGCTGCCAAGCGGCTTCGCACCCGGCGAGCCCGCCCCCCACCACCGTGACCGTGGCTTTCCTCAAGGGCTTTTCTCCGGGCTCATGACGTGGCCGCAGCTTTTCTGGGCACACTGCCAGTAAACGCCCCGGCGCACGGATTTCTTCTCCAGCATCAGAGGTGCGCCACAGGCGGGGCAAGGGTGGTTCACGGGTTTGGCGGGAAGGGTGAAGGTGCAGGCGGGGTAGGTGCTGCACCCCCAAAAGGCTCGGCCCTTTTTGGAGCGCTTTTCCAAAAGCTCCCCTTGCCCGCACTGGGGGCACCGCACCCCCGAGGGGGTGTTGGGGGAAGCGGTCTTGCTGGCCATGGGTTGGGTGCCCTTGCACTCGGGGTAGCGGCTGCAGGCCCAAAAGGGGCCGAAGCGGGAGCGCTTTTTCACCATGGGCGCCCCACACAGGGGGCAGTTGGGAGCGGCCTCCTCCCCGGCGTCCGGCTCGCGGGTGGTCTTGCAGGTGGGGTAGTTGCTGCAGGCCAGAAACTCGCCGAAGCGGCCGAAGCGCAGGACCATGGGGGCGCCGCAGGTGGGGCAAGTCTTGTCGGTGACCACGCCGGTTTTGGCGTCCTCCATGGTTTTCTTGGCCTTTTCCAGGTCCTGGCTGAAGGCCTTCCAAAAAGCCTCGATGGCCTCCCGCCACGGTTTTTCCCCTTCGGCAATGGCGTCCAGCTCTGCTTCTAAGCTCGCCGTGTACCCCTCGTTGATGAGGTCGCCGAAGCTTTGCGTCAAAAGGCGGGTCACCAGCTTGCCCAGCTCTGTGGGCACGAAAGCGCCTTTTTCCTTAACCACGTAGTTGCGGTCGGAAAGGGTGGCGATAATTTGGGCGTAGGTGGAGGGGCGGCCGATGCCGTTTTCTTCCAGGGCTTTGACCAGGGTGGATTCGGTGTAACGGGGGGGCGGTTGGGTGAACCTTTGCTCGGCTTTAAGCTCCACGAGCTGGAGGGCTTGCCCTTCCTCGAGGGGTGGAAGCTTGGCAGTTTTTTCCTCCTCTTCCGGCGGTTCGAGGGGGGCCTCTCCTTCCTCGCGGTAAACCCGCAAGTACCCCGGCTCCACCTCCACCTCGCCTTTGGCTTTGAAGCCGTAGGGACCAGCTTCCACCAGGACCTCGGTGACGTCGAAAACCGCCGGTTTCATTTGCGAAGCCACGAAGCGCTGCCAAATGAGGGTGTAGAGCTTGAGCTCGTCGGGGGAAAGGTAGGCGCGCAGGCTTTCGGGGGTGCGGGTAACGTCCGTGGGGCGGATGGCTTCGTGGGCGTCCTGGGCTGCCTGCTTGTTTTTGTAGGTGTTCGGCTTTTCCGGGAGTAGCTGGGAGCCGAAGTTTTCAGCGATGAACGCCCTCGCCGCTTCCACAGCTTCCGCCGCCACCCGCACCGAGTCCGTGCGCATGTAGGTGATGAGCCCCAGCCGCTCCCCACCCACGTCCACGCCCTCGTAAAGCCTCTGGGCGAGTTGCATGGTCTTGCGCACGGGAAAGCGGAAGCGCTGGTAGGCGGCTTGCTGGAGTTTGGCGGTGACGAACGGCGGGGGGGCATGCTGCTGGCGCCGCTTTTTCGTGACCTTGGCGACGCGGAACGGCAGGGCGGCGACGGTGGCCCGCACGTTTTCGGCCGTTTCCCGGTCGCCTACCTTGAACTTTTTGCCGTTCACGAGGGCCAGACGGGCAGCAAAGACGGGAGGGGTGCCAGCGTCGAGCCGCGCGTCCAGGTTCCAGTATTCCTCGGGAACAAAAGCGGCAATTTCCGCTTCCCGGTCGCAAATCATCTTGAGGGCCACCGACTGCACCCGGCCAGCGGAAAGCCCGCGCTTGACCTTTTCCCACAGAAGCGGCGACAGGGTATAGCCTACGAGGCGGTCCAGAACCCGCCGTGCCTTTTGCGAGTCAACCAAGTGGGCATCGAGCTGGCGGGGGTGCTTTAAGGCTTCGTGCACGCCTTTCTTGGTGATCTCGTGGAACAGCACCCGCGCCACGGGTTTTTGAGCGGAAGCCACAAGCTCCGCCACGTGCCAGCCGATGGCTTCCCCTTCCCGGTCGGGGTCGGTGGCGAGGAGGATCTTTTCCGCCTCCCGCGCTGCCTTTTGCAGCTGGGAAACGACCGCCCGCTTGCCCGGCAGGACCTCGTACCGGGGCTCGAACCCGCGTTCCAAATCGATGCCCAGCTCGTTCTTGGGCAAATCGCGCACGTGCCCCACCGACGCCACCACCCGGAACTCTTTCCCCAGGTAGCGGCTCAAGGTCCGGGCCTTGGCCGGGGACTCGACGATGACGAGGGTTTCCCCCACGTTCCCTCCGCCGGCACTTTAGCAAGAGCTGTCAAGGGTAGGGCTACAATGCCCCCCGGAGATGGGAGGTTGCCATGACACGGCTGTCCGCGGTGCTCGGCGTGGTGGTCCTGGGGGCCTGCAGCACGGGGGTGCCCACAGGGGTTCCCGGGGTGGACAAGGTGGGGGCCACGGTCCTGCGGTACCGGGGCCCGGAAGTGGAGCTGGCCTTGGGGTACCGCTTTGCGACCTTGAGCTTGGGGGAGGAGTGGCTCATCCTGGACCTGGCCGTTACGGCTGCACCTGGCCACGTGGTGGAGGTGAAGCGGGACGCCATTTTCGTCCTCACCCCCCAAGGGGAGCGGATCCCCTTGGCAAGCCAGGAGCAGTTTGCCGAGGCGTACGCCTCCCTTCAGCCGACCCTGCGGCGGGCCGCTCTTGCCGCCGACCCCTTGGGCTACTTCAACCGCGAGCTCCCCTGCTCCCTGGATTTCTTTGCAGCGCCCGGTGAGGCGATCGTGTACCCCTCGGTTCACGTGGACGACCGCCGGGTGTGCGAGGGGCGGCTTTTCTTTTTCGTGCCGGGAGGAATTCAACCCGGGCGGTGGACCTTGGCCCTGGACCTGGTGGAGTCCCGCATCCGCATCCCCTTCGAGCTTCCTGCGCCCTAGGTCCGGCGCAAGCGGCCGTCGGGCTCGCGCACGAGCGTTCCTGAAAGCTCCAGCTCCGTGAGTTCCGGCAGAAGCTCGGCAACGCTGCGGCCGCAGCGCTGGGCCACTTCGTCCACGGTGAGGGCCATCCCTTTCGGGAAGAATCCCAAAAGGCCCCTTTCCGGTTGCTCTGCGACCGGCTTGGCGGCCGGTTGGGCCAATCCAAGGACGTCGAGAACGTCCTGGGCCGAAAGCACGGGTGCCGCTCCGGCCCGCAGGAGGCCGTTGGGTCCAGCGGAAAGGGGGGAAAAAACCGAACCCGGCACGGCCATGACCTCCCGCCCCTCGTCCAAGGCCAGGCGCGCGGAAAGCAAGGCCCCGGAGCGCTCGTCGGCTTCCACCACGACCAGCACCTGGGCGAGGCCGGCAATGAGGCGGTTGCGCTCGGGGAAGTTCTCGCGACGGGGGGGCGTACCCGGCGGGTACTCGGTGACGATGCCCCCGGCTTGACCGATGGCTTCAGCCAGCTCCCGGTGCTCGGGGGGGTAAACGCGGTCGCACCCAGCGCCCCAAACCGCCACCGTCGTTCCACCCCCTTCCAGGGCCCCTCGGTGGGCTGCCGCATCAACGCCCCGAGCCATCCCCGAAACCACCCAAACACCAGCTCGCGCCAGCTCCCGCCCCAGGTACGTGGCGACCTCGCGCCCGTACGCGGAAGCCCGTCGTGAGCCGACGATGGCCACCGTGGGCCCTTGGGGCCAATGTCCCTTGAGGAAAAGGCCCAAGGGCGGATCGGAAAGGGCGGCAAGACTTGGGGGGAAGGAGGGCTCGTCCGCGGGGTACCAGGTAAACCCGCACTGCGCGGCGCGAGCGAGGGCGTCCCGGGCCGCCGCTTCCCGCTCGGCTCCCGGGATTTGGCCGGAAGCCAAAGCCTGACGGGCCTCCTCGCGCCCTTTGCGCCCTGAGGCTCCCAAAGCCCAGGCCAAGGTGGCGAGAGAATCTCCGGAAGCCATCGGGGGTTATCATAGCCATGGGATTTGGGGGACGGCCATGAGGCGGGTGGCATTGTGCGGGGTAGCGTTCCTTTTCCTGGTGTCGTGCGCGAGCCAAAAGGCAGGAGTTGCGGCCAAGGAGCAAATGCGGCAAGGGGTAGAGGCGGCGGTGGCGGCGCTCTGGCAGGAGGCGGCGTTCCGCTTCGAGCGGGCGCGCGCGTTGGCCGGGGAAACCCCGGAGCTGCTCAACAACCTGGCGGTTGCCTACGAGGCCTTGGGGCGGTACGAGGAGGCCCTGGCGACCTACAAGCGGGCCCTGGAGCTGGCCCCCACCAACAACCGAATTCGCCGCAACTACGCGCGATTTGCCGAGTTTTACGCGTCCTACATTAGGGGTATCCGTCCCAAGGGAGGCGGCGATGAAGGCAGCTAGGTGGGCCTTGGCGCTGCTCGTGCCGGCGGCAGCTTGGGCTGGAATACGGGAGGTGGAAATTTCCCTCCCCGTACGCCCCAAGCTGTTGCTTTCCGGTCACGAGAAGATTTACCTGGGGCCTTTTATCCGCGAGGCCAAAGGGCGCGACGAAGGGCAAACCAAGCTGGGCTTCGACGTCACGCAAGAGTTCGAGCGTTACTTGCGCCGCCTCTTGCGCCGGGAATCCAAGCTCCAGTTGCTTCCACCGCAAGAAGGCGTTCGCCCGCCGGGAGGGGATGCCCTCGCCCTTGCCCGGGCGCGGGAGTTTTGGCGGGAGCTGGGCTCCCAAACCGGGGCCGACCTCATCGTGGCCGGGACCGTGGACTTCCAGGTCCAGGACCGCTCCGGCTACAAGACCGAGGAGTACGTCTCCCCCATTGACGGGCGAACCTACTACCGGCAGGTGCTGGTGGAGCAAACGGGGTTTTTATACGACATCCTCCTCCAGGTTTACGACGGCCGCACGGGGGCTTTGCTTCTCGAGCAACCCTTGAAGGATTTCCAGGAGCGCCAAGAGCGGAACTTCGACGAGTTCGCCGGCATGTTTGCCAATCTTTACGCTTTGGAAAACCAGCTCATTGGCATTTTCGTGCCGCGAACCGTCAAGAGCAAACGTATCTTGTTTACTGACTAAAAGGGGGCCCTTATGCGTGGCAAACTCACGGCGTTGTTTTTCCTTTTTGCGGCTTGCGCGTACGGCCAGGAATTCGGCAAGAACAAGGTACGGTACGACACCTTCGTTTGGAAGGAGTTCGCCACTCCACACTTCCGCATTTCTTTCTATGACCGGGTGGAGCCGCAACTGGGGAAAATCGCCTCCTTTGCCGAAAGTGCGTACGACGAGCTGGCCCGCAAGCTCAACTTCCAAATTCCCGAGCCCATCCCCCTCATTGCCTACGCCACCCATGCCGAGTTCGAGCAAACCAACGTCATCGTCGAGGGGATCCCCGAAGGCGTGGGGGCCTTTGCCGTGCCGGCGCGAAACCGCATGGTGCTGCCGGTGGATCTGCCCGACACCGAGCTCGCCCACCTCATCCAGCACGAGCTCGTGCACATTTTTCAGTACGAGATCCTGTTCCAGGGCAAGCTGGGGAAGGCCCTCACCACCAACATCCCCCAGTGGTTCATGGAAGGCATGGCCTCGTACCTGGCCCAGGACGAGGACTCCCGGGCGCGGGCGGTCATGCGTGACGCCACCCTTGGCGACCGCGTGCCGTCGGTAGCCGACAACGTCACCGGCTACTTCGCCTACCGCTTCGGCCACATGGTGTTTGCCTTCGTGGAAGCGGAGTGGGGCATGGAGGGGTTGCGAGACTTCATCTTCGAAACCCGCAACACCCTTACCGGCGCCGTGGACCGCGCCATCAAACGGGCCTTCGACTTGGACGTGGAGGAGTTCGATGCCCGCTTCCGCGCCTGGTTGCGTAAGCAGTACCAGGCAGTAGCGGCCGAACGCGGTGACCCGCGGGAGTTTGGCCCGGCCTTTCGGGTCGAGGAAGGCGTGCGCTCCGCCGAGGCATCCCCTGCCGTTGCCCCATCGGGAGAGCTCGTTGCCGCCTTCACCACCTACAAGGACGACGTGGACGTAGCCCTCTTTTCCGTTCCCAAGCGGCGGCTTTTCAAGAACCTCACCCGCGGCTACACCACCCGCTACGAGTACCTCGTCGCCCAGCTCTTCACCGTGGGCCCGGACCGCGGAAGGGATTTGGCTTTTTCTCCTGATGGCGACACCGTAGCCGTGTTTGCCCGCAGCGGCCGCGGCCGGGTTTTGCTGCTGTTGGATGCCCTACACGGTGGGATCAAAAAGCAGTTTCCCATCCCCCAAGACCAAGCCATGGAGCCGGCCTTCTCCCCGGACGGAAAAACCGTCGCCTACCACGCCTTTGCCGGCGGGCAAGCGGATATTTACCTCTTGGACCTGGAAACGGGTTGGTCCCGCAACCTCACCGACGACCCTGCCTACGACGCCGCTCCGGTCTTTTCCCCCGACGGCAGGTACCTCATCTTTTCCTCCCAAAGCGGCGAGCACGCCAAGCTCTTTCAGCTCGAGCTGTCCAACCCGCAAAACCGGGTCCAGCTCACCTTTGGCCCTGGGGACGACGAAGGGGCGAGCTTCTCCCGGGACGGAAAAGCCCTGTACTTTGCTTCCGACCGCGACCAGGGCGTGTTCGACATCTACCGCTTGAATCTCGAAACCCGCAAGCTTTCCCGGCTCACGCGGGTCATCGGCGCGGCCCTCAACCCGGTTTCCGTGGTCACGGGGGAGGGGGAGCGGGTGGTGTACCAGGCCTACACCAAGGGGAGATGGCAGCTGTACATGACCGACCCAGCGCAGGGAACCGAGGTGGGGGAGGAAAAAGCCCCCCAAGCCGTCACCAAGCGCGAGCCTTTCCTCCCGGCAGTGACGGTCGCCGTGTCCCCGGACCGCATTTCCGCTGTGAAAAGCCACAAGCTCTTCGCCGACTACGTGCAAGCGGCGGTGCAGTACTCCCAAGACGGAACGCTTCTCTCCCAGGCTTTCCTTTCCTTCTCCGACCACTATGGGGACCGACGCGTCAACGTGCTTTTGGAGTCCGTTTCCGGCTACACCAATTTCCAAGCCGCGTACATCAACTTGGCCAAGCGCTTGCAGTGGGGTGTCACGGTTTTTGACGACCGCTCCTACTTCGTGGCAGCGGATGCCTTCACCGGCCGCGAGGTGCGCTTGAAGCGGCTTTACCGGGAAACCGGCGGGGCAGTCTTTGCCCAGTACCCCCTCTCCCTCTACCTGCGGGCGGAGGGGGCCTTCGGCTACATTTACCGCGACGTGGATTACCCCGTGCTCTTTGGGGGTCAGCTCTTCTTCATCCCCGTCACCGACAACATCCCGTTCCTGCAAGCGGGACTCACCGGCGACACCACCGGCTGGAACGATTACGGCCCCCACTGGGGGCGGCGCTGGACCTTGTATTTCGTTCAGGCTTTCGACGCCAAGGGCGGCGGCACGCTTTCTCGGGAAATTCACCTGGATGCCCGCCAGTACGTGCCCCTTTCCCGCCGCAACGAGCTGGCGTTTCGCCTTTATTCGGCCGCTGCTGACGGCAACCGCCCCAGCCTCTTTTACTTTGGGGGCGTGGATACCCTCCGGGGGTTCGATTACCGCTCGGTGGTGGGCAACCAGGTGGCCTACTTCAACGCGGAATGGCGTTTTCCGCTCATCGATCACCTGGTCCTGCCCTGGCTTCACTTGCGGGACTTCCGGGGTCGCGTTTTCCTGGACGTGGCCGCGGCCCGCATTGACCTCCCGGGCTTTTCCCAGCCGTTCCGGTTCATGAACAACGGCCGCCTCCAGGACGGCCTTTCCTCGTACGGCTTCGGTTTTTCCGTTGAGCTTTTTGGCCTGCCGGTGCACTGGGACTTCGCCAAGCGCTGGGACTTCAAGCAAACCCTCGACCGCGGCTTCAACACCAGCTTTTGGATCGGGTTTCGGTACTGACGCGCTCCGAAGGTCAGCCCTGGGTGGCCGAGGCACCTTGACTTTTGAGACACATTCGCAAAAAATAGACTCGTGACACGCGGACCCCAAACCGCGGGTGATGCCCTCGAAGCTGGTGTCGTTGCCGTTCCCCCTCAGCTTTCCTTTTGGAAGAGGCTTTTCGCCTTCTCGGGCCCGGCGTACCTGGTGAGCGTGGGGTACATGGATCCCGGCAACTGGGCCACGGACATCGCCGCCGGGTCCAAGTTCGGGTACGCCTTGCTGTGGGTCCTGGTGATGTCCAACCTCATGGCCCTGCTGCTCCAAAGCCTTTCGGCGCGCTTGGGGATCGTGGCCCGCATGGACCTGGCCCAGGCGTGCCGGGCGCTGTACGGGAAAAGGGCGGGCTTCGTCTTGTGGATCTTGGCCGAGGTGGCCATCGTGGCGTGCGATTTGGCCGAGGTCTTGGGTTCTGCCATTGGCCTCCAGTTGCTTTTTGGCTTGCCCCTGATTGCGGGCATCGTGGTTACGGCGCTGGATACGTTTTTGCTGCTGCTCCTCCACGGCCGGGGGGTGCGCCTTTTGGAAGCCTTCATCGTGGTCTTGGTCACCACCATTGGGGTTTGCTTGGCTCTGGAGGTTTTTTTGGCCAAGCCGGTGGCGGCCGAGGTGGTCTCGGGGCTCTTGCCTTCCCTTCCCGGCGAGGGGGCCTTGTACTTGGCCATGGGGATGCTGGGGGCGACGGTCATGCCCCACAACATCTACCTGCACTCCGCCCTGGTGCAATCGCGGCGGGTGGCCCCCACACCGGCAGGGATCCGGTCTGGGATCCGCTTCAACACCATTGATTCGTTCGTGGCTCTCAACGGCGCGCTGTTCGTCAACGCTTCGCTGTTGGTGATGGCGGCTGCCGCCTTCCACAAAACTGGCTTCCACCAGGTCGAGGACATATTGGATGCCCACCGGCTCCTGGAGCCGATCTTAGGAGCTTCCGTAGCGCCGGCCGCCTTTGCTTTGGCACTCCTCCTCTCCGGCCAGTCGTCCACCATTACCGGTACTCTTGCCGGCCAAATTGTGATGGAAGGGTTCCTGCAGCTGCGGTTGCGGCCCCTAGTCCGGCGCATGATCACCCGGGCATTGGCCATTGTGCCGGCGGTGGCGGTGATCGGTACCATGGGGGAAGGCGCCACCGGGCGTCTTTTGGTTTTCTCGCAAGTGGTGCTGTCCCTGCAGCTTCCCTTTGCGGTGGTGCCGCTGGTGCACTTGGTTTCCGACCGCCGCTGGCTGGGGCAGTACGCGGTGGGGAAGGGGCTCGGGGTGACCGCGTGGCTGGTGGCTGGGCTCATTTCCGGCTTGAACGGCTGGCTGGCCTGGGAGGAAATTGGCGGTTGGCTCACGGCTTCGGGCCCCCGGGCATGGCTTCTCTGGCTGACGGTGGTCCCGGCAGCCGCAGCCTTGGCGCTGTTCCTCGGGTACGTGGCGCTGTGGCCGGTCCGGCAGCGTCGGCGCGGGGTACCGCTGCCTGAGGTGGCGAGCGTCCATGGCCCCGCCGCCATGCCGGCGCTCACGCCACCACCGCCCCCCCAGCGCATTGCCGTTGCTGTGGACTTTTCCCCAGCGGATACGAAGGTGCTCTCGCAAGCCGTCAGCTTGGCCCGGGCCAGCGGGCGCGGTGCGCGCGTGCTTTTGTTCCACGTGGTGGAGTCGGGTGGCGTGCGGCTTTTGGGCGGAGAAATGGAAGACCAAGAGGTGCGCAGCGACACCCAGCGCTTGGAGCTGTACCGCACGGAGCTGGCCGAGCAGGGGGTGGAAGCGGTTTACGAGTTGGGCTTCGGCGAGCCGGCGGAGCAGTTGGCGCGCCTCGCGGAAACGCACCGCGCCGACCTCATGGTGGTGGGGAGCCACGGCCACGCGGGCATGGCCGATTTGGTCCACGGCACGACCGTGGAGCGCCTCCGCCACCGCCTTGCCATCCCGGTGCTGGTGGTCACGCCCTCCGAGTAAACCCCGGGCAGCGCTGAAGGGTGCCGAGACCCCTTGACACAACGATTCTTATTTGATAACTTTTCTCCAACGTGATTGCAGAGAGGCAATCACGGGAAAGGAGGAGCTGTCATGAGCTTGGTCGGCAAACCGGCACCGCTTTTCACCCTCGAGGGGTACCACAACGGCGAGTTCGTTTCGGTTTCCTTGGAGAAACTGCGGGGGAAGTGGGTGTACCTGCTCTTTTACCCCCTGGACTTCACCTTCGTGTGCCCCACGGAGGTCTTGACGTTCTCCCGGGACGCCGGGGAGTTTGCTGCCCGGAACTGCCAAATCCTGGGGATTTCGGTGGATTCCAAGTACACCCACAAGGCGTGGGTGGATACGCCCCGGGAGCAAGGGGGCCTGGGCGGCTCCCTCAGCTACCCCCTCCTGGCCGACCTCACCAAGGACGTTTCCCGCGCCTACGGCATCCTCGACGAGGGCGCCGGCGTGGCTCTGCGCGGGCTTTTCCTCATCAACCCCGAAGGGATCGTGGTCCACGAAACCACCAACTTCCTGCCGGTGGGGCGGTCCTCCCGGGAGGCCTTGCGGGTGCTCAAGGCCTTCCAGTACGTGTCCCAGCACCACAACGAGGTTTGTCCCGCCGACTGGGACGAAGGCAAGGACACCATGGTGGCCACGCCCGAAGGCGCCGCTCGCTACCTGGCCACCCACTGACGGCGGAAGTTGTGGCAAGTTCACGGGGCTGCCTGCCGGCAGCCCTTTTTGCGCTTGGAGGGAGGGCCGCGTCGGCCCGGGCACCGCGCGCCCAAACCCCCACCTGAGCGGCCAACGCCGACTCCCCACGGTTGGGCACCGCTCTCATCCTGCCTGCCGGCCAACCTCCACGAGCGTTTCTTGGCCCGGCACTAGGTTTACGGTCTTTTCCTCCACACCGGCGGGGCGCTGGATGAGCAGCCGGTACGCTCCCGCCGGAAGGGTAAAGCGCTGGCTACCCCGCACGGTCACCCACGGGCCCTCCTCACCCAACCCCCGGAACCGCAACGGTACCGGAAGCCCTGCTTCGGTAACCACCTGCACCAGGACTGACCCTTGACCCGCGTCCACCACCAGACTCGCCCGAGGCAAAAGCTGCAACCGCACCTGGGAAGGCACCTCGAAGGCGGCCACGGCGGCCCCTTGCCCCTGGACCAGGGCGGTGTAGCTCCCCGCCGGGAGGTTGCCCACGATCCCCCGCCCTTCCCGGTCCAGGGTCACGAACACCACCTGGGTTTCGCCCGAAGACCCCCGCACCAGGAGGTAGACCTCGGCTGGAATGGAGCCGTCCGCATCGCGCACCCAAAGCTCCAGGACCTTTTGGGGGTCCAGGAAGAGCTCCACGGTGGCCACCAAACCCTTGAGCGTCACCGAACCCTCCGCGGGCGAATAACCCGGGGCCTGGGCCAGGATGCGGTAGGTGGTGTCGGGGGGAAGCTCGCGGAGGCTGAAGTTGCCTTGCTCGTCGCTGGTTGTCCTGCGGATGAAGGCGCTCTGGCCGGGGATTTCCAAAAGGATTTCGGCCCCATCCACAGGCTCCCGGGTGGTGCGGCGGGCCACGGTGCCGGTGATGGTGCCCTCGGGAAGCGAAAGCTCAACCTGGGTGTCCGCGTGCACCTCTACCTCCCGGGTCAAAAGCACCTGGCCGTTGGGGTCCGAGACCGCCAGCTGCCACCGCCCGGTCTCGAGACCCCGGAGGGTGAAGCTGCCCCGCTCGTCGGTAGTATCGGAGGCACGGTCCATGGGTGTGGGTCCGCCAGCCGTCACCGTGTAGCCGGAAACCCCTTGGCTTCCCCGCCGCACCACACCGGAAAGGGTGTAGCCCTGGGAAAAGTCCAGCTCTACTTGTGCCGGGACCCCTTCCCGCACCTCCACCGTGGTGTGCTTGGCGCGCCCCAACGGAAATACGGTGGCGGTGATTTCTTGCCTTCCCAAAGGCACGCCCTGAAGGCGGAAGCTCCCGTCGGCTGAAACCTGGGTACGGGCCGGCCCTGCCCATACCTGGCAGCGGCCCAGCTCTTGCGGGGAAAGGCCCCGCACCACGCCCACGATCTCACCGCCCCTGCTCAGCTTCAAGGTGACGCGAGCCGGTTGTCCCCCCACCGTGACCCGCTCCTCGGCGCTCACGTACCCCTCGAGGGTGGCCACCACCGAGTAGGTCCCGGAAGCCACATCCTCGAAGCGCACAAGCCCTGAGCCGTCGGTGAACTTGGGGGGCAAATCGGCGCTCCCCCAGGAAAGGGCCTGCACCTTAGCCCCAGCCAGGGGTTCGCCACCGGGCCCCACCACCCGCACCTCCAGGTCGGAGGGGGAAGCCAGCCGCAGCTCCACCTGCGTATCTCCCGTGACGTCCACCGTCACTCGGTCCCGCTGGCCTTCGGGGCTTTCCGCTTCCACCGTCATCTTCCCAGCCTTGAGCCCCACGAGGGCAAACTCGCCGTTGCCGTCGGTGGTAGTGGTGAGGCGGTCGCGGCCGAAAGAAAAGAAGCGGGAGGGGAGGTCCTTTCCGGCTTCGCTTACGGCAACCGTTACCCCCACGGCGGGCCGTCCGTCCGCCTCCCACACCACCCCCCGGAGGGTGAACCCCCGCTCCAGCTGCACCACCACCAGCCGGGGCGTCTCGTTCTCGCTGATGGCGAGCGTTCGTTGGGCTGGGGCGTAGCCGGTCGCCCTTACCTCCAAGCGGACGTCCCCAGCACCGGTCAAGGGCACCTCGAAAAACCCGTCGGCGTCGGAGGTGCCGCCGGAAATGGGCATGACCGTTTCGGTGCGGAACCCACCGATGCTGCGGATGAGCACCCGCCCGCCGCCGATTTGGGCGTCGGCGATGGCAGCCCCCGTTTCTTTGTCCACCACCCGGCCCCGGAGGACCTTGCCAGCCTTGACCTTGATTTCCACCGGACCCGTTGGCGGCATGGTGACCTTGATGGGCGACGAAGCGTACAAACGCGAGCGCACCTGCACGTAAAGCAGGCCTTCCCGTGGCAGGTCAGCGAGCACGAAGCTGCCGTCACTTTGGGTGCGGGCGTCGTAATCCATGGGGAAGTCGGCGTTGCTCCCCGCCAGCACCGTCACCTCGGGAACACCTTGGCCGCTTTCATCTACCACCCGGCCCGCCAGGGAAACCCCTGAGGGAAGCGTCACATCGCCCAGGTCCTTGCCTTCAGGAGGCACGTTCACGGCCACATGGGTGGGCACGTACCCCGGTTTTTCCAGGGTAAGCCCGTAAGAACCGGGGAGCAGCGAGGGAAACACCAGCTTGCCTTCGCCATCGCTTTCCGCCTCGGCCATCGGGCTTTCCTGGCGGCCGAGGCGAAAACGGAACCCCGTTCCTTTCTTTTCCCGCCGCACCCCGCCCTTGACCCCCACGAGGGGTGTCCCCCGCTCGTCCACCACCCGCACCGCCAGGGTCGTTCCGGTGGTCAGGGTAAGGGTCACGACCAGCTTTTCCCCTGGCTTGGCGGCGAGAGGCTCGGACTCGGCGAGCCCCAGCTTGAGATGGGAGGCCCGAAGGGAAAGCTACCCAGGGTTGGCAAAGAAGGGACCCACACGGCCTTGGGCGTCGCTGACCCAGACGGGAACCCCAGTTCCTCGGGGAGAGAGCCCAACGCGGCTTCCGAGGATGCTCGCGCTTTCCGTTTCCTCCAGCCACACCGGCACCCCCGGTGCGGGCCGGCCATCCTTGGTGAGGACGCGGCCCTCCACCACCGCTTGCGGCACGAGTCGAACCCCCAAGGGGCGCTCGGTGCCCGCGGCCTCCAAGCTCGTGTCCTCGAACCCGTAGGTCTGGATTTGCAGAAAGCCGTCAGCTCCATGGAGAAACGGCACGGCGCCGCCACTGCCCGGCACCACCCACGGCGTGCCCAAGAGCGCCATGGGGAACCAGGAGGGTGTCACCAAGAGGGGCGGGTACGGCTGGGCCGTAACCAGGAGCAGGTTTTCCAAGGGCCGGAGCACGATCCGGGCGCTGTCGCCCCGGACGTGCGCCCACCCGCCTCGCTCCCCGGCGAGGGCGACGACCTTGGCGTCGGTCCACCCTTTGGGAATCCAGACCTTCGTCTTCCCGTCCGCGCCTGTGACTGCTGCCGTGCCCACGGGGCTATCGCTTCCCGCCACCCTCACCCCTTGTTGCGGGAGCCCATGGGGGTCAACCACTGTTACGGTTTTGGCCCGACACCGGAGGCGGGCCACGAGCCCTGCATGCCCTTCCCGGCGGGCCAAGGCAAAACACCCCGAAGGGGTGATGGCCACCGCGTCCACCCGTTCCTTTGGCGGCAGCCAAACGGTGTCTGGCCTGTCGCCGAAAAGCCAGGTGGGCGGTACGGCCGGGACCCAGCGACCAAGCTGGCCGCTGCCTCGTCCCACCACCACGGCTTTGCCCGTGCTTCCCTCCACCTTCACCTTTTCCTCTTGGGCTTTGGGCAGCCACACCGGGGGCAGCGGTCCCCCTGGGGGGATCCAGAGGTCCAGAGCCATGGTCGCGTGCCGGGGGGCAGTGACGAGAAGCCGCACCGGCAGCTCCCCCACCTCCAGCTTCCAGGGCTCGCCCACGGGGACCTTCTTTTCCACAGCCGCCGCAAAGAGGGCTTCCAGCGGCTGGTACGGCCGCTCGCCCAAGGCGAGGACGCGCACTACGGCCGTTTCGCACGTTTGTTGGCAGTAAACGGTCCCGGAAAGCTCCAAAGCCTGGGCCGCCGTGGAAGCGACTCCCGCCAGCACCACGACCAAAAGCCTGGGCCTCATGGCTCACCTCCCCAATGACGGCGGTATTGTACCCACAGCGAACGCTTGCGGCTTGGGGGGAAGCCTTCTATCCTTGGACTGGGCGGACGGTCGCCAGGAGGGGCCGGTGCAACCGAAAAAGGTGCTGGCGGTGGACGATTCCAAGCTCATGCTCCGCATGTACGAGGTGATGCTGCGGGGCACGCCGCTGGTGCTGGCCGAAAACGGCTTGCAAGCCCTGGAGGTCTTGCGCCAACACCGGGACGTGGACTTGGTGCTCTTGGACATCAACATGCCCCTCATGAACGGCTTGGAGTTTCTGGAGGCTCTCAAAAAGGAGGGCCGGCTTCCGGGCCTGCCGGTGATCGTGGTTTCCACCGACGGGGAGGAGGACCAAATTGCCAAGGGCCTGGCCGCTGGAGCCACCGCTTACCTGACCAAGCCCTTCGATGCCGAAAAGCTGCGGGCGGCCATTGCCGCCCTCCCGGAGAACCCATGAACGACGAACCCGTGCGTTCGAACCCAGCGGAAGGCTCCGGGAAGGAGCTGGTGGAGGAGCTCAAGGGCACCCTGGAAAAGGCCCGGCAACTGGTGCGGCAGCTGGAGAACCAGCTCGTTCGCGCGGGGGTGCCGATCCCGCGGGGTCCCGACCAAGAGCTGGCGGCGCGGCTGGCGCGCACGGAAGCGGACGTGAAAGAGCTCGCCGCCCAATTGGCCGCTTCGGAGCGGCAAATATCCCGCCTCATGAACCTTTACGTGGCCACCTACCAGCTCCACGCCACCCTCACTCCCGAGGAGGTACTCCAAACCATCGCCGAAATTGCCGTGAACCTGTTGGGAGCCAAGAAGTTCGTGGTCATCCTGCGGCGCGATGGGGGCCAGGGTTTTGAGGTAGCTCTGGCCCAGGGGCTCGAGGCTTCCGACGCGGCGTTTTTTTCCGGAGAGGAGTACCGGGGCGGGGAGGTGGGGGTGGACGCCACCCTTGCCGACGGGGTCTTGCGCTTGGCCCCCATCCCCAAATCCACCATGGTGGCGGTGGTGCCCCTCAAGGTCCAGGGGGAGCTGGTGGGGGTCCTGGCGGTGCTCGAGCTTTTGCCCCACAAGCCTGCCCTTCGTCCCGAAGACCGGGAGCTTTTGGATTTGCTTTCGGCTCACGCCGCCTCGGCGCTTTTCGCTGCCCGCATCTTGGCCACCAAGGACCGCCGCCTGCGCACCTTGGAAAGCCTCATCAAGCTGGCGCGAGGGGAATAGCGGCGCGACATGGGCGCTTTACCTTCCCTCCAGGGCATTTCCGGCAGCCTCGAAGACGTGGCGGTGGCCGATGTCCTCCAGTTCATCCACCTGGGGAAAAGGACCGGCGTGCTCACCCTGACCCGCGGCGAGGAGCGGGCCAGCATCGGCTTTTTTTCCGGCAAGATCGTCTTTGCCCAGGTTTCCGGGGCTCCACGCCTCGGCGACCTCCTCTTGCGGCGCGGTCTCGTGGACCGCCAGAGGATGGAAGCTGCCCTGGCGTCGCAACAGCCGGGAGCACCCCGGCGGTCCGTGGGCCAGCTTCTCCTGGCTGCCGGTTTGGTCTCCCACGAACAGCTCAAAGCCGTGGTGGAGGAGCAGATCCGGCGGGCGGTGGCGGCGGTTTTGGGGTGGGAAACGGGGGAGTTCGAGTTCCTCCCCGATGAGGCTACCCCGGCGGGCAACGTAAGCCTATACCCGGCCGACGTGATCCCGGAAATGGAGGTGGACACCGCCAAGCTCCTCCAACAGGCAAGCGAAATTTTCCAGCAGAAAAACCTCAAAGAGGCCGTTACCCCCGTAACCCCAAAGGCCCCGGAAATCCTCAGCTCCGAGGAGTTAGCCGCGGTCCTGGAGCGTTTGGAGGAAACCCCAGCTTCTGACCGCCCCCTCCTCCACGTGCTGACCCCCGATGACCTGTTCCTGGCTCGCCTGGCGGCGGCCGTGCGCGAGGAGGTGCGAGGGGTGCGGCGGGTAAGCGTGGAGGAAGCGGGCAACGGTAGCGGACCGGTGGTGGTCGTGGCCGACGCCCGCCAGGGGATCCTGGGGCCCTCGGAGGTGGCGGAGTTCTGCCGCCTGAACCCCCAGGTGCCGGTGGTGATGGTGGCGGAAACGGGACAAGCGGTAGCGCCGTTTTTGCGGGCAGGGGCGAGGCTCGTGGTGCCGCCAGAGCTGGATGCGGTGGTGGCGGCGGTGGTGGCCGTCAAAGGCTCCCACCGGGAGCCGTCGCCCCCAGATCCCTCGGCCCAGGCTGTCCTGCGGCGCTTGCGGGAAGCCTTCGGCGAGCTGCGAAGCGGGTTCGTCGCGGCCTCTTTGGCCCTCAACCTCCTGCGGATCCTCTCGGAAACCGTGGCCCGGGCGATGCTGCTTCTCGTAAAAGAGCGGGAGCTTTCGATTTTGGGGGCCTTCGGCCGGGACGCTCGCGGGGCCCTCCTGGCCCAATCCACCCGCGGTTTGCGGCTTTCCTGGGGGGAGCACGACCTCCTGCGGGAAGCAGTGGAGCGGGGGGAAGTGGTGCGGGGGCCCCACGACCGCCTTCCTAGCCCGCTCGCCCAGCTTTTGGGCGGAGCCGCCAGGGACGAGGTGGTAGTGTTCCCGGTGCGGGGGGTGCACCGCGTTATTGCCCTGGTGGTGGCCGACAACGGGCCGAGGGATGCCGCCATTGCCCATTGGGAAATCGTGGAGCTGGCGGCGGAGCAGGCGGGTATGGCCTTCGAAAACGAGCTCCTGCGCCGCAAGCTCTTAGAAGCGGCCGGCAAGGAAAAAGGCCAGCGCTCCTAAGACTCCCGCCAGGACCCCGGCCACCAGGTCGTCGGCCACGATCCCCAAACCTCCGGGCAGGCGCTCCGCCTGGCGCACGGGTGGCGGCTTCACAACGTCGGCCACCCGGAACAGGGCAAAACCTAGGAAAACCCAAAGAGCTCGGGCTGGAACGCCAGCCCACGCCATGACTTGAAGCGCCCACCACTGCCCCACCACTTCGTCCAGAACCACCGAGCTCGGGTCCGTTTCCCCCCGGCGCCGGGCTTCCCTTCCGCACACGGCAGGGGCCACCAGGGTCAAAGCCACGCCCGCGGCCACCCCTTCCCACCCCCGGGGAAGCCAAAGGAACACGAGCACACCGGCAAGGGAGCCGACGAACGTTCCCGGGGCCGGCACCAGCTCGCCGAGCAGCCCTACGGTTGCCAGGATTCGGGCCAAGAACCTCAAACCGTGCCCCCTAAGGCCGCAAGGACCCGCCGGGATAGCCCCCCAAAATCGCCGGATGACATGGCCACGAAGACGTCCCCAGAAGCGAGGAGGGGGAGCGCGGCGCTTGCGGGATCCTCGCCGTCACCGACCACCACCGCCGTAACCCCCCGTTCCCGCAAGGCCCGAGCCAGCTTTTCCCGGTCTAAAAGGAGTTCTGGAGCCAGCCGGTTCCTGTGAAACACCGGTGCCAGCACCACCGCGTCGGCTACGGCAAAGGCCTCCACGTAGCGGGGGAAAAACTCGGCCCGTCCGGCGGTGAGGGATCGGGGCTCGAAGGCCACCACGAGGCGCCGCCCTGGGAACCGCTCCCGGGCGCCCTCGAGGGTAAGCCGCACCGCTGTGGGGTGGTGGGCAAAGTCGTCCACTACCGTAATGCCCCCAGCCTCCCCGAGGACCTCCAAGCGCCGCCGGATGCCGGGAAAGCTGGCTACCGCCCGCTGCAGGGCCTCGACCTCGACCCCGGCCAGGTGGGCGATGGCCGCCACGGCCAGCAGGTTGGCGAGGTTGTGGCGGCCCGAAAGGGGTGCTTCGAGCACGGCCAGGGTTCCGTCGAGGCTTACTTCGGCGACCAACTGACCGCAGCGGTGGGCAAACCGCTGGGCGCGCACCTGGGCCCGGGTCCTCTGGTACGGAACGAGCCCCCGGGCCCAGG
>JBAMMG010000075.1:0-23190 GCA_039793905.1 Thermoanaerobaculum sp. | reverse complement strand
TGGTGCCCCGAAGAGGTACTCCAGCCCTTGGAGCACCCGGGGCACCAGTAGCTTTCCAGCTCCACCCCGAGCCCGAGCGCCAGGCGGTTCACGAAGTTGAAGTACGCCACGATCATGCACGCATCGGCCACGGCTCTGGGGGTGAACCCGTGGCCCATGAGGGTGTCCACGTCCTCCTTGGAGACGGTGTGCGGGGCAAGGGTGAGCTTTTCGGCAAAAGCGCACAGCGCGCCATCGCATGGATCCAGAGGGGCCGTTCGAAAGTCCCGAGCCAAGGCCGAAACCACGGCCGGCTCCGCGCCGAGGGCACGGAGCGCCGCTCCGTGATGGGTCATTCAATAGTGGCAGCGGTTGGCCGCCGAGGCCACCACCGCAATCGTTTCCCGTTGCTTTCGCGAAAGGGGGGACGGGCCAAACATGAGCGCCCGGTAAAGCTCCACGTGGCCCTTGAGGGTCCTCGGGTTGTGGGCATGGACCCAGAGGATGTGGTCCACGAAGCCGTGGCGGTTGTGGAGGGAGGAAAAAGCTTCCGCCAGCTCCGGGTCCTGCGGTGGGTTTTCGGGAAAAGGCACGAAGGTCATGGATTCCTCCAGTCGGCAGATGCGGGTTTGGCCCAGGGCAAGGGAATCACCACCTGAGCCCGAGGGTTCTACCAAGCACCTGGGCCGCGGTTTCGGGAAACGCCCCTTCCTCCCAGGCGGCGGCGAGGTCTTCGAAGGTGTCCACGTCCCGTAGGCAGGGACCCAGCACGTAACGCAGGTTTCCATGGCGCAGGCGTGTTTCGAGAGCCGAACGGGTGCGGGGGGACGACCACGGGATGTCGGAAAGCAGCTCGCCGGCAGGCACCGAAAGTCCCAAAAGCCAAAACCCACCGTCGGCGGCTGGCCCGATAACCGCGGGCGCCGTTTCCAGGGCGTGCGCTGCCCACAGGAGGTGGTGCCGGCGCAAACCCGGAGCGTCCGAGCCGATGGCCATGACCCTGCTCCACCCAGAGGCGCGGGCCGAGGCAAAAGCGGCCGAGAGCTTCGCTCCCAGATCGCCCGGCGCCTGGAGCTCCCAGGCAAGGTGCGGCGGAGGGTGCCACTGCCCGGGAACGGGAGGCTCGGCAAGGAGCAGGGTCACGGAAAGGCCGCTGGCGCTCGCCTCCCGCAACGTGTGGTCCAAAAGTGCCCGATAAAGACAAGCTGCCATGTCGTCGCCCACCTCTCGGGCCAGCCTGGTCTTGACTTTCCCTGCTGCCGGTGGCCGGGCGAAAACCAAAAGCTTCACCGCGGCTCTCCGTACCAGCGGGCAAGGCGCTGGGGGCTTACCCCAAAACGGTACAGCCAGGGGAACGTGAGGGTTGCCAGCCGCGCCCGCACCGGGCGTTGGCCGAAACGGCGGCCGGTGGTGCGGACCGGAAGAGGCACGCGAACGATGCGGCCAAGCCTTCGGCAGCGGCGGGCCAGCTCCAGGTCCTCCATGAGCGGCACGTGCGGCACGCCCCCCGCCTTTTCCAGGGTTTCCCGCCGCAGGAAAAAGGCCTGATCGCCGTAAGGCAGACCGAGCCCGAAGCTGCGGAGGTCCAGAAGGCGGTACCACAGCCGCATCAGGGTGCGGTGCGGACCCGGCCCCGGCGGGTCGGTGTGGAGGCGGAAGCACCCGAGAGCGACGGTGGGGTCGGCCAGGGTCGCCTGGACGGCGGGAAGGCAACCCGGTGGAAGCCGGCAATCGGCGTGGAGAAAAAGGTACGCCTGGGCGGACAAGGCGGCGACACCACGGGCCAGCTGCGGCCCGCGTCCCGGCGGGCCCTGCACCACCACGGCGTGGGGGGCGTGGATCCGGACCACGTCAAGGGTCCGGTCGCGGCTGCCGCCGTCGGAGACGACCGTAGGCACGGGACCGACGGATGCAAAACAGGCAAGGATCGCTCGCTCCTCGTTGAGGGTTGGCACGACCACCGCGAGGGACAGCTCTTTGTCCACCGCTTGCTGTGTCCCGCGACGGCGCCGAATGTTACAGCGAGGGGTGAGGCTAGGATTTTCGGGTAGACTGGGCCCGTGGCTGGGGGGAACGAGGACCGCCTTGGGCAACTCATGGTCGCGTACCAGCAAGGTGACGCCGCCGGTTTCGAGGGGCTTTGGGAAGCTCTTTCCGCTGAGCTTTTGGGCTACCTCCGGTCTCTGTGCCGGGATCCGCACCGCGCTGAGGATCTCCTCCAGGAAACCTTCCTCAACCTCCACCGCGCCCGCCATACCTACCTGCCGGGAAAGCCGGTGCGCCCTTGGGTGTACGCCATCGCCCGCAACGTCTTCCTCATGAGCGAGCGGGCGCGGAGGCGGCGGTTGGCCCACGAGCAGCTGGCGGAGGAGGAGCTCCCGGAGGTGGCGGTGGCTTCGTCGGCCACCGCCTGGGAAGGCGCCAAGGACCTGGGGCACCTTTTGGCCAAGCTCCCTGAAAAAACCCGAGAAGTGCTTCTCCTGCACCACGTGGCGGGCCTGAGTTTCCGGGAGGTGGGTAAGGTCCTAGGGCTTTCGGAAGGGGCCGCCAAAGTCCGGGCCCACCGTGCCCTCGAGGAGCTGCGGCGGCTCGCCAGGGAGGCCAACCCATGACTGCACCCGTCCCGCCTGAGCTCAAAGCCAAGGTTCTTTCCCACCTGGAGCCGGTACGGCCCTTAGCCCCGCCAGCCGTACGCCTGGTCCTGGTGGCCCTGTGGGGCTTGGCCGCCCTCGTAGGGGTTCCGGCCCTCGTCGGGCTGCGCTTCAACGCTTCGCAGTTGGGCTTTTGGCTCCTTTGGGGGGCCACGGCGGCGGAAGCCTTGACGGGCCTGCTTTTGGTGTTCCTGGCCCTGCGGGAGGGGATCCCAGGCCTCGGGGCTTCCGTGGGAGTGGTCGCTTCGGCCCTTGGAGCAGCGTTCCTGGTGGAGCTGGGGGTAGCGCTCCTCACCCATGCCCGCTGCCCTTGCCCGGCGAGGTTCGGCCCGGGTGTGGCGTGTTTTACCTCGGAAACGCTTCTCGGGGTTCCGGCCCTGGTCTTGACGCTGATCCTGGTGGTCCGTGCCTACCCCCTCTCGCCGCCGCGGGCTGGGCTTTTGGGGGGCGTGGGCGCAGGGTTGTTGGCCGATGCCCTCCAGCACCTGGTGTGTCCGATCTCCGACCCCCGCCACGTGCTCGTGTGGCACCTGGGGGCCATCATTTTCTTGGGGTTGCTGGGGCTGGGTTTGGGGTTGCTCTGGCAGGCTCGGAGGGTTCGGAGCTTGGAGGAGGACCTGGAGGGCAAGCCGTGAGCTTGTGGAGCCCAGGGTTTTCCCACCGCGGGGCCGAGGCGCTGGGGGTGCTCCTGGCCAACCTCGGAACCCCTTCCGCGCCCACAGCACGGGCCCTGCGTGCCTACCTGCGGGAGTTTCTGTCCGACCCCAGGGTGGTGGAGCTCCCCCGCTGGAAGTGGCTTCCCATTTTGTACCTTTTTGTGCTCACAGTCCGGCCGAGGCGGTCCGCAGCCCTTTACCGGCGCATCTGGTGGCCCGAGGGTTCACCGCTTTGGGTCATCGGCCAGCGCCAGGGCCAGGGCCTGGAGATCCGACTTCGGGCGGCCCTGCCGTACCCCGTTTTCGTGCGCCTGGCCATGCGTTACGGCCAACCTTCCATCCCCGAGGGTTTGCGGGAGCTCGCCGCTTTGGGTTGCCGCCGGATCCTCATCTTCCCGCTGTACCCCCAGTACGCGTCAGCGACGACCGGCTCCACCCTGGAAGCAGCTTTTCGGGAACTGGCGTCCTGGCGGTGGGTCCCGGAGGTACGGACGGTGGTGTCGTACCACGACCACCCGGGGTACATCCAGGCCCTGGCCAACGCCATCGGCGAGTTTTGGAAGGAAAAGGGGCCCGCGGAAAAACTGCTCTTCTCCTTCCACGGGATTCCGCTTGCCGGGTTTTTGGCTGGCGACCCCTACTTTTGCCATTGCCAAAAGACCGCGCGGCTTGTCGCTGAAACCTTGGGGCTGCCCTCGGATCGCTGGGAGGTTGCCTTCCAATCCAAGTTCGGGCGCGATCCGTGGCTCGAGCCGGCCACCATCGAGCGGGTGGAAGCTTTAGGGCGCGAAAGGCTTGCAAGCCTCGACGTGGTCTGCCCGGGTTTTGCTGCCGACTGCCTGGAGACCTTGGAAGAAATTGCCATCACCAACGCCGAGGCGTTCCACCGCGCCGGTGGTGGCCGCTTCCGCTACGTTCCGGCCCTCAACGACCGCCCGGATCACCTGGACGCCCTTGCCGACATCGCCCGCCAGCACGTGCAGGGTTGGACCGTGCCCGGAGATCCCGGGGATCGGGAGACCCACTTCCGAGAGTTTCTGGCCCGTAACCCCGTCCCCTGGGGGGAGGCCTTTTAGCTCGGTGGCGGAGGGCCCAGCGTCAGGCGCAGGGACCTTTTGGCCGCATCCAGCTCGTGCCGGTACGCCTCGCCCTCGACCATTTCCCGCAAGCGGTGGGAAACCGGCACCACCATGGGAAACGCCTCCCAACCGACCGGCGTGCCCGAGCTTTGGTCCACCACCCGTCCCTGGTGGACGATGTGGGAAGCTTCGGGAAGCGGGTGGCCGGCGAGGAGCTCGGCGAGGGCAGCAAAAAGCGCGGCGTGCCGGGGGTCCAAAAAGCTGGCGTGGCGGTGGGCCAAAGCCGCCAGGTGGTAGTGGGAGGGGCGGAAGAAAAGGCCGTCCAAGGCAAGCTCCTCGCCCAGCACCACGAGCCACGCGAACACCTCGGCCAAAAGCCCGAGGCCCGGGTACTGTTGGCCGGGCAGGCGAGGGCGGTCGGGGGTGAACTCGGCTCGAGGGTTTTGGAGGAGCAGCCATTCCACGGAGAGCACCTCGAAGCCGGGAACAGCCCGGCTGGAGCGAGCCAGACGCATCTCCAAAAGCAGCTCGTTCTTGAACGGGTCCCCAAAAATGCGGAGGGTATGCCCGAGGGGATGATCCAGCTCCAGGCTCACGGTGGGGCAGGGGAATCCTTTGGCCCGAATCTGCTGGAGCAGCCCCGTCTTTTCCAGCATGACCTCGACCCGAACCGGGGAAAAGGCCCCCAGAAAACGGCTTTCCACGGCAAGGCCCGGGAGAGCCCCAAAAAGGTCTTCCTCCGTGAGGCCCCAGGTTGTGTCGTCCTCGGAGGATTCGGCGAAAAGGTGGACGAGTTGGCGCATGCGCGCCAGGGCCACAACGTCGTCCGGAGGAGGCTCCAGGGGCTCACCGGTGAGAACCCACGCCACGGTTCGCGCAGGGTAGCGCCAGGCGCGCTCGCCGTAGCCGCCGGCAAGCACCATCACCACCGGCACTTTGGCCGCAAAAAAGCGGGAAAGGACCGCGCGGTCACGCTCGAAGATGCCCTCAGGTGTCACCCGCCAGTTCCCCAAGGGGTCATCGGCGGCCACGTCGCTTCCGGCAAGGTAAAAGACCACCGCCGGGGAAAAGGAAGCCAGCACTGCCGCTAGCGCGTCCTCCACCGCGGCCAGGTACCGTTCGTCACCAACGCCGTCGCCCAAGGCCACGGACAGGGACGCCTCAGCTTCGGTCTCCCCCCAGTGACGGTTGTGGATGGAAAGGGTGAACACTGTGGGGTCGTGCGCGAAGATCTCCCTCGTGCCGTTGCCGTCGTGGAGGTCGAAATCCACGATCAAAACCTTGCCGGAAAACCCTCTTTGACGCAAGCGCAAAACCGCAACCGCCACGTCGTTGAGAGCGCAAAACCCGGCGCCGCGGGTGCGGCCAGCGTGATGGAACCCGCCCCCCAAGTGCACAACGAAAGGAGCTCCCGCCACAAGGAGGCGCGTGGCCTGAATGGTGCCGCCCACCATGAGGCGCTGGAGCTGGAGCACCTCTTCCTCTTGGCCCGGGGCAACGGGTGTGCCCAGGATTTGCGTGAGCACCTCGGGCTTTTGCACGGCTTCCAGGTACTCGGGCTCGTGGGCCAAGAGCAGGTTTTTCATGGCGGCTGGCAGCGGGCGGCTGATCTGCTTGTCCGCCACGAGGTGCTCCATGTGCAGGAAGGTGAGGATCTTTTCCGCCCGGAGAGGGTCCAGGGGCGCCCCCCGGAGCTGCTTCCGGTACGCGGGATCGAACACCACGAAGGGGGGGCGGTGCCCGAAGGCCAGCTTGACGGCCCGCCAGAGGCGCTTGAGGCGGTGGCTTCCGGTAAGGCGGGCAGGACGCCGGGAGCGGGCGGTCACGGCAAGTCGGAGCAGGACAGGAAAAACCCGCACTGGGGGTTGGGGCAGCGCAGCTTGCAGGAGCGGTCCACGAGGCGGGAGCCGCAGTTGGGGCAAATGCGCGAGGGCTCCTGGGGTTTGCCGCCCGGAAGATTGGGTGGGGACGGAGATCGCACCATCGTCCAAGCCTATCAGCGTAGGCCGATGCCCGCAACGAAAGGCGGGCCAGAGTTCGGCCCGCCTCGCATCCCCCGGCGTTTAACTTACTTCTTGTGGCACTCGGCGCACTTGGTGGGGCCTTTGGCCTCTTTCTTGTGGCAATCAATGCAGAGCTTGTGGAACGGGTTTTTGGTGAGGCTCATTTCGCGCATGGAGGGAGTTTCCGGCTTTTCCGGGTTTAGGTGGCAGGCGGCGCACGACTTGACCTCGGTGACTTTTGCCGTCAACCCCTTTTGGGTATGGTGGCAGGTATCGCAGGCGTACTTGTCGGCGTGAGCCTTGTGGGGCATGACCACCGGCGCTTGCTTGTTCTTGGCTTTGTCCAAGGTTACGGTTTCCGGAAGCTGCACGGCGACGGCCACAGCAGCGAGCGCCCCTACCGCAACCACCCAAAATCGGTACGATACCTTCATGCTCAATCCTCCCTTCGTGGCTCATGCTAGCATGACTGGTGGCTCATTCAAGTGAGCGCGTTGTCACAACGTGAAAGCCTAGGCCTTGAGGAAACGGCAGGGAAGGTGCCCTGGTGGGTGGGGCAGCCTCGGGTTTTTCTGCGTGCCGTAGCGCGTTCGGTGGTGGAGGCGCCCCTCCCCTTCGCCCCGAGGTGGGTCGCCGCTGCGGACGTAGCGTACGGCGAAAAGCTCGCTGCTGCAGCCGTGGTTTTATGGGACACGGAGGGGGACAGAGCGGTGTGGGAGGCGAGCTTCGTGGCCCCTGTACCTTTCGCTTATCGGCCAGGGCTCTTTTCCCTCCGGGAGGCCCCCCTGGTGCTGCCGCTCCTTGCCCGGGTGCCGGGGGACGAATGGGTGGCTCTGGTCCACGGGCATGGTCGGGCCCATCCCTTGGGGGCGGGGCTTGCTTCGGTGGTAGGCGTGATTTTGGCACGACCTACCGTAGGGTGCGCCGGCTCTCTTCTGTGCGGCCAGGCCCTGCCGCCGGCACGGCCGCGGGGAAGCCAAAGCCCAGTGCGCCTTCGGGGGAAGCTCGTCGGCGCGCTGGTGCGTACCCGAGAGGCCGTGAAGCCGGTGGTGGTTTCCGTGGGCAACGCCGTGACCCTGGAAGAGGCCGTAGCGCTGGTCCTGGCCACCAGCAGCTTTCGCTTCCCCGAACCTTTGCGTCTGGCTGACCAGCTCGCACGGCGGGCCCTCCGGTGTGTCGAGCCGTGAGGCCGTGCGGCGTTGCCGGGGTCGCGGCCGGCGGGTACCATGGGAGGCGTGAGGGAACGGGGCGTTCTGGCTACTGACGACGAGGCTCTCGAGCTGCTCTACGACGTCTTTCGCTGCTTGCCGGCGGGTCTCATCGTCGTGGACGAGGAGGGGCGAATCGTCTTTTGCAACCCCTTAGCCGACGCCATCCGGGGCGTTGGGGGGCGCGTGGGCAAGCCCGTGGCCGAGTGCCACCCGCCCCGCTCCATCCCGGCCCTGGAAAAGCTCTTGAAGCGCTTTCGCCACGCCCCTCCCGACCGCGACCATCCTCTGGTGGTGGAGCGGGGAGGCAAGTGGGAGGTCTTGTACCAGCGCATCACCGGGGAGGACGGGCGGTTTCGGGGGATCGTGTGGCTCGCCCACGACATTTCCCGCCACAAGCTCTTCCAGCAGCAGCTCTTGCACCGGGAGCGCATGGCTTCCCTGGGGAGCATGGCCGCGAGGCTGGCCCACGACATCAAGAACCCCCTCAACGTGGTGGCCGGAGCGGCTCACAACCTCAGGGCCATGGTCCAGGATCCCACGGCGCGGGAAATGGTGGACATCATCGAAACCCAGGTGCGGCGCCTCGAGGCGTTCGTGACCGAGTTGCGGGAGCTCACCCGCCCCTTGAAACCCCGGTTCGGGCAGGTCCAGGTCCGGCCGTTTCTCGAAAGCTATGCGGCCCAGCAGCCACAGGACGTTCGAGCCAGGGTGGAGTTCGCCTTTGGGGACCTGGAGGTGGAGGCGCGCCTGGACCCCGACCTCGTTTCCCGTTTCCTCGACAACGCTTTGGCCAACGCCCTCCACCATTCCCCGCGGGCGGTGGTGGAGGCGCGGATCGCCACCGAGCCGGAAGGAGAGTGGTTGGTGCTTTCGGTTCGGGACTTTGGTCCCGGTTTCCCCCAGGAGGTGCTGGAGCGTCTCTTCGAGCCGTTCGTGTCCACTCGCCCCGATGGCCTGGGCCTCGGCCTGACCATCATGCGGGAAATCTGTCTGCTCCACGGCGGCGACTTCACCGCTCGCAACCTTCCCGAAGGCGGCGCTGAGGTGGTGGGCCGTTTGGCCACGCGATGAGCGAGCAGGGCAAGGTGGTGCTGGTGGAAGACGAGCCCGCCGCTGTGCGGGTCACCCAGCTTGCCTTGGAGCGCGCGGGATTTTCCGTGGTGGCATGCGAGGATGCCGCTGCGGCTTTGCGGCTTTTGGACGACGTGCATCCGGACGTGGTGCTGGCTGACTACCTGCTCCCCGAGCTTTCGGGGCTGGAGCTCGTGCGCTACCTGAGCCGGCGGGCGCCGGACGTGCCCGTGGTGCTCATCACCGGCCACGGCAGCGAAAAGTTGGCGGTGGAAGCCTTGAAGCTGGGCGCCTACTTTTACGTGCCCAAGCCCCTGGACTTCGAGGAGCTAGCTTTGGTCCTGCGGCGGGCGGTGGAGGTCAAGAGGCTGCGGGAGGAAAGCCGCCAGGCGCGGTTGGAATCCGTGGCCGAGGAGCTGGTGGGGCGCTCGCCGGCGCTGGAGGCGGTGCGCCGGCTCATGGCCGACGTGGCCCCTACGGAAGTCACGGTGCTCATCCTGGGCGAAACCGGGACCGGCAAGGAGTTGGTGGCGCGCGCCATCCACCGCGCGTCCAAACGCTATCGGGGCCGCTTCGTTGCCGTGAACTGCGCGGCCATCCCCGAAACGCTATTGGAAGCGGAGCTTTTCGGGTACGTAAAGGGGGCCTTCACGGGCGCCGAGGGGCGGCGGGAAGGGAAGTTCGTGGCAGCTTCGGGGGGCACGCTGTTCTTGGACGAGGTCGGGGAGCTTCCCCTCGCCCTCCAACCCAAGCTGCTCCGGGCTTTAGAGGAAAAGGAAGTCACGCCCCTGGGCTCCGACCGCCCGGTCCCGGTGGATGTGCGCGTGGTGGCCGCCACCAATCGCAACTTGGAAGCCCTCGTGGAAGAAGGGAAGTTCCGCCGGGACCTTTATTTTCGCTTGAACGTGGTGCCTATCGTCCTTCCTCCCTTGCGGGAAAGGCGGGAGGACATCGAGCCTTTGGTGCAGCATCTTTTGCCGCGCATTGCCGCCCGTCACGGGAAGACCGTTCGCGATGTGGACCCCGAGCTTTTCGCGTGGCTTTCTGCACAGGACTGGCCGGGCAACGTGCGGGAGCTCGAAAACACCCTCGAGCGTTTGCTGGTGCTCTCGGCGGATGGGGTCTTGCGCCCCCCTGCCGAGCGGTGGGGGCTGCTTTTGCCCTTTTACGAGGAAAAGGAGCGGGTGGTGGAGGCCTTCGAAAGGGAGTACCTGCGCAACGGGCTACGCCTGGTGGGCGGCAACCTCTCTGAGCTTTCCCGGCGCTCGGGGATTTCCCCCCGCCACCTTTACAACTTGGTCCGCAAGTACGGGTTACAGAACGAGGCGAGTTAACCCCACACCAGGGTTGCCGCCAGCACGAGGTTGGTGAGGAGGTTCCAAGCTACGTTGCCACCCAGAGCGGGGAAGGGGGGGTCCGCCTCGGGGTTGGTGAAGGCCCAGCGCAACCCGGGGGCGCACAAGGCCGTGGGGAGCACGGCCACCAGCGCCGCCGGGGGCAAGGCCCTCAAAGCAACCCCCAAAGCCACGGTTGCCGGTACGGCCACGACCGCCAGAGCGTACACGCGGCTGGCACGCTTCCGACCCAGGAGGATCACCAGGTGCCGACGACCGCCCCGGCGATCCGCCTCTTCGTCGGGGAACTCGTTGAGGAGCAGCAGGTTGAAGGTCATGAAAGCGGCCGGCACGGCGGCCCAAAAGCTTGTCGGGCCGGGGGTCCCGCCCTGAACGAGGGAAACCCCCAGGACTGGGAGAAAACCCAACCCCAAGCCGGCAAAGAGCTCTCCCACCCCGAGGCGGGTCAAGTAAGGGGTGTAGAAAAGCACCGCCACGGCCCCCAGGACCGCAATGGGAACCAGAGGCCAGCCCACCCGGCTGAAAAAGTACACCCCCACCCCGCAACCCATGAGAAACCCTCCCCACGCCAGAGAAAGGGCAAGCCCCGGCGTGGCTTCGCCGGCGGGAAGGGCGCCGCTTCCTCCCGAAAAGGGAGTGCGGCGGGTGAGGAGGTCAATGCCGGTGCGAAAATCGCTGGCCTCGTTGAAGGCGTTCACGGCGACGTGGAGAGCCACCAGCCCCACCAGGGCCAAAAGCGTCGCATCCCAAAAAAAGCGCCCTTCCCGAAAGGCTGCGCTGGCTCCCACGGCCACCAGGGCGAGGGGAAGGAGGAGGAAGTTGGCGCGTGCCACCTTCAGAACCGATTTCACGTTCATGGACCTAGTTTAGCCGAAGGCTCGCCTCGCGCTGTCTGCTTCGGCACTGGATTGCCGACTTCCTACTGGCCAGTCAAACATTGCAGTGTAATAACTTCCACGTTTCTGTGACCTTGATTCGGCATGTGCTTCCCGAATTGTGGCCCGTCCTTTCGCCACCCAAACGACGTAATTCTTTGACGTTCTTGGAGAAATGGTCTGAGAGTGGGATGGCACGGGGCTTGCTTAGAGCGGGGTAGGAGGGGCTATGGCTGAAACTGATCGCCGCGAGTTTCTGGTGAACCTGGTCCTGGCGCTGTCGGTCATCCCTGGCTTCGCCTGGGCAGCTCGCCACGTGGTGCGCTACCTGGTGCCGCCCAAGTTGCGGCGCACCAGCGAGGTCCTCCTCACCCGTCTGTCCCACCTTCCGGTCGGCACCGGCAGGGAGTTCAAAGGCGTGCTGGGGAACGACCTCATTGCCGCTCGCTTGCCTTCAGGGGAAGTGAAGGTTTTTTCCTCCATTTGCACGCACCTGGGTTGCCACGTGACTTGGGACCAAACCGCTGGGAACTTCCTCTGCCCTTGCCATTTGGGGCGCTTTGATAGCGAAGGGCGGGTCATTGCCGGCCCGCCGCCGGCGCCTCTGCCCTCGTTTCCGGTACGGGTGGCCGGCGCCGACGTGTACGTGACGGTGCCGGTGAAGGAGGAGTGAGATGGCCGCGCCTAAACCCATCCCTGGCTGGCTGCGCTTCCTGCGGGAGCGGGTTCCTGTCAACGTCGAGGTCTTCGAAGAGCTTTCCAAGGAGCCCATCCCTCACCACATGAAGAACTGGTGGTACTGCTTGGGGGGGACTCCCCTCATGCTGTTGGCCATCCAAGTGCTGACCGGGATCCTCCTGACCTTTTACTACCGCCCTTCTCCCGACGAAGCCTACAACTCCGTGCGCATGATCACCGAGGAAATCCCCTTCGGGTGGTGGATCCGGTCCGTTCATCACTGGGCGGCCAACCTCATGGTTCTGGCCGTAGGCCTCCACATGATTCGGGTGTTTTTTACCGGGGCCTACAGAAAGCCCCGGGAACTCAACTGGATGGTAGGCGTGGGGCTTTTGTTCACCACCTTAGGTTTTGCCTTTACCGGCTACGCTCTCGTTTACGACCAGCTGTCCTACTGGGCCGCCACCGTAGGGACCAACGTGGCCGAGCATTTCCCCCTCCTGGGGCCGTGGCTGGCCAAGCTCCTCCGCGGGGGTGAAACGGTCAACCCCACGACCCTCACGCGCTTTTTCCTGTTTCACGTAGGGGCCATGCCTACCCTGGTGGCCATTCTCCTCGGTTTGCACATCTTCCTCCTGCGCATCCACGGCGTCATGGAGCTGGAGGCGCCAGAGGAGGTTCAGCAAACGCCCCTCACCGTGGAGGAGGACCGCGAGGGCAAGAAGCGCTTCGACCCCAACCGCTTCATCGCGTTTTTCCCCGACCACGTCACCACCGAGCTTTTGGTGGGGATGTTCCTCTTGACCCTCTTGACCATGCTGGCGGTGGTTTTTCCCGCCCATCTGGGTCCTCCCGCCAACCCCGACGAAACCCCGCTTCACATCAAGCCCGAGTGGTACTTCTTCCCGGTTTTCCGGTGGCTCAAGCTGGTGCCCCTGTGGCTGGCCATGACGGGCTTGACAGCGGGCGGGTTTGCCCTGCTCCTGTGGCCTTTCATTGACGGCGCCATCCGCCACCGGCGTCCGGGTTCGGAGTTGGGAACCGCCATTGGGGCGTTAGCCGCCATCACGCTTTTGGTGTTCACGGTTTGGGAAGCTTTGGCTACGCATTGAAAGGGGGAGCCATGAGCCTACAGTTCAAGAAAATCATCGTTGCCATCTTTGCCGTGGCCTTCACCGCCGCGGTCATCATCGTGGGAATCATCGAAAAAGAGCGGGCGAAGCCAGAAAAGGCTGCTGTGGCCTACGCCGACGAAGCCACCAAGGCCTGCATCCGATGCCACGACGAAAAGCACGTGGCGGTGGATTGGAGCCGGCAGTGGGAGCAGTCCCGCCACGCCCAAAAGGGCATTGGCTGCATGGCGTGTCACGAAGCCAAGGACGGGGACCCGGACCTCTGGCTCCACGAAGGCTACAAAGTGGCCACGGTCCCCTCGCCCCAGGACTGCAAGTCGTGCCACGAGCAGCAGTTCAAGGAGTTCACCGAGTCCCACCACGCCAAGGCTACCCAGTTCATTGGGTCGCTCGACAACATCCTGGGCGAAATTGCCGAAGGGGGACCCGCAGCCAACCTCGGGTGCAAGCAGTGCCACGGCTCCACGGTGCAGATTCGCCGCACCGGCGATCCCAAGACCGATGGCTTGCCCCTGCCCGGTTCCTGGCCCAACACCGGCATCGGCCGGGTGAACCCCGACGGCTCCCTAGGGACATGCACTGCCTGCCACACCCGCCACATGTTTTCCAAGCAGCAGGCCCGCGAACCCCGTACCTGCGGCCGCTGCCACATGGGCCCCGACCACCCGCAAATCGAAATTTACGAGGAGTCCAAGCACGGCATCATGTTTGCGGCATGGCGGGAAAAGATGCACCTGGATGCCGACGAATGGATCGTGGGCAAGACCTACACCGCGGCTCCCACCTGTGCCACCTGCCACATGGCGGCCACGCCCACCATGAAATCCACCCACGATGTGGGAGCGCGCATTTCCTGGACCCTGCGCCCGCTCTTTTCCAAGCGGTTGGAAAACTGGGAGGAAAAGCGCCAGCGGATGAAAAACGTGTGCCTGGAGTGCCACGCCAAGACCTGGGTGGACAACTACTTCGTGATGTTCGACGACGCTGTAGAGCTCTGGAACACCAAGTTCGCCAAGCCTGCCAACGACATCATGGAAAAGCTCAAGGCCGCTGGGAAGATCACGCCCACGCCCTTCGACGACCCCATCGAGTGGACGTTTTACGAGCTGTGGCACCACGAGGGGCGGCGGGCGCGCCATGGGGCTTCCATGATGGGGCCTGACTTCACCCAGTGGCACGGGTTCTACGAAGTGGCCAAGCACTTTTACACCAAGTTCCTCCCGGAAGCGGAAAAGCTCTTGCCAGGGGTGACTTCCGGCATCAACGAGCTGCCCGAGCACGCTTGGCGCAAGGGGCTCACCAAAGAGCAAATCCAGCAAATGCTGGACTTTTATCAGAGCCGGTACCAGCAGCGGGTGCAGTAAGGGTACGGGGGCTTCCCGGGAAGCCCCCGCTTTTGACCTCGGCCTTGTGAAAGGAAGGCCAAAGAAAGGAGAAGAAGATGATGAAGCGGTTGGTACTTCTCATAACGGTCATAGCCTTTGCTGCCTGGAGCTGGGCTCAGGCACCGGCGCCGACAGCCCCGGAAAAGCCCAAGCTGACCCTTGGGATTTCCGGGTTTTACGAGTTCAACGGCTACACGCAAAACAACTTTTTCTTCGGTGCTCGCCCTTCGGGGATCGTCACCGACCACGATGACTACGCCGTGCAGCTTTTGCGTTTGCAGACCGAGTTCGGCTACGGGCCCAACCTCAAAGCTGTCATGCGCGCCGACTTTGCCCAGGGGATTTGGGGCATTGACGACCAGTACCGGGACAACTTCCGCCCAGGTTTTTCCAACCTCTTCAACAACAAAGACACGAACTTCTTCGTTCACGTGGACTGGGCGTACGTGGAGTTCACGAGCTCCAAGCTCGCCGATACCACCTTCCGCATTGGCCGCATGAAGAACGCTTTAGGAAACCTTCTCGTCCTCGATCAGGACGGTGATGGCGTGCAGGTTTCCCGAAAATTCGGAACATGGAACGCCACGTTCAACTGGACCAAGATGTACGAGGGCGCCGACAGCCTCACGGACAACGCCGTGGGCAGCACCAACGGCAAGGATGCGGATCTTTTCTACCTGAACTTTGGCGGCAAGCTCGGGGAGTTCGACGTTCAGCCTTACGTCGCCTATTACACCGACCGCGGCTACCGCGACGGCACCACGTACATCCCCAACGAATTGCAATACTTCAACGCCCGTTTTCGCCCTAACATCACCACCGCCCAGGTCGTGGGCACCGCCTTTTCCGGCAAGCTCGGCAAGTTGGCCCTCAAGGGCGAGGTGGACTACCTTTGGGGAAAAGACAAGGTTCGCAACACCAACTCGGGACCAAACCAGCTCCTGGACGTCAACAACGGCGATCTCGAAGGGTACAACCTCTACCTGGACGCCAAGCTGCCGGTGGGGAAAGCGACTTTGGGTGCGGTTTTTGGCCTCGGCTCGGGTGACGATGACCTCATGTCGGGCAAGGGGAACATCAATAAGCTTCGCACCAACGGGTTCTTCTACGTCACGGAAATCTGGGAGGACTCCATCATGCCCGACGAGGAAGGGATCACCCCCCAGGGGTTGGGTTCCCCAGCTTCCCGCGGCTACCGGGAGTTGGAAAACACCACCCTTTTGCAGCTCAACGCCACCTTCCCCCTGGGCGCCGACCTCAAGCTGTTCCTTTCGGGAACCTACATCCGCGCCACCGAGCCGCTGCACCCCTGGGCCGACGCCAACGGCAACAACGCCATTGACCCCGGCGAGTTTGGCTCGGCCTCTTCTCGGGATTTGGGCAAGGAAGTGGACTTCAAGCTCGACTGGGCGGTCATGGACAACCTGGTGTGGACCCTCCGGGGAGGCTACTTCTGGCCTGGGGATGCGGCGCTGTACCTGGTCAACGGCAACGCCCGGCATGACAAGGCCGCCTGGGAGCTGCGCACCCAGCTCACCTATAGCTTCGGGGGCTGGAAATTCTGAAGGAGGTGAAGCATGAAAACGAAGGCTTTTCTCGCCGTGGCGCTGCTGCCGCTGCTCCTTGCGGCAGCGCCCCCAAAAAAGGCTAAACCGGCTCACCCCGAGGTGGACGCCGAGGAAGCATGCGACGTCTGCCACCGGGAGGTGACTCCGGAAATCGTGGACGCCTGGTACGCGAGCCGCCACGGTCTCATGAACGTCAAGTGCTTCGTGTGCCATGGCGCCATTGGCCCGGATTTCATGCGCCGGGCCCCGGTGTCCCGGTGCGTGGGGTGCCACAACGACAAGGTGCAATCCCTAGCCAACCCGTTCTTCAAGGGCAAGGACTGCTTTTCCTGCCATTCGGGCCATGAGCTCAATCCCCACAAGATGGGAGGTGGCCAATGAGCATTACGAGAAGGGAGTTTTTGGAATCGGCGGCGGCCGCCTCGGCCCTGGCCGCGCTTTCGGGCATGCCAACGCTGGCCCAGGCGGCCGGCGGTGAAAAATGGGTCAAGTCCGTGTGCCGTTACTGCGGCACCGGCTGTGGGCTCTACATCGGCGTCAAGGACGGCAAAGTTTTTGCCGTTAGGGGCGACAAGGACAACCACAACCAGGGGTTTCTCTGCCTCAAGGGCTTTCTTTTGCCGCAAATCCTCACTGCCCCCACCCGTTGCCTGTACCCGATGATTCGCAAAGACGGCAAGCTCGTGCGGGCCAGCTGGGACGAGGCCATGAGCTTGGTGGCTGCCAGGTTCAAGGAAGCCATCGAGAAGTACGGGCCCGATGCGGTGGCCTTTTACGGCTCGGGCCAAGGGCTTACCGAAGAAACCTACGTGGCCAACAAGCTCTTCAAGGCCGGCATCCGCACCAACAACGTGGAGGGTAACCCGCGGTTGTGCATGGCTTCGGCCGTAGGTGGTTACGTGACCACCTTCGGCAAGGACGAGCCCATGGGGTGCTACGAGGACATTGACCACGCCGACGTTTTCCTTCTGGTAGGCTCCAACACCGCCGAAGCTCATCCCATCATCTTCCAGCGCATCGTTCGCCGCAAGGAAAAGGCCCCGAGGACCAAGGTCATCGTCTTGGATCCCCGCCGCACCCCCACGGCGCGCATTGCCGACCTTCACATCTCCTTCAAGCCCGGGACCGATCTCGCCATCCTCAACGCCATGGCTTACGTGCTGGTGTCGGAAGGGCTCGTGGACGAGGAGTTCATCAAAAGCCACGTGACCTTCGGGGAAGGCACCGAAGCCAACAAGTCCTTCGAGGACTACAAGGCGTTTCTCGCCCAGTACACGCCTGAAAAGGCGGCCGAGCTTGCCGGCTGCAAAGCCGAAGACATCGTCACCGCTGCCCGCTGGTTCGGGGAAAAGGGGAAGGCGTCCATGAGCATGTGGACCATGGGGCTCAACCAGCGCACCAAGGGGGTATGGGCCAACAACTTGGTGCACAACCTCCACCTCATTACCGGCAAAATCGGCCTTCCCGGATCCACCCCCTTTTCCCTCACCGGTCAGCCCAACGCCTGCGGCGGCGTGCGGGACGGCGGCGCCCTCTCCCACCTCCTACCCTACGGCCGGCTCATCGCCAACGAGCAGCACCGCAAGGAAATGGAGCGTCTGTGGGGCGTGCCCGAAGGCACCCTCAAGCCCAAGCCTGGTCCCTCCACCGTGGAGATGTTCCAAAAGATCGAGGCAGGCGAAATCAAGTGCCTCTACATCATGTGCACCAACCCCGGCCAATCCCTGCCCAACGTGGGGCGCTACCGCAAAGCCCTCCAGCGGGAGGACGTGTTTGTGGTCGTGGCGGACGCGTTCCACCCCACCCGCACCACCGAGCTCGCCGATGTGGTGCTACCGGCCGCTCTGTGGGCGGAAAAGGAAGGCGTTTACGGCTGCAGCGAGCGCCGTTACCAGCTTCTCGAGCAAGCCATCCCGCCCTCCGGCGAGGCCCGTCCCGATTTCGAGATCCTCTGCGATTTGGGGCGGCGGCTGGGCCTTGGCCATCTGGTTCCCTTCAAGACGCCAACCGATGTCTGGAACGAAATCCTCACCATTTGCAAAGGCACGGTTTACGACTTCTCGGGCATGACCCGGGAGCGCCTGCGGCAAGCTCACGGCATCCTCTGGCCGGCACCGACTCCCGACCATCCGGGGACCAAGCGCCGCTACGTGAAGGGGGAGGATCCCTTTGTACCCGCCGATTGGCCCCAGCGGGTGAAGTTTTACGGCCGCCCCGACAACCGGGCGGTGGTTTGGTTGCGCCCCTACAAGGGCCCGGAAGAGGCCCCCGACGCCGAGTACCCCATGTACTACACCACGGGACGGGTCATCGAACACTGGCACACGGGTACCATGACCCGCACCTGCAGGGAGCTTGTCCACGCCAACGCCGAAGCGGTGGCGGAACTGCACCCCAACGACGCGGCCAAACTGGGGGTCAAGACAGGTGACAAGGTCCGCATTACCTCCCGCCGCGCCAGCGAGGTCTTCAAGGTCAAGGTCACCGACACCTCACGGGAAAACCTGGTCTTCGTCCACATGCACGACGACCAGCACATGTGCAACCTCGTCACCATTGATGCTGTGGACCCCATTTCCAAACAACCGGAGTTCAAGATTTGCGGCGTGAAGGTGGAAAAGGCTTGAAAACCCAGCCCCGGGGCGGGGAACCCCCGCTCCGGGGCTTTTCCTGGAGGCGTTATGGTCATTGCCGGAGTGGTCATCACTACACAGCCGGGGCAGGCGCCCGCAGTGGCAGTTCAGCTGGCCTCCGTCCCGTTCCTGCGTCTTGTTGGGGGGGACGGAAACGAACGCATCGCAGCCGTGGTGGAAAGGGAAGACGGCGAGGCTCTCGAGGCTTGGGCCGAAGAGCTCGTGGCTAGCGACGACCGCATCCTCGGGGTTTTCCCGACCTTCGTGGGGCGCGACCCGGCATGAAGGGGAGCCGCCGGGCGATCCTTTCGCTGGTGGTGAGTCGGGCTCCCCTCCGGCCGCCAGGGGCGCAGCCGGAGGAGGAGTTCGCGGCCCTCTGCATCCGCTGCAACCGCTGCGTGGCGGTTTGTCCGTACAAAACCTTGAAACCCGCTTCCTGGCTTTACGGCGAGCGGGCGGGCACGCCCCTGGTCGTTCCCCGGGACGTGCCGTGTTACCTCTGCATGCTTTGCCCCCCGGCCTGTCCCACCGGTGCCCTGGACCCCATCACCGACAAGCGGGCGGTGCGCATGGGCGTGGCCGTGGTCAATAGCGAAACGTGCTTTGCCCACCAAGGGATCCTGTGCCGCACTTGCGTGGACGAATGTCCCCTGGAGGGGGAGGCAATTTATCAAGACGGGGAGCTCAAGCCGGTGGTGACGGACAAGTGCGTGGGTTGCGGTGTGTGCGAAAAGGTCTGCCCGGCTCCCGAGGCCGCCATTGTCGTTCGGCCTCGAAACGCCCATGCTTAGGCCCCGCCGCTTTACGCCGTACCGGCGGGCCGTGCAGGCGCTGGTGGCCCTCTTTTACCTTGGCCTGCCGCTCGTCAATCGCTTGGGGTTTCGCAGCGTGGCGGGCAACCTGGCTTCGTTGAAGCTGGGGCCTTTTGACCTTGCCGAGCCGGGGGCCGTTTTCTCGGCGTTTGTGGCTGCAGGCAAAGTCACGGCAACCGCGGCCGTGGCGGCCCTCCCGGTTCTGGCCCTGGCCCTCACCTTAGGACCGGTTTTCTGCTCCTGGGTTTGCCCCTGGGGCTTTCTGTCCGAGGGGATTGACTGGCTTTCCGTGCGCGTGTTCCGCCTCCACCGTCCGTGGAGGGCCACGGGCTTTCGCCGCCTGACCCTCGGGCGCCTGGCCCTGCTGGGTATCTTCCTCTTGGGCTCGTGGGTGTTGGCGGCGCCCCTCGTGGCCCTGCTGGCTCCCCCGCGGCTGCTTGCGGCCCTGCCTCAGGAAGTGGTGTACCTGGGTACGGCACCTCGAGTCACCGGAGCTTTGCTTTTGCTTTGGCTTTTCCTGGAGCTGGTTCTGCCGCGACGGTTCGTGTGCCGGGCCCTCTGCCCGGTGGGAACCTTGTGGAACTTCCTGCGCACCCCCAAAACCCTTACGGTGCGCTTTGCACCGTCCCTCTGCGTGGACCCCAAAGTGGCCCCCTGCCACCTCCACTGCCCCTGGGGCATTGACCCCCGCACCATGGGCACCTTCGACGGCTGTACGAACTGTTTGCGCTGCGTGGAGGGGTGCCCTTCCGGGGCTCTCGCTGTGGGTTTTGGGCGGCAGGGGAGAGCGAGAAAAAAGCCGGGTTCCTCCCCTTCCTCGAGGCCCTGAAGCGGGCGCCTTTGGCGTGCCGGCGGCAGGCTTTCCCGGACCTTTCAAGGCTCCGCGCGCCCCTCGAGGCGCTAGACTAACCCCGTGAGTTACGGCCATGGGAGCAGGGTTTTCACCTGGTGGCGGCGGCGGGTAGCGCTCCTCGTTGCCGGCGCTTACGCGCTCCTGGCCGGCTTGTACATTTGGCTTTCGGGCCTTTTGGTGCAGGAGCTTTCAGGGGGCGACGCGGCGCTCCTTCAGCGCCTCGAGACCGTCAAAGGTTGGGCTTGCGTCCTCCTTACCGCTTTTGGCCTCTACGCTTTGGTGCGTGCCCTCTCCCGCTCCCACCAGCGCTTGGCATGGGAGCTCGCGGCCCGGGAAGAGCTGGAGCGGCAGTTGCGGGACGCCGCGAGGCGCTGGCAAGCCCTCGTGGACATGGCTCCCGATGCCGTGCTCATCCACCAGGACGGGGTCATCCGTTTCGCCAACCCAGCGGCAGCTCGCCTTTGGGGGGCGGCGAGCCCCCAGGAGCTCGTGGGGCAGCCGGCCATGGACCTGGTGGCTCCCGAGTTTCGTCCCATCGTGGCCCAACGGGTCCAGCAGAGCCTGGCTTCGGGCACCGTTGCGCCGCCGCGGGTGGAGGAGTTTTTGCGCCTGGATGGCACGGTGTTTCGCGGGGAAGCAGTGGCTGCGCCCGTGCTTTTCGACGGGCGCCCGGCCATGGAGGTCTTCATCCGCGACGTGAGCGAGCGCGAGCGCGTGGAAAAGGGGCTCCGGGAGCGGCAAAGGCTGGAGGCGGTGGGCTCCCTGGCGGCAGGGATCGCCCACGATTTCAACAACCTCCTGCAAGCCGCCCAAGCCAACGTGTTTCGCCTCAAAAACGCTGGAGGCAACCCTGCGGTGCTGGCTGCCGTCGCCATGGAGCTGGAGGGCGTGATTTCCCGAGGTGCGGCACTGGCTCGCCAGTTGCTGCTTTTCGCCAAGCCCGATCTCACCCAGCAACGGCCTTTGGACCTCAACCAGCTCCTGGAAACTCTCCGCGAGCTTGTGGCGCGGCTCGTTCCGGAAAACGTGAGCCTCCGGTGGGAGCTCAGCCCTGACCCCCTCCCCGTGGTGGGTGACCCTTCCCAGCTCGAGCAGGTGGTATGGAACCTCATCATCAACGCCGCACACGCCATGCCCGACGGGGGGACCTTGACGGTACGCACCGAGAGGCGTTCCCATTGGGCTTGCCTCGAGGTTCGCGATACGGGAACTGGCATCCCCGAAGAGCTCAAGGACCGCATTTTCGAGCCTTTTTTCACCACCAAGCCGCGGGAAAAGGGCACCGGCCTGGGCCTGGCGGTGGTCCACGGCGTGGTCACCGCCCACGGCGGAACCGTGGAGGTGGAATCGCAGGTGGGCAAAGGCTCGAGCTTTCGGGTCGTCTTGCCTCTGGCCCCTGTGGGAGCGTGGAAACCGGCAACGGCCCAGCCCCAGGCCCCCCAGGCCGACGGGCAGGGCCGCGGCGAGCGGGTTTTGGTGGTGGAGGACGAAACCGCTAGCCGGGAAGCCCTGGCTCAGGTTCTGGAAATGCTGGGCTACCGCGTGGTGGCCGTAGCCTCGGCGGAAGACGCAGGCAAGCTGCCGGCGGAGGAGCCCTTCGACCTGCTCCTCACCGATTACCTCCTCCCCGGGGCTTCCGGCACCGCCCTCGCGGCGGGGCTTTTGGAGCGCTGGCCCGAAATGGCCGTGGTGTTCATGTCGGGGTACGGGCCGGACCTCTTGGAGCACGCGGAAAAGAGCGTCCCCTCGTTCCGCTTTCTCCAAAAGCCGTTTACCATCGAGGCCTTGGCTGTGGTGCTGCGGGAGGCTTTAGCTGCCCGTGGGCGCCCGGCCCGGTAACGGTGGAGGTGCGCCATGAGCTTTTCCCCCCAAGTTTTGGCCAAGCTTTTGGCTTTCCAGGAGCTGGAAATCACCGAGCACGAAATTTACCGCCGTTTGGCCCGCCGGCTTCCCCCCGGGGGCAACCGCGAGGTCCTGGAGCGCATTGCTGCCGACGAGCGGCACCACGCTGCCGACTGGCAGAAACTCACGGGCAGGGACGTCAAGCCCCGGCGCTGGTGGGTTTGGGCCTACACCTGGATCGCCAGGATCTTTGGCCTCACCTTTGGCCTCAAGCTCATGGAGCGGGGGGAGGAGCGGGTCCAGCGGGGGTACAGGGATTTGGTGGGGACGGTGCCGGGCATCGAAGACTGGATCCGGGACGAGGAGGACCACGAAGCCAAGCTCCTCGCCATGCTGGACGAGGAGCGGCTCCACTACGCGGGCTCGGTGGTTTTGGGGCTCAACGACGCGTTGGTGGAGCTCACCGGGGCCCTGGCAGGGCTCACCCTGGCCCTTCAGAACACCCGCCTCATCGCCGTGGCCGGTCTCATCACCGGCATCGCGGCGAGCCTGTCCATGGCTGCTTCGGAGTACCTTTCCACCCGTGCCGAGGGGACGGAAAAGCACCCCCTGCGGGCTGCCGTTTACACAGGGATAGCCTACATCGTCACGGTGGTGCTCTTGGTCCTGCCGTACTTCCTGTTCGAAAGCTACTACCTGGATTTGGCCCTGACCTTAGCCGTAGCCTTGATCATCATTGCGGTGTTCAACTTTTACATTGCTGTCGCCAAAGACGAGCCCTTTGGCCGGCGCTTTTTGGAAATGGCAGCCTTGAGCTTTTCCGTGGCCGCCCTTTCCTTTGCCGTAGGCTTTGCCGCCCGCCGCCTCTTAGGTGTGGAGGTTTGACGGTCCCCTGGTTTCCCGAACCGCTGAATTCCCATAACGTTGTGGAGCTAGGCCTGACCGCGGCAGCGTTGCTTTCCGGCAAGCTTCCCGGACTTTGGGCCGCTTGTTTCCAGGAGTTCGTGCGGGCGGTTCTCCGGTGTTTCTGAAGTTTTTCCCTCACGGCACGAGCACCAGCACCGGGTCTTGGCTGGTGCCGTCCACCACCGAGAGGTACACGGCCAGCGGTCCGCTGGGGATGACCTCGAGGCTTCCGGCGGGGTTGGGGACCGGGGCGCCCGGGAAGAGGTCCTCCAGGCGGAACTGCTGGAGGGAGCGGGGCGGCACGTAAAGATCCGAGCGCTCGGCGAGCTTGCTGCCGGAGCCGTCGTAAAGCCTTGCCGTGGCGTTGACTCCGCCGGAAGGGGTCAAAAGCCCCACGTTGGTGCGGAACCCGTCGCGGTTGCGCACGCCGGTCACGAACCTCGTCCCGGAAGAAAACGCCGAAACCGGCAGCACCGGCACCCCTTGACCGTAGGTTCCTT
>JBAMMG010000074.1:0-23494 GCA_039793905.1 Thermoanaerobaculum sp. | reverse complement strand
TCAACCCTCCTTTCTCTGCCGCCGTTGCGGCTTTCGGTGGGAAGGCTAAAAAAAAAACGGGTTGTCAAGGGGGGTTGCGTCACGTTGGGGTCAGGAAAGCCTGACAACTGTCACCAAGCCGCGCGGGCCGTGGGTTGCCAGGCACCGCCGACCCTTTGCCCATGACCGGGAGCGCCAGCTTGCAGCTCGCAAGAAAAAGGAGAATTCCCTCTGACAAGTGACAACCGACTTCGACCCAGAGCACCCGTAAAAGCTTTGGGCGAGGTGGCGGGTTTCGGCGGGTAAAGCAAAGGAGGCGCCTCGTCCAAACACCCAATCCGCGGGGGCCCCCCGCGTCAGAAGCTTGGTGGGTGGGCTGCGGCCGTGCCCCCCGCGTCAAAAGCCCAGGGGCAGAGACCGGTCGCCGGCGGGCGTGACGATGACGATGGAGCCTTCGAGCCTGGGTTTTTGCTGGGAGTTCAGGATGCTGCTCGCCGCCGCGCCCAAAAGGGAGAAAGGAACGGTGGGCTGGAGCAGGAGGTCGGACCTGGTTTTGGGTTTGAGGCGAAAACCGGGGTGATTGTCCTCCACGAGGAGGGAGTCACCTGCTAAAAGGCGATAGTGAAGGCCGCGAACGGTGATGGGAAAAGAAAGGGGGTTGTAAAAGGAAAGGAGCGCGGCAAGCTCCAGGCCTTGGGACGTTACCTGCCAGTTCACGCGGTCGAGGCGGGCGAAGAGCTCGTAAGCTCTCTTCACCGGGACCTGCAAAACAGCTGGATCGCCCAAATCCAGGCGGCTTTCCGCCACGAGCACCGCCTTGCCCTTGGCATCGAGAGCTTCGTAGCGCACGGGCACGCTCGAGGGATCGAGCTCCAGGAGCTTTTCGGGCAGGCGCGCCAGAGTCAGGTGAATTCGGGCTTGAAAGCCCTCCCCCTCCACGGCGAGGTCGGGAGGACCGTCCAGAGGGATGGTCACGGAGGCGAGGGTGAGGCGCTGGGAAACCAAAGGAACCAAAGGCGGCACGGCTCCGCGGGCCACGAGGGTGAGGTTGGCGTGGTCCGGGTCCGGGAGCTCGACGACGATGCGGGCGATGCCAACCGGAGCTGGCGCCGGGCGCGGCGCGCCCAGGAGCACGAGCAAGAACCAAATCATGGTCGCACCGCGGTGGCCAACTCCCAGGCGAGGGTCGCTAGGGCCACGGCACCGGACTCCAGCTCCTCGGGGTCCACCTTGTCCAAGGTGTCGGCGTTGGTGTGGTGGTAGTGGAAGTACCTCGATGGATCGGGAACCAACCCAACGAGCGGCACCCCCTGCCCTGAAAGGGGCGAAATGTCCGCACCACCCCACCCGGGACGAACCGGAAGCCTGGTCGCGGCAAAGAGCGGCCAAAGCCACGCCAGCTGCTCAGGCCTGGCGTTGACGCTCCAGGCAACAGGGGCGAACCCCCCCATGTCGCTTTCCACCGCAGCCACGTGCTTTTGGCTCGCGAACGCCTGGGCGTAGGCTCTCCCACCGTCAATGCCGAACTCTTCGTTGGCGAAAAGCACGGCGCGCACGGTACGGACGGGACGTTGCCCGGCGAGCTTGAGCAAGCGCATGGCTTCCAGAACGTGCACGGTGCCAGCCCCATCGTCGTGGGCCCCTTGCCCCACGTCCCAAGAGTCAAGGTGAGCCCCGAGGAGCACCACTTCGTCGGGCTTGTCCTTTCCGCGGATTTCGCCAATCACGTTGTGGGCGACAGTGGTTCCGCCAAGCTTGCACCCGAGCTCCAGGCGCAGAACCGGGGTGACACCGGAGGCCGCAAGCCGAGCGATCCAGTCCGCGTCTTCCTGGCTGATAGCGGCCGCAGGGATCTTGGGCTTGTCCTCCTCGTAGTGGAGCATGCCGGTATGGGGCGTGGCAAGACTCGCCGTGGCCAAGGAACGCAAGAGCATGGCCTTGGCCCCGAAAGCGGCCGCCCGCGATGCCCCCTGGGAGCGAATTCGCGAGCCTGTCCCGTAATCTTCGGATTTGCTCATGGGAAAGGCGTAAAGCACGATAGCGCCCTGGACCTGTGGCCCCACCTCTTCCAGGCTCTTGACCACCACCACCGGCGCTTCCAACCCTGGCGTGCCCACCGAGCCACCGAGGGCCAGGACGGGCAGCTCCCGCTGGGCCGGTGCCAGCATGACCAGACGCGCCGTTCCCCGCTCCCAAACGGGGACCTCCACCGGTTGCAGTTGGACGTTTTCCAGGCCGTCCTGGCGCATGATTTCGGCAGCCCATTGGGCGGCGCGGGCAAAGGCAGGGCTCCACGCTAGACGGGGTCCGATGCGGTCGCAAAGGTAGGACAGCCTTTGATAGGCGACGCGTTCGTTTCCGGCCAGCGCCGCAAAGTCGGGTTTGTCCGGAGCCTTTTGGCCTTGCACCCCGCTCGCAACGAGGAGCGCGAGGAACGCCGTAGCGATGGCTTTCTTGGTCATCCCCCCAAAACCTCCCGGAGCGTTTGTACGCGTTCCCGAAGCTAAGGTTAAACCTAGCTCTCCTCCGGTGGGTGCCAGAGGTTTCGCCGCGCCAGCTCCGCTTCCGCCGCCTGTAACCCTTGCCGGAATTGGTCCCAAAGCTCAGGGGGCACGGTCACGCCCTTCTTGGTGGGTTTGAGGTTTCCGTCGGCGTCGGTGAAGTAGAGGCGGATGTCCACGTAGGTGCGCCCCTTGAAGGTGGAAACCGAAATTTGCATGGTCTCCTCGGGATTTCGAGGGAAACTCGCCACAACTTTTTGATCGTCCGGCAACGCGAACCCTCCTTCTTGGGGAGTGTAGCAATTCCTCGCCAGACACGTATGCTAGGGGAGGAGGAGGGAAACTATGGCACCACGAGGTGTCGTCGTTCATCCGCAGGAAACCGAGCCCAAACCGGTGGCCCGGGCGCGAGGTGCGTCCATGGCGGTGGTTTTGGGACCCGAGATCGGCGTGCCCAACTTCATTACCCGGCGGTTCACGCTGGAGCCGGGGGGCCGCATTCCCACCCATCGTCACCCGGACCTCGAGCACGAGCAGGTGATGATCCGTGGTGAGATGACCATTGGCCTCGAGGGGGAAGAGCACGTGGTTCGCCCCGGAGATGCCGTGTTCATTCCTGCGGGGTGCGCCCACTGGTACGAGAACCTCGGGACCGAGCCGGTGGAGTTTTTGTGCGTGGTCCCCAAGACCGAAAGCTACAGCACCGAGTGGCTGGAAGACCCTCCTGTCGGAGCTTACCTGCCCTAGAGGCGGCGGCTTTGGTTTAGAATGCAGCGAGGGGGTTCGATGGAGCTTTCGTTGACCAACACCGCGACGCGGGGCAAAGAGCGCTTGTCGACCTTGCAGGAAGGGGAGGTGCGCATGTACACCTGCGGCCCGACGGTGTACAACTACGTCCACATCGGGAATTTGCGCACGTTCCTCTTCGAGGACGTCTTGCGCCGCACCCTCAAGGTGGCGGGTTACCGGGTGCGGCAGGTCATGAACCTCACGGACATTGACGACAAGACCATTCGCGGGGCCAACGCCGAAGGCGTGAGCCTTCGCGACTACACCGACCGCTACATCGCGGCGTTTTTCGAGGATATTGACACCCTCCGTTGCGAGCGGGTGGAGTTCTACCCCCGAGCCACCGAGTTCATCGCGCAAATGGTCGAGCTCGTGGCTAAGCTCAAGGAAAAAGGGTACACCTACGAGCTGGAAGGCTCCACGTACTTCCGCATCGCTGCTTTTCCAGGCTACGGCAAGCTCTCTGGGATCGATCCCTCGCACATCAAGCCCGGGGCTCGGGTTGACGCCGACGAGTACGAGAAGGAAGACGTCCGGGACTTCGTTCTTTGGAAAGCCGCGAAACCCGGGGAGCCTTTTTGGGAGACGCCCTTCGGGCCGGGAAGGCCCGGGTGGCATCTGGAATGCTCGACCATGGCCTTGGCCCTCTTGGGGGAAAGCCTGGATATCCATGCCGGCGGGGTTGACCTGATTTTTCCCCACCACGAAAACGAAATTGCTCAATCGGAAGCCGCAACGGGCAAGCTTTTCGTCAAACACTGGCTGCACTCGGAGCACCTCATCGTCGAAGGGCAAAAGATGGCCAAATCGGCGGGAAACTTTTACACGTTGCGGGACCTTTTGGAGCGCGGTTTTGACCCCCTGGCCATTCGCTACCTCCTGATATCGGTGCCCTACCGGCAAAAGCTCAACTTTACCTTCGATGCCCTCCACGCTGCTGAAGCAGCGGTCACACGCATCGGAAACACCTTGCGCCGCCTCCACTATGCCTCTCCGGCTGGCGGCGAGGGGGACCTTCCTCCCACGGTCGCCAGCGAGTTCACCACCGAGTTCCAACAGGCCTTGGCCGATGACCTCAACACCGCCAGAGCTTTGGCCGCTCTCCACACGTTCCTAACCCGGGTGAATCAGGCGTTGGACGGCGGCGGTCTCAACCAAGAGGCCCTGACCGCAACCAAAGCCGCCTTGCGCCTGGCCAACGGCGTCCTCGGGGTTTTCCCGGAGGTGACGGCCGAGGAAACCGATGCCGAGGTGGAGGCTCTCGTTCAGAAACGGGCAGAGGCCAGGGCCCGCCGGGATTTCGCCACTGCCGACGCTATTCGCCAAAAACTTTTGGAGCGCGGGATTGTCCTTGAGGATACTCCTCGCGGCACCATTTGGCGGCGGGCGGGGAGGAGCTGATGGCAGCCGATGCCTTGGAGGAGTTGCTCCTTCTCTGCCAGGCAGCAGCGGAGGCCGGGGAAGATTGGCGGCGGCGCCTGGCGAGGGAGTGGCTGCCCTCGACCCTCGCCCGCAACGAAGCGGGGTTGCGAGCCGCTTTGGCTTCCTGGAGGGGGCACGTTCCCGAAAGCCGCGAGGCTCTGGAAAGCGCGGCTCTGGCCGCCCTCGACGAGGCTATGGACCAGGCCGGGTACCGTTAACGCCCTGGCCTTTTCGGCGTCACCCCACCTGGACGGGCGGTGCGAGCTCAAGCCTCCCGCTGCTGCACCGGCGAAAGCGCTGGCGGAACGGAGGAGCGTCCGGAGGTTCTTTGCGGCTCCAGGGTGGTATCTTTAAGAGCTGTTACGGGAGGTACCGTGGGCCGAACCTTTTACATCACCACGCCGATCTACTACGTCAACGATTTGCCCCACATCGGCCACATGTACACGACGGTTGTGGCCGATGTCCTGGCCCGCTACAAGCGCTTGCGCGGCTTCGATGTGTTTTTCCTCACGGGTACCGACGAGCACGGCCAAAAGATCGAGCGGGCAGCACGGGAGCAACGGATCGAACCGGCGCAACTTGCTGACCAGGTGGTGGGGCGCTACCACGAGCTGTGGCGAGAGCTTGCCATCACCCACGACGATTTCATCCGCACCACCCAGGAGCGGCACAAGGCCGGGGTGCGGGAGCTCATCCGGCGCATGAGCGCCGCTGGTGACATTTACAAGGGAAGCTACGAGGGTTGGTACTGCGCTGGGTGCGAGTCGTTTTACCCGGAAACCCAACTGGTGAACGGACGGTGCCCGGATTTCGGCCATCCCGTGGAGCGGCTAGCCGAAGAGTCGTACTTCTTCCGTCTTTCGGCCTACCAGGAGAAGCTCCTGGCCTTTTACCGGGAAAACCCCCAGTTCGTGCGGCCGGAAAGCCGCTTCAACGAGGTGGTTCGCTTTGTGGAAGGGGGGCTGAAAGATCTTTCCATTTCCCGGGCATCGTTGCGGTGGGGAATCCCCTGGCCTGGGGATCCGCGCCACGTCGTGTACGTGTGGGTAGATGCCCTCACCAACTACATTTCGGCTCTGGGTTTCGGCTCGGAAAACAGAGACCTTTTCGAGCGCTACTGGCCAGCCGATGTGCACCTGGTGGGCAAGGACATCCTGCGCTTTCACTGCGTGTACTGGCCGGCGTTTTTGATGTCCGCGGGATTGCCTTTGCCAAAGCAGGTTTTCGGCCATGGGTGGTGGCTCAAGGACGAAAAGAAAATGTCCAAGAGCCTGGGGAACGTGGTGCGGCCCGATTACCTCATCCGCCAGTTCGGGGCCGATCCCTTGCGCTACTTTTTCCTTCGGGAGATGACGTTTGGCCAGGATGCCAGCTTTTCCGATGAGGCGTTCCTTGCCCGCTACAACGCCGACCTCGCCAACGGCCTCGGCAACACCTTTGCCCGGGTCGTGGCCATGGTTCGAAGGTACTTTGACGGCAAGACCCCGTTCGAGGCTTGCGGTGAGAGCGTCCTCCGCCACAAGGCGGACGAAGTCATCGCCCGGTACCTGGAGGCCATGGAGGCTTACGAGTTCAACCGAGCCCTGGAAGCGGCGTGGGAGCTTTTGACCGCCGTGGACGGGTACGTGACCGAAAAGGCGCCTTGGAGTATCGCTAAGAGCGAGGGGCCCTCGCCGCGCCTCGCCCGCATCATGTACAACTGCTTGGAGAGCTTGCGATTGGTGGCGCTCATGGCGTGTCCCGTGATGCCAACCACGGCGTCCAAGATTTTTACCGCCATGGGAGTCGAAGAGCAGGGGAGGCGCGACCTGGCGTGGGGTCTTTTGCCAACCTCGGCGCCGCTGGGGCCCGACGAAGGTCCCCTTTTCCCCAGGGTGGAGGAGAAACAGTTCTTTGCGGAGGTGAACGTGAGCCAGGAGCCAAGCGGTTCGACGCCGAAGGGGCAAGAGGAGTTGGTTTCCATCGAGGAGTTTTCCCGAATCAAGCTGGTGGTGGGCAAGGTGCTGGCCGCAGAGCGGGTGCCCAAGTCCAAAAAGCTCATCCAGCTGGAGGTGGACCTGGGGGAAGCCCAACCACGTCAACTGGTGGCCGGGATCGGCACCGCCTACCAGCCGGAGGAGCTGGTGGGCAAGAGCATCGTGGTGGTGGCGAACCTCGAGCCGGCGACCCTCATGGGGGTGGAGTCCCGGGGGATGCTCCTGGCGGCCACGCTCGCCGACGGTTCGCCAGTGCTCTTGACGCCCGAAAGAGACGTGCCTGCGGGGGCAGGGGTCAAGTAAGGGGTGATTGCCAGGCTCCCTTACGGGCGTGGTTTTCTGGCCTGCGACTTGCGGGGTCTCAAGGTTTTCGACCTGAGGCCCGCCGTTCCTCGTAGCCGCGACCCTCAATCGGCCGTTCTGCACGCTTTGAGGGAGCCAGTGGAGGGGCCGAAGCTTTCCCAAGTGGCGGCTGGTAAGGGGCGAGCCGTGGTGCTGGTGCCGGATGTGACCCGCAAAGCCCAGCTCCCCTTGGTCCTTCCAGCGCTCTTCGCGGAGCTGGACAAGGCCGGGATTTCCGGGGAAAACGTCACGCTGCTGGTCGCCTGCGGGACCCATCCGCCAGCACGTGAGGAGGACCTCCGCGAGCACCTGGGCGCGCTGTCCCCGGGAGTTCGGGTGGTGCAGCATGACGCCAAAGACCCCGCGGCCCTCGTCGAGGTAGGGACCCTGGACGATGGCACGCCCGTCCGCCTCAACCGGCTGGCCGTCGAGGCGCCGCTGCTCGTGAGCGTGTTCACCGTCCAGCATCACTACTTTGCGGGTTTCGGTGGCGGGCCTAAGATGGTTTTCCCCGGAGTGGCGGGGTATCAGGAAATCCAAAAAAACCACAGCCGCGTGGTGGATCTCTCGAGCGACCCCCCTCGCCTCCACCCCGACTGCCAGCCCGGGGTGCTGGTGGGCAACCCCGTAGCCGATGAAATCCTGCGCGTTGCCCGGCTTCGCGCCGCGGACTGGGCCTTGGGGTTGGTGCTGGACCAGGAAGGCCAGGTGGCCTGGGCTGGCGGCGGAAACTGGCAAAAGGTTTGGGAAGCCGGAATCGCCACCGCTCGGAGCTGGTACGAAGTGGCGGCGGGGCCCTTCCGGAGGATCGTGGTTTCGGCTGGGGGCTATCCCACGGACCACACGTTGATTCAGGCGCATAAGGCCTTCGATGCCGCGAGCCGTTTCCTCGCCGAGGGAGGCGAGATGCTGCTTTTGGCGGAGCTTGCCGGCGGCCCTGGCTCGCCGGCCATGGCTTCCTTTCTCGACGATCCTGACCCTGGGGTCATTGCCGCCAAGTTGCGGGAAAACTACGTTCAGTACGGGCACACGACCTGGCGCATCGTGGACAAGACCCGGCGCTTTCGGGTGTTCTTGGTCACAAACCTGGATCCCGACCTCGCCCAGAGTTTGGGCTTTGTACCCGCGAGGAACCCCCAAGAGGTGGTTGACCGGTTTCGGGAGCAGGCACCGGGTGAAACCGTGGCGGTCATGGCCGGGGTGCCGGTCTACCCGGCGGCAAAGAGGGGCGAAGTCGTGAAGGGCTCTTGATTTGCCGGGGGTTTGCGTGTACGTTCCGCACGCCTCGCCGATGGCGGGGTGACCCGGGGAAAGGAGGCAGGCATGCCCAAGCATCTGGTTCCCACAAAGCTTTTCTTCACGCGAGGGGTCGGCTCCCACAGGGAAAAACTGCAATCGTTCGAGCTTGCCCTTCGCGACGCTGGAATAGCTGCGCTCAACCTGGTTTCCGTATCGTCCATTTACCCGCCCGGCTGCAAAATCATTTCCCGGAAAAAGGGGGAGTCCCTCCTGGAGCCCGGGCAAATTGCCTTCGTGGTCATGAGCCGCGCCGAGTCCAACGAGCCCCATCGCATGATTGCTGCCTCCGTAGGCGTGGCGGTGCCTCGAGACAAGCGCATGTACGGTTACCTTTCGGAGCACCACGCTTTCGGCCAAACCGCCAAGGAGGCCGGTGACTACGCGGAGGATTTGGCGGCCTCGATGCTGGCCTCGACCTTGGGCGTGGAGTTCGACGAAGACCAGTCCTGGGACGAAAAGCGGCAAATCTGGCGCATCTCCGGTAAGATCGTGGTCACCCGCAACATTACCCAATCTGCGGTGGTCAAGCCCGATGGCAAGTGGACCACGGTCATCGCCGCCGCGGTTTTGCTGTTCGATTGAGGAGGGCAGGGGTGAGCGAAGAACGCTACGCGCCCTACGTGAGCTTCTTGGGCTTGCCTGAAGATGCCCGAGTGCGCACGGGCCCTCGGGTTGCGCTTTTGCCCATCCCTTACGACCTCACCACCTCCTACCAGCCTGGAGCCCGACGCGGGCCCATCGCTCTTTTGGAAGCCTCCACGCACCTCGAGACCTACGACGAGGAGCTGCGCTGGGACCTCACGACCCGCGTTCAGTTGGAAACCCTCGCCCCCGTAGTGCCCGACACTTCGGGGCCCAGGGCCACCATGGCCCGGATCCGGCGGGCGGCCGAGGAGATCTTGGAAAGCGGGGCGTTTCTCGTGGGCGTAGGGGGTGAGCATTCCGTCACGGCACCGTTGGTGGAGGCGGCCCGCACCCGCCACCCGCAATTGGGGGTCCTGCAACTGGACGCCCACGCCGATTTGCGGGACACCTTCGAGGGCTCGCCGCACAACCACGCCTGCGTCATGCACCGTATCCTCGAGCTTGGCGTCCCCATCGTGCAGGTGGGGGTTCGGTCCCTCACCGAACCGGAACACCGCCTCATCGAGGAGGGGAGGGTCACCACGGTATTCGCCCCCGAAGCGGTGCAGGCACCTCCCGCAGCCTACCTCCCTCGGGTTTTGGCGGCGCTGCCCGAGGACGTTTACGTGACCGTGGATCTGGACGTGTTCGATCCGGCCATCATGCCGGCCACCGGCACCCCAGAACCAGGAGGCCTTTCCTGGTACACGGCCTTAGAAATCCTGCGCGCCGTGGCTAAGGTCAAGAGAATCGTGGCTTTCGACGTGGTGGAGCTGGCACCCATCCCGGGTTTCGTGGCTCCCGATTTTCTCGCCGCCAAGCTCACCTACAAGATCCTCAATTACGTGTTTGCGGGGTCCTCGTCGCCGTAGACCTTTTCGGCCGTAAGTTCGGCACCGGCAGCGTCCTGCTCCACGTCCCGGGCCGCGGGTTTTTCTCGAAGAAACTCCCGGTAAAACTCGTGCTGAATGACGGCACGCATGATTTCGTTGGTACCGGTCCAAATGGTGATGAGCCGCACGTCCCGCAGCAGCCGCTCCACCGGGTACACGTTGGTGTAGCCAATGCCGCCAAGGATTTGCATGGCGTGGTTGACAACCGTCCACGCCGCTTCGGTGGCGAACATTTTGGCTTCCGAAACGAGCCGCCTCACCACCGACGGGTTTTCGCCGGCGTCCACCGCGCTGGCGGCGCCCTGGTTGAGGGCACGGGCGGCGTCCAGAAGGGCGAGGCTTTCCGCGATCTTGAAGGAAACTCCCTGGAACGAACGGATCTTTTGCCCGAAAGCCCGGCGGCGGTCGGCGTAACGGGCCGCAACCTCGATGGCGGCCCGCCCCATGCCAACGGCTCCACCAGCGGAGGTGAGCCGCTCGGGAATCATCATTTGGTGGAAAACGTCGGTCCCGCGGCCTATTCCGGCTTCCCCGCCAACGACGTTGGCGACCGGAACCCGGCAATCCCGGAAAACGAGGCGGCCCGTGCCGCCCCCCCGAGTTCCCATGAGCCCGTACACGTGGTGGACCTCCACGCCGGAGCTTCGCTCCACCAAGAACGCGGTCATGCCTTTCTTCGGGTCGGGCTCCTCGGCGAGGCGACCGTAAACGAGGAAGAGATCAGCCCCCTCCGCCCCTACGACGAACCGCTTTTGGCCGTTGAGAACAAAGAAGTCACCTTGGCGGGTTGCGAGGGTGGTGGCGCCAAAGAAGTCGGACCCCCCCCGTGGCTCGGTCAAGGCTTCGGCGACCGCCAGCTTGCCTTGGAGCATGGGCACGAGGAAGCGCTCTTTTTGCTCCTCGGTTCCGAAAACGGCAATGGCCTCGCCAACGATGGATACCAAAGACCACAGGCATGCCAAGGACGTGCCCAAAACCCCAACCTCTTCGAGAGCCACCATTTCCACAGTCCAAGGAAGGCCCCTACCACCCCAAACTTGGGGAAAGCGCAAACCCAGGAGGTTGCGGCGGCCGGCCTCTTCCAGGAACTCGCGAGGGAAAACCACCTTTTCCGCGTCCATGTCGAGGAGAAGCTGCCGCGGCACGCTCTTGACGAAATCGGCCATTTCCTTGCGAATCGCTTGCTGTTGAGGAGTATGCGTTTTTTCCGTCAGCATGGTCGCCTCCCTCCTACCTAGAGTAACTCGAAAACACCCCGCGGGGGCAATCCGGTTCCGGCCAAGGAAGCGGCACTGTGGAGTTTTCGCAGGGCGTTGTCTCGAGCGGCGTTTCCATGTAGTCTCCGCGCCGTGACGCGAACCACGGCTGCCTTTCCGGGCGCCCGGCGCGGTTATCTGGCTCTAGCCGACGGGCGGGCTTTTTCCGGTTGGGTCTTGGGGCCAGTACCGGCCCTTGGGGAAGTGGTGTTCAACACGGCCATGTTCGGGTACCAGGAAATGCTGACCGACCCTTCCTACCGCGGGCAGATCCTGGTCCTCACCACGCCCCACGTGGGCGTCGTGGGGACGAACCCCGAGGACCGGGAAAGCCCGCGGGTGTGGGCTTCTGGCCTCGTGGTGCAGGAGCTGGAGCCGGTCCCCTCCAACTGGCGTTCGCAAAAGGACCTGCTGCAATGTACCGAGGAAAACCGCACGCCCCTTGGGTTCGGGTTCGACACCAGGGCCATCGTTGTGCACTTGCGTCGGTACGGCGCACTGCCGGGAGCCCTGGTGGCCACAGAGGATCGGGAGGAAGCGGTGTGGCTTGCACGCCAGGCCAAAGCCACCGACGGGCAGGACCTTACCGGGGACGTTTCCCGAAAAGCCCCGGAGGTGTGGCGGGAAGGCCCATGGAAACGGGCCCTTCCTGTCCCTGCGGTGCGGGTAGGGGTGCTGGATTTCGGGGTCAAGGCCTCGATCCTGCGCCAACTGGTCGCCGCCGGTGCCGAGGTCTTGGTATTACCGGGGAACACGGGTGCCGACGACGTGGCGGCATTCGACCTTGACGGTTTGGTGGTCTCCAACGGCCCAGGGGATCCGGCGGCAGTAGGATCGGCGGTTCGACTGCTCGAAAGGCTCTTGGGACGGCTTCCCATCCTTGGCGTTTGCCTTGGCCACCAGCTGCTGGCTTTGGCCTTGGGCGGCCGCACCTACAAGCTCAAATTCGGGCACCACGGCGCCAATCACCCGGTTCAGGTTCTGGGCACGGGCGAGGTTTGGATCACCTCCCAAAATCACAACTACGCTGTTGACGCCGAAACCCTGCCCAAAGGCGCCGAGGTGAGCATGACCAACCTCACCGATGGCTCGGTGGAGGGGATCGTGGCTAGCTCACTCAAGGCCGAAGGGATTCAGTTTCACCCCGAAGCTGGGCCGGGCCCCCACGACGCGCTGCGGGTCTTTGCCGACTTTGTTGCCCGCTGCCAAATCGCGAAGGGGGACAGGTAGTGCCGCGCCGGGTTGACGCGAGCAACGTCTTGGTCATCGGTGCCGGGCCCATTCGCATCGGCCAAGCCTGCGAGTTCGACTACTCGGGGGTGCAAGGGGTGAAGGCCCTCAAGGAAGAGGGCTTGCGCGTGGTTCTCGTCAACTCCAACCCGGCCACCATCATGACCGACCCCGAACGTGCCGACGCCACGTACATCGAACCCATTACCCCCGAGGTCGTGGCCAAGATCCTCGAGATCGAGCGTTGCGACGCGCTGCTACCCACCCTTGGCGGCCAGACGGCCCTCAACGTGGCGGTGGAGCTGGCGCGGCAGGGGACCCTCGAAAAGCTCGGGGTGCGGATGCTTGGGGCCTCGCAACACGCCATCGAAACCGCCGAGGACCGCGAGCGGTTTCGGGAAGCCATGCGTCGGGCGGGACTTCCGGTGCTCCCCTCGGTCACCGTCACCTCGGTGGTTGAAGGGGAGCAAGCCCTCGAGCTTGTGGGATTGCCCGCCATTTTGCGCCCCTCGTTCACCCTCGGGGGCCAGGGAGCTGCAGTAGTGTACAACCGCGAAGAGTTCGCCCCCGCCCTCGGGCGCGCCCTCGACCTGTCGCCGGTGCATGAGGTTCTCGTGGAGCGCTTAGTCGAAGGCTGGAAGGAATTCGAGCTGGAGGTCATGAGGGACTGGTCGGACACCGTGGTGGTGGTGTGCTCCATCGAAAATCTGGACGCCATGGGGGTGCACACGGGGGACTCCATAACCGTGGCCCCAGCTCTCACGCTCACCGACAAGGAGTACCAGCGCTTGCGGGACGCGGCGGCCTCATGCTTGCGCGCCGTTGGGGTCGAAACGGGGGGCGCCAACGTCCAGTTTGCCGTCAATCCCGAAAACGGGGACTGGGTCGTTATTGAAATGAACCCTAGGGTCTCCCGGTCATCGGCTCTGGCTTCCAAAGCTACCGGCTTCCCCATAGCCCGCATCGCCGCCAAGCTGGCTCTCGGCTACCGGCTGTCCGAGATTACCAACCAAATCACCGGCAGCACCCCGGCCGCCTTCGAACCGGCTTTGGATTACGTGGTGGTCAAGGTACCCCGTTTCGCCTTTGAAAAGTTCCCCGGAGTCGCCGACACCCTCGGCACCTCCATGAAGTCGGTGGGCGAGGCCATGGCCATAGGCCGCAGCTTCGAGGAAGCCCTCCTCAAAGCGGTTCGCTCCCTCGAGCGAGGTTGGGATGACCTCCTGGCGCCCCAGGCGATTGCCGAGCTGGACGATGAGGGCCTCGAAAGCCGGTTGGCGGTGCCCAACCCGGACCGCCTGTGGGCGGTGGCGGAAGCGTTTCGGCGGGGGGCGCGCGTCGAGGCGGTGGCCGCATTGACTCGGTGGGATCCCTTTTTTCTCCGCCGTATTGCGCGTCTCGTGGCGGCAGAAAAGGCCTTTTCCGGGGCGACCCTTTCCGAACGTGACAGCCTGTGGGCCGCCAAGGCCATGGGTTTCGCCGATGTGACCTTGGCCAAACTTTCCGGAACCACCGAGGACGAAGTTCGCCACGCGAGGCAGCACGCCGGCATCGTGCGCGGCTATCGCACGGTGGACACCTGTGCTGGGGAGTTTGCCGCCTCCACCCCGTACTTTTACGGAAGCTTCGGGGACCTGGACGAGGCGCTCTCGGGACCATCCGAAAGCGTGGTGATCCTGGGTTCGGGCCCAGTCCGCATCGGCCAGGGGATCGAGTTCGATGCGTGTTGCGTACAGGCGGTGGCTGGATTGCGGGCACAAGGTCTGGCCGCGGTCATGGTGAACTGCAACCCCGAAACCGTTTCCACCGACTGGGACACTTCCGACCGCCTGTACTTCGAGCCCCTCCATTTCGAGGACGTCCTGGAGGTTTGCCGGCGGGAAAAACCCAAAGGAGTCCTCATCCAGTTCGGTGGCCAAACCCCTCTCAAGCTCGCGCACAAACTGGAAGCCCACGGCGTTCCTATCCTCGGCACCCAACCTCAGGCCATCCACGTCGCCGAGGACCGGGCGGAGTTTTCCAAGCTCGTGAAGAAACTGGGGCTCAAGCAGCCGGCAGGGGAAACCGTCACGACCTTCCAAGAAGCTCGCGACGCTGCGGCTCGTTTGGGCTATCCGGTTTTGGTCCGACCGTCCTACGTTCTCGGCGGCCGAGGCATGCAGGTGGTTTACAGCCAGCGGCAGCTCGCCGAGTACTGGGAGCGGGAAGTGCGGGTAGACCCGGATCATCCGGTTTTGGTGGATCGGTTCCTGGAGCGGGCCGTGGAGCTGGATGTGGACCTGGTGGCCGATGGGGAAAAGGCCGTGATTTGCGGTGTTCTGGAGCACGTGGAAGAAGCGGGGGTGCATTCCGGGGACTCGTCGTGCGTTTTGGGGGCTTCCTCCCTTTCCCTCGAAGTGCTGGCGGAGGTTCGCCACGTGGCCCGGCTTTTGGCCATGGAGCTGGGAGTCGTGGGTTTGGCAAACCTGCAACTGGCGGTCAAAGGTGACGAGGTTTGGATTCTCGAGGCCAACCCCCGGGCCTCCCGCACCGTGCCGTTTGTGTCGAAAGCCACAGGGGTTCCGTGGGCCGCCGTGGCGGCTCGGGTTTGCTGCGGGGCTCGCCTTTCCGAGCTTGGGGTGGAGGACGGCCGCCCCTTGGGCGTCGCCGTGAAGATGCCGGTGTTTCCCTTCGATCGCTTTCCGGGCGTGGATCCCGTTCTCGGACCGGAAATGCGCTCCACCGGAGAAGTCATGGGGCTGGGGGGAAGCTTTGGCGAGGCCTTTGCCAAAGCAGCCCTGGGAGCGGGGCTGGTGCTCCCCCAGAAGGGGAACCTCTTCCTGTCCCTGGCGGATCCTGACAAACCTCGGGCCAAGGCTCTGGCTGCTCGCTTTGCCGAGCTGGGGTTCACGCTTCTCGCGACCCGGGGCACCGCCGCGGCCCTCGCGGCCCACGGCTTTGCCGTCAAAACCGTGAAAAAGGTTTCCGAAGGCCGGCCCCACGCCGTGGACCTCATGGTGAACGGGGAAATCCACCTGGTGGTGAACACGGCCGCCGGCGGAACCGCCCATCGCGACGGCCAGCTCATCCGCCGCGGGGCGTTGGAGCACCGAATCCCGTACGTGGCGACGGTGGCGGGCGCCTTTGCCGCCGCCGAAGCTATTGCATGCCGGCACGTTACCCTTCGCCCGCTGCAGGCCCTCATGCCCAAGGCCTAGCCAGCAAGTCGAAAGAACCGGCCGGGCACTGTAAGCCCGTTGCTTTTTCCCGTGCCAGGCTGAGTTGCAAGCTCGTGTATAATGCCCGCGATCTCCGGCAGGAGCTGGGATCAAGGAGTCAGAGATGAACGCACGAATGGAACACGAGTGGGAGTTGGAGCTCCCCGGCGGCACCGCCTCGGAGCTCCTGGCGGCGCTGGCGGCTCGGGATCGAATCTTCGGGCAAAACGTCACCCTGGAACCCGAGGACGACCCGGAAGGAGCAGTGGAGGCGTGGCTGGGGTCCAACGACACCCTGGACGGCAAGGTCTACCGGTTGGGGGTTTACGCCGACCTGGAGGGCCCGGAGGAGTACCTGGAAGCGGCCAGGGACGCCCTCATGGACCTGGTGGACGAGCAGGTTGCGGAAGCGCAAAAGGACGCCGCCAAGGCCACGCTGTTGGACCGCAAGCCGGCCTCTGAAATTGCCTTCGAGCTGGTCTCGGAGGAGCAAGAAACGCCTCAGCTCATCATCCCCGAGTGGCTGGCGCCCGAAGATGCCGACCTTCCGTGGGGGTTCCGCCCGGTAACCCGTTCCGGCGAGAGCTGGCCCGCACTCGAGATTTTGCAGGCCCACGAGCGGGTTGTGCTCGTGCCTTTCAAAGGCGAGTACCTGCTTTACGCCCTCCCGCCTCTGGAGTAAGCAAGGCAGCTGGGGTCCAAAGCGAAGCTGCACAAGAGGCCGCTTGGACGAGGGTTTGCCCTGGCGGTTGACGAGTTGGCGCGCACATCTTGCCGGAGGCGGGATTCGAACCCGCACGCCCTCACGGACAGGGGATTTTAAGTCCCCGGCGTCTACCGTTCCGCCACTCCGGCGCGCTCGCCAGTGTACTTCAGAAGCAAATACTGCCGAAAGGCCGGGCCTTGGTCATGGCTTTCTAGCCGCGGAGAATGGCGGCAATTTCGCCCACTTGTTTAAGCGTTTCCGCTGCTGGCCCGCTGACCACCTCTACGCTCCCGCCTCCATCCAGGACTCTGCGGCTCAAGCGGTCCACAAACCCCTCCACTTGGCGAAGGGTGTTCCCGCATTGCGGGCACTTTTCTTCGGCCATGGTGAAAAGGCCGCCGCACTCCGAGCACTCCTGGCCCTCCACCGAGAGGCCCCGCACGTACACGAGCTTCCACACCGGCTTGGTGTTGACGGCATCCAGGGTCGCCGGCAACCCCGCCACGGCCCGCCCGCCCTTGCGGACTTCCCGCAAGAGGTCACGAACCAACTCCAACTCGGCCACCCGCTCCAAACGCTCTTGGACCTCGGCCGTGCGCTCGAGGATCTCACTGTGGGAAGCGTTGATGGGAAGCGGGAGGATTTCCACGAGACGGCCCTGGAGGCGCTTGGGCAGGGCACGGGCGAGGGCGTTGGCGACCTCGGTGTTGCCGCCAAGAACCAGGCGGTCCACCTCGAGCTCGTCCACGAGCCGGGAGAGCTCTTTGGCTACGGTCTTTACGTGCGCCGAAACGCTTTCGTCGTGGTGGCGCTCCATGCGGGACTGGGAACGCAGCTTGTCCGAAGACGGCGAGTCGGGACGGGGCGGGATGAACGAGATGAGGTCCTTGTGCTCCTCGATTTCGCCCAAAAACACCGTGAACAGCCTGGCCTTTTGCGAATCCACCAGCACCACCGCGTAACGCTCGTAGTCGTCGAGGGCTTCCACGAGGGGCCGAAGCACCGCACCACGGGTCCAAAAGGCCGCGGGGGGCAGGGAAAGCTTGAGCACGTTGCGGAACGTAAAACCCAACCGCCGGTGGCGGAAAAGCACCAGGGTTTTGCCTGACGGCTCCACCCGCCGGACGATGTCCTCCACCTCCTGAGCGGTGGCTGCCAGCTCCTCGTCCCCGGGGTATTGGGAAGCGAGCTGCTTGAGCATGTCCTTGAGCTGGGTTTCGAAACCGCGCTTGCGGTTGGCGGACTTGGATTGGTCCACGTCCAGGTAAACCGTAAGGGTGTTTCCGGGAGCTTGGGAAAGTTTCTGGAGCTGCTCGATGTCACGATGGCGGATCATGTTTGCCTCCTCCCTTCATTCAGTATATGGCCCGTGGCAAGCACCGGTGATGCACGCCAAAAGCACCCCGCAGGCCACGGCGACGTTGAGCGACTCCACGCCGCGGGCCAAGGGGACCGTGACCCTTTCCGTCGTCACCGGCACGAGCTCGGGGGCGAGCCCCTGGCCCTCGTTGCCCAGCACCAGCACCAGGGGTGTTCGAGGCCGGAAGCGGGGCAAAGGGGTCCCACCCTCGGGAACCGCGGCGACCACAGAACGCGATGCCGGAAGCCAGCGGGTCAGGTCGGCAAAGGGGACTTCCTTGAGGACAGGGAAACACAGGGACGCCCCAGCCGAGGCGCGCACGGCCTTGGGGGAAAATGGGTTGGCGCAGCCGGGGGAGCACACCACGCTGCCGGCGCCGAGGCCCGCTGCTACCCGCACGATGGCCCCGACGTTGGCCGGGTCCTGAACCCGGTCGAGGTACACGATGATGTCGCCGCGGGGCCGATCCCAACGGGGAACGGGGAACACAGCCAGCAGGCCTTGGCCGTGCTGGGTGGGGGCCAACCGCGCCAACGTCGCGGCGGGAACGCGGAAAGATAGGGCGCGTTCAACGAGGGGCGAAAGCTCGGGGTCACCCTCGAGGCTTGCTGCAGCCACGTCATTCGCGTAGACGGCTTCTGGAAGCAAGCCCAGGCGAAGGAGGTCGCGAACCATTTTGGGGCCTTCAACCAGGGTGCGGTGGGCGTCCCTCCCTTGCGCCACGCGTCGAAGCTGCGAAAGGCGGGGGTTGTGTTTGCCAAGGGTTGTCCAACCCATATTTCTAGTGTGCCACGGGCGCAAAAGCGGTTGCGCTCGCCCTTGAGGTGTGGGAAGATGGATGGGCATGGCACAGGAGCGCTTTTCCTGGACACCTCGGGCTTGGGCCGAGGAAATGCCGCGGAAGGTGAGTGGCTCCCTGGCGGTGCTGCCACCGCCGGTGCTTCTCGAGGCAGCGCGGAGGACCAAGAGGGACCTTCGCCTTTCCATGCGCGAGCAGGACTCCGGGCAGCTCGTGGTGCTGGTTTTTCGCCAGGGCGAGCCGACCATGGTTTTTTCCCCGGGGGACGGGCGCTCGGTAGGGGAGATGCTGGTGGCGGCCGGGCTTTTAGACCAAATCCAGCTGGCCCGGCTTCTCGAGGAAAGGCGGACGAGCTCTGTTTCCCTGGAGCGCCTCCTGACCGAGCGAGCCAACCTCACCCACGGGGAGGTCCAACGCTACCTCGACTACCAGGCGAGGTTGCGGCTCTTGGATTGCTTAGCGTGGCAGCAGGGGTTTTTCGAGCTGGCGGAGTACACCGGTGGGGGGGAGACGACATACCGCTTGCAGCTTCCCAGTGTCGAAGCGCTTGTAAGCCGCGCGAAAAAGCGGGCCGAGCGCTTGCCGCGGCTTTTGGGGCGCCTGCCGTGCCCCCCAGCCCACCTCGTCGTGCGCCGCAAGCGGGGGGCGGAAGCACCCCGGAGCGGTTTGGCTCGGGAGCTTTTCGACGTTTTGGAAAGGCCGTTGCTCCTGCCGCAACTTTTGGCGCGGCTGTTGGTGGACGACGACCTGGTGCTTGAAACGGTCCTGGACCTCGTGGCTTCGGGGGCGCTCGTGATGTACCCCCGCTTGGAAGTAGCGCAACACCGGTGGCCCCGGCAGGCTTCAGGCGACCTGTGGGCGAGCCAAATGGTTTCGGAAATTCTCCTGCGCTTTCGCGGCGGCGATGGCGGGGGGCTTGCCCGCAGCCTTTGGATCGTGGTGGTTTCGTCACGCCCGGAAAACGCTACGGGTTTGGTTGGCCTTCTCGGTGGGGAGCAGGAGGAGCTGGTTTTCCACAACTCGGAGCTACCGGTGGCCCTTTTGGCACGCTCGGTAGCCGTGGGGCCCAGCGCGCGGCTTCATCTTTTGGCTTTGCAGCCCGACATTCTGTCCCCGGCAGCCCTTGCCGGCGTTTTGGGCCGCTGCGACGCGGTGGTGCTGCTGCGCACCTCGGACAGCTCCGAGGAAGAAAGGCACCTGACCAAACTGCGGCAAATAGCCGAAGGGGCAGGCTTCGGCTGGCGGCCCCTCATCGTGGGGTGGGATTTAGGGGCATCCTTCCGCCCGTGGGAGGAGTACCCCGAAGCGGTGCTCGCAGTTCCGTCGGTAGCCGGCGCCGACCCCCAGTGGCTTTCGAAACGGCTCCTGGAAGCTTTGCTGGCGGCGGCATCGGCGCGAAGCCAGTGAGCGCGTCGGGTGGTCCCGGCGAGAGCGGGTGTTACCATCCCGTCCGTGACACGAGGTTCCGTCCTCTGGGTTGATTCTCCCCATGCCTTGCAATGGGTTTGCGCCAGAGCCGGACAGGCGCGGGCGGTGGCGGTGGATACGGAAGCCGATGCCTTCCACTCGTACGCGCCCAAGGTTTGCCTGGTGCAGCTCTCCTACGATGGGACCCACGCCTTGGTGGACACCTTACGCCTTTCGGCCACCGAGCTTTCGCCCCTGGGGGAACTCCTCGCTAACCCGTCGGTAATCAAGGTGCTTCACGGCGCCGACTACGACGTGCGCATGCTCCAGAAGGACTTTGGCTTTGTGGTGAAAAACCTCGCCGACACGCAAGCAGCCGCTCAGGTACTCGGGGAACCCCAGACCTCTTTGGCTGCCCTGGTGAAGAAGGAGTTGGGTGTGGAGCTGGACAAGTCCCAGCAGCGAGCTGACTGGGCACTGCGGCCGCTGCCGCCCGCCATGGTCGCCTATGCCGTAGACGACACCCGTTTTCTCGCCGAGCTCATGGAGAAGCTTCGGGCGCGGCTGGCCGCCGTTGGTCGGGTGGCGTGGTGGGAAGAGGAGTGTCGAGCCTTGGAGCAGCTCACTTACCAAGCTCCCGAGCCGGATCCATGGGCGTTCCTTCGAGTCAAAGGGGCCAAGGGCCTCACGGGGGAGGCCTTGGGTCGCTTGGCGGCCCTTTGGCGGTGGCGGGAAAGCGTGGCCCAAGCGTTGGATGTGCCCCCTTTCAGGGTGCTTGCATCCGAGATGCTCCTGCGCCTCGCCACCGAGGCTCCGGCAGATTTCGCCGCCCTGGCACGAACGCCGGGGCTTTCGCCGAGAGTTTCCCGACGCTGGGGGAGGGCTATTCTCGAGGCCTTGGCCAACGCCACCGAGCCGGTTCTTCCCCCGCCGCCATCGCGCCCTCCCTACGATAAGGAGAGGGAACGGCTGGTCAAGAAGCTTCGCGCCGTTCGTGACCGGGTTGCCCAGGAGCTTGGTTTGGACCCCGGCTTTCTGGCGCCGCGAGCGGCGCTGGAAGCCGTGGCGGAAAGGCGGCCCCAAGACGATGCCAGCTGGTTCGAGTGCCTGCGCCGGCACTGGCGGGTAAGGGTCCTCGAGGGACCCTTACAGCACGCATTGTTGGAGGACGAAAGCCTCTAGTGCCCCTCGTTACCGAGGAAGCCATCGTTTTGACTCGCTACCCGTTCCGGGAAAGGTCGGCGGTGGTGGTGTTTCTCTGCCGAGGACGCGGGCTTGTGCGGGCCATCGCCCGGCAACGCCATGGGCGAAAGGGAGCCGGGGTGGCATTGGAGCCCCTGGCCCGGGTCAGGGTCAGCCTTTTTCTTTCGCCTCGGCGGGAACTCGCAACCGTTGGGGAGGTGGTGCTCGAGCACTCCGCCCTCAATCTGGCGGCTAGGCCCCGGGCTTGGGCCGCGGGCCTGGTGGCCGCCGAACTGGCGTTGGAGCTTTGTCCGCCCGGAACAGTTCAAGAGCCGTTTTTCCGGTTGCTGGAAAGGACCGTTTTTTGGCTTGAGAGGGGAATTGAGCCGCAGCTCGTGGTCCATTACGTGGTGCTTTGGGCCGCCAAGCTCGCCGGCGTTCTTCCGGATGTGGCTTGCTGCGGCGTTGGGGGCGAACCGCTGGCCTCGGGACCGGCCGCCTTTGTGGAAGGTGCCGGCTTTTGCTGCGAAAAGCACGGGTCGGGCGGAACGGAGCTTGCTTTGGGTTCGCGGCGCTTTCTCGCCGCAGCCGTGAGGCTTCCCCTCGACAAGATCGCGGCCTTCCCCGGGGACGAGCTCTTGCCGCTGCTTGCGGCCTTGGTGCAGGGGTTTTTGGAGAAGCCCCTCCGAGCCCTGACCGTTTACCAAAAGCTCGCCGCGACGGCGACCGCTTGCTAGACTTGCAGCGGAGGCCACCATGGGTCGGGTCGTGCGTATCGGCAACGGTCAAGGTTTCTGGGGCGATTCCCCCGACGCCGCCTACGAGCTCATCACCCGGGGGCCGCTGGACTACCTGGGTCTGGATTACCTGGCGGAAGTGACGCTTTCTATCATGATGCGCCAGAAGCTCAAGGATCCCTCCAAGGGCTACGCCACGGATTTCCTGAATTTTTTGCGTCGTGCCTTGCCAGAAATCGTGGCCCGTAACGTGAAAGTCGTAACCAACGCTGGCGGCCTCAACCCCGGGGCGTGCCGGGAAGAGGTTTTTCGTGTGGCCCGCGCCTTGGGTATCCGCCATTTGAAGGTCGGTGTCATCGAAGGGGACGGTATCCTCCACCGGGTTCCGGAGCTTTGCGCCAAGGGCGTACACCTCAAGCATATGGAGACCGGGGAATGCGTCTGCTCCTTGCCTGCGGGGGCTTTGCTTTCCGCCAACGCTTACCTCGGGGCGCGGCCGGTGGCCGAAGCCTTGAACGCTGGAGCCCAAATCGTTCTTGCCGGGAGGATTACCGATACGGCGTTGGTCCTCGGTCCTCTCGTTGCCGAGTTCGGTTGGGGACCCGAGGATTGGGATCTTCTGGCCGCCGGTACGGTTGGTGGCCACATCGTGGAGTGCGGGGCCCAGTGCACGGGCGGCAACTTCACCCGGTGGTGGGAGGTGCCGGACCTTTGGGACGTGGGTTACCCGGTGCTGGAATGCCACGAGGATGGCTCCTTTACCGTGACCAAGCATCCGGGGACTGGCGGGCTTGTGACCGTGGATACCGTTCGGGAACAGCTCCTGTACGAAATGGGAGACCCTAAGGAGTACATCACGCCTGACTGCATTGCCGATTTTTCATCCATCGAGCTGGAGCAGGAAGGGGAAAACCGGGTGCGGGTCTTCGGGATCCAAGGCCGCCCCAAAACGGCCTTTTTGAAGGTTTCGGCTTCGGTATTTGCGGGCTGGAAAGCCTCTGGTCAACTCGTGATTTCCGGGCCGAGGGCCGTCGAAAAGGCCAAGCTTTGCGCTGAAATCGTCTGGCGCCGCCTGGAGAAAGCAGGGGTAACTTTCCATGAGGGGGAAAGGCTCGTCGAGTTTTTGGGAACGGGAGTTTGCCATAGCGGTTTGGTTACTCCCCCTGCCGATCTCCCGGAAGTCGTGTTGCGGTTGGGTGTCAAAAGCCAAAGCAGGGACGCGGTGGAACGTTTCGGTATGGAGCTCGCGCCCCTGGTGACGTCGGGACCCCCGGGAGTGACTGGCTTTGCGGGGGGGCGGCCCAAACCTCAGGAGGTTGTCGCTTTCTGGCCTGCCTTGATCCCCCGCGAAGAGGTGGAGCCTTACGTCAACGTGAGCGTCGAAACCCTGGGCTGAGGTTTTTTCGGCTCGCCCGTGCTAGGATGATTTCGTGAGTGCGGTTATGTCCGATTGGCAGGAACTCTTGAAGGCGTTGGCTGAGCACCCTGAGTGGCGGGAAGAGTTGCGCCGCATGGTGCTTACCGAAGAGCTGTTGAGGCTTCCCGCGGAAGTCGCGGCCATTCGCGGGGAACAGGTGGCTCAGCGCGAGGAAATTGTACGGCTGGCCCAGGCCGTCGAGCGACTCGCCGACTTGGTAGCCGAAAACCAGCGCCAGGTAGGGGAGCTGGCGGCCGCTCAAAAACGCACCGAGCAGCGGGTGGAAGAGCTGGCCGAAGCGCAAAAGCGCACCGAGCAGCGGGTGGAGGAGCTAGCTCAAGCGCAAAATCGCACCGAGCAGCGGGAGGTGGAGCT
>JBAMMG010000073.1:8017-23877 GCA_039793905.1 Thermoanaerobaculum sp. | reverse complement strand
GCTTAGGGCGTGGTTGATGACCCACCCCATGATGCCTTCCGGGGACCGCAGTGCCACGCTGGTTTTTTCCTCGAAACCCTCCTCCACGTACCGCCACGGCACGAGGTCGGGAGCGATCCAGGGGGTTTTGGCCTGGGAGGCCTCGAGGGCTTCCATCTCCTCGGGCGTGACGGTGGCGAAAGGCACGATCTCGCAACCCTCTCGCACGGGAAAGCGATCGAGCCACGGAAAGCGCAAGGCTTGCTCGGCTGTGAACACCACCGAAAGGGTCCGCTTTTCCCCCGCACTCCACCCCAGCTCCCGGGAGACCCGCTCCCACCACGGGCTTCCCCCAGAACCCTCAGTCCAAACGGCGCTGATGGACGAAAAACCCGCGCTGGAAACCACCCGCTCCGCCGCTCGAACCAGCGTTCGGCCAAAACCCCGACCGCGAAACTCGCTCACCACGAACACCGACAAAAGCTCAGGGGGCACGTCTCCGGAGAGGGGCAGGGCCACGAGAGCCAAACCTGCCGGCTTGGGGCCCACGAAGCCACCAACGGCCACCGCCTGCACCGTCGGGACCCCCGCCTCGCCGCGGATCTTGGGGCCAACCTCCCCTTCGAGGAGGTGGCGGTAGGCCGGGAAGGTCATGGCGACAAAAGCAGGGTCCACGGGAGGGCGCAGGATCTTCAGCTCCACGACTCGCCTCCCTTGACCTCCGCCGCCAGGACCGAGCCCACAGAGGCGGGGCTGTGCACGCGGGCGAGGTGGAAGAGGAACCCGGCCAGGCCATCGAAAAGCCCTCCCTCTCGAGGCAGCCCCCGCTGCCAGGCTCCGGAGCGGAAAAGGGCCACCGAAACGTTCGCGGCTTCGTCCATGGCCTGTTGGTCCCCGGCGAGCTCTCCAAAAACGAGCGAGATCTCGTTGCGTGCCAGCGTACCACAGCACAAGCTCGAGACCCCCCCCAGCCGGAGGGGAAAAACGAGGCCTCGGGCTCGGGCTATTTGCCCCAGAAGCTGCGGCGTCCGGCAGGCCTCCGGCACCAAAAGCCGCGCCAAAAGTGCCCCTGCTGGGCCGTGACACCACCCGGAGAGAGCCACCGGCACGCGGCCTCCCCCCTCGACCTCGGCCCTCGCCAGCCATCTCCCGGCCCCCGGCTCCCCTTCCAGAAGACCCACAGCGTTCCGGACCAAACCGGAATCGGCGGTGACCGCCGCCACCCGCACCAGGGCCGCCGCGACACCGGAAACCCCGTGGGCAAAGCCGGGCCCGAGGGCACCCTGACCACCGTTGCCGCCGAGGGCGTCCTGGGCCTTTCGGGCCAGCACTTCCCCCCACCGGGTAAGGTCCGGCCCGAGCTCGGGAAAACGGGACGCTACCGGCGCCACCCCCAGGAGCAATCCGGCGGCACCTCCCTCCACGTCCAGCAACGCGAACTCCGGTGGCCGTGAAAGAGCCCGTGCCGCCACCAGCCGCGCCGCCTTCCACCCCGCCTTTTCTTGCAAAAGCGAACCACAGGCGGCCAAAGCGTAGGCCATACCCCCCACCCCGGTGGTAAAACCCAACGGTCCATGGGCCGCAGCGTTTTCACTGGCTTCCAAAAGCCGCCCCAGGCGCTCCCTGGCTTTTCGGAAAGCCAACGAGTCGCTGGAAGCTCGCGCCCAGGCAGCCCAAGCCAGGGCTTCCCCCGCCAAGCCCCGCCGCAGGAAAAACCCCCCGCGCTCCGCCGCGTGTCCTTCAGCCAGGGCAGCAGCCACGGTCCTGGCCGCGTCCAAAATCCCCTGGTCCCTGGCTCCCACGCCCCGCCTGGGGACGGCTCGAGCCACCAGCTGCACCTGCTCGGCCGTGACCTCGAAGCTCAGGGTTGCAAGCCGCCGCCGCACCCGCTCCACCCCGGTCACGGTGACCACGCCACCCCGCCGCCCGGCGGGGAGCTGCCAACGCGGGATGGAAAAGGCCTCCAAGGCTTGGATTTCCTGCCGGGCCAAGCGCCACACCGCGGAGGACGGTTTGCCACGAGCCAAAAGGGGCCGCAAGGCGCTTTCCACCAGCACGCTCACCTGCCACCCTTCCCGCACCTTGGGGTTTTCCAAAAGCCCGGTCAAGAAACCGACGTAAGCTTCGCTGGGGCGAGGAACCCAGCGAACCTGAAGGCGGGAAAGCTTGTCCCAAGGCAGGCGCAGTTGCCCGTTCCGAAAGCCTTGGAGGATTTTGTCCAAGGCGTCCCGCACCCCGGCGCTCAAGGCCTCGCGAAACGCCCGGGGGTCCGGAGGGTCGCTCCCGAAGAGCGGCAGCGAGCTGGCTCGAGGGTGAGAGCCTCCCAGAAGGGCGCCGTCCTCCCGCACCCCCGACGGCCCGTTGGCGGGGAAGGTCACGAGCCCGGAATCGAGGATCGTGCCCAAGGGGTCGGCGCCCTCCTGGAACACCGTGAGCGGCAGGCACCAGGTTTCGCCGTCCACCACCACGGGACCGTCCTCGGCGGCCACCACGTTTTCCCAGTGAAGATCGGTAAGGCCCAGAACCCACGCTGCCGCCGCCAGGCTGCCGGCGGCAAAAAACCACCGCTCCACCTCGTTCCGGTGCGAAAACGCTGCCCGGCGAACCCCTTCCTGCCACCCGTACCCCCGCCGGGCAAGCACCCGCGGCTGCCGGGCAAGGGCCACGCCCACCGCCCGGAGCGCTTGAAAACACCCATCCAGAGCCACCTCCGGCTGGAGGGACCGCGGCTTGTAGTAGACGGCGTGACCGCCGCTTGTGACCCGCGTCACGGCGTCGCCTTGGTGGCGGTCGGAAAGCCCCACCGTGACCTCGGAAGCAACCAGCGGCCCACCCCCGAACCACCCCCCCAGGGCGTCCCGGTCCCGCTGGAAGCGCCGGGAAAGCCTCGCCAGCGAGCGGATCCACTCGTCGGTGCGGAGGGCCAAAAGCTTGGCCAAAAAGGGGCGGTCTTCGAAGACGTCCCACGCCCGCGCCCAAGGCGAAACCGGAACCCGGCCCGCCAGGGCCGCGAGGTTTTCCCGCAGCTGAACCTCCAGGGAAGCCGCCACGCCCTCCTCGCACCCGTTGCCCAAAAAGCGCTGGAAACGGCAACGGGCAGCAGCTGCCAAAAGGCCAGGAACCGCCAACCAGGCCGCTTTCGGGGGAACGGCACGTGACAGCGAAACCAGCCACCTCGGTGGTGGCGCGGTTTCTTGGCTAAAAGCCCGCGCCAACCGCCGCAGGGCTTCCCTTTCCTCCAAACCGTCGAGGGACAAACGCCGGGCAAAGAGCTCGGGGTCTCCCCCGCCCACGGCCTGGCGCCAGACCTCCAAAACCCGGAGAGCTCGATCCCTCCCGGCGCCGAGAGGCCCCGAAGGGCCAGAAAGCGCCAGAAGCTCCCCTAGGGTTTCGCTCCTCGCAGCCAAACGTGCCGCCATCCCCTCCTGCCTTGCCCAAAGAAAAGGCGGCTCACGGTCGCCCGGCGCGCAGAAGCGACCGTGAGCCAAGGTTTCGTGGTTTAGAACAGGCTCGCGTTGATCTCGACCCGCGTCCCCATGCCAAGTCCGGCCTTGATGTCGCACTTGTAGGTGTCCTTAAAGCCGCCGGCCACCTGCTCCAGGTCGGCGTCGGAAAGCTCCTGGCCTTCCCTGGCCACGTGGGGGATCACCACGTAAAACTCGTTGGGCTTTTCCTCGATGACCTTCACCTGTACCGAAGGCGGAATGCTGGTGCCCAGCTGGGCCCCCACCACCTCCCGGGGCTTTTCCAGGAGCGCCTTGCGGTACTCCGGGTTCTTGGCGGCAAACCCGGCAATCAGGTCGTTGACTTCACCCCTCGTTAACGTCACTGCTTCGGCCATTCTCGTTTCCTCCTTTCCCCTTTCGGGTGGTTGGTGCGCGCACGCCCTTGCTAAAAGCAAGAGACGTGCCACACCACGAGGAAAAGGCAACATCAAGCAGATCAAGAGTTTACAAATTCGGCACCAGCCTCGAAATGGAGGCATGACCCCAGTGCTGGAGCCAGAGCTCCATTCCCTCAACCCTCGGCCACAAACAGCGGCAAAACTTGAGCGAGGGGTTGCTGGAGCCGGAACGCCATTTCCTCCACGTCAAAGGGGGCGAGGGGGCGGCGGAAGCGCCACGTGCCCACCCGCAGCGGTGGCCCAGAGGCGAGGGCGTGGCGCACGAGGCCGAGGAGGTGGGGGGCTTTCCCTTGCATGGTCGTCCAACACCAGGAAAAACCCTCGGCCAGGGCCTGACGGACCTCGTCCCCAGCCTCGCGCCAGGGGAAAAACTCGTTCCTCGCCCGAAGGATGGTCTTGGGCGTGATGACCTGGCGTTGGGCAAGCCTTCTCGCTTCTTCCAGGCTCAAGCGTTGGAAGCTTCGGGAGGCTTCCAGGGGCGCCACCACCTCCGGCGGGAGAGCCAGGTTCAAAAAGCAGTGCTCGAGGTCAATGAGGCGCAAGCGGCGGCGGCCACCTTCGTCGGTAAAAACCAACGCGTTGCGCGGCCGGATGTCGGCGTTGGCAAAGGCGTAGGCGAAAGCCAAGTGAGCCCCGAGATCGAAAGCGAGGCTGGGGTCGAGGGGAGGGCGGAAAGGCCCATGGCCGGCAGGCCGAGACCAGGAAACGGGCTCGCCCTCCGCAAGCACGAAACCCTCCACCACTGAAAGCCCCACGTCCCGGGCTACGGCCCGGGCCAGAGCGTCCACGGACGCGCCAGCCGGGTCCCAGAAGCGCTTGACGTACCACGCCTGGCGCTTTCGCCCGCAGGTCGTTTCCACCACAGCCAAGAGGTTGTAGCGGCCCCCTTGGCCCTCTTCCAGGGGTTCCACGCGCTCCACCACGTGCTCTTCGCCCCCCAGAGCAACCCGTTGCCCAGGAAAAACCAGCGGCACCGGGTTTTCCGGACCCCAAGACGGGTACCACCCCAAATCGAAGAACCGGGGGAGCTCCGGAGAGCCCACGAGGAGCACGGGAAAGCCCAGGTTTCGCGCGGCGCCGTCCGAAATGGGGGAATCGCCCACCACGAGAATTTCCGATGGCGGTAACCCGAGCTCTCGGCAAAGGGTCCGAAAGACCTCCGCCTCGGGCTTGGTGCGCCCGATGCGACACGACAGGACCAGGACGTCGAAAACCTCCCGCAACCCCAAAAGGTCCAGCACCGCCTCGTGAGCCGAGGACAAGTTGGAAACCAGCGCCAGCTTGAGGCCGCGCTGGCGCAAAAAGCGCAGCACAGGCAAAGCCCCGGGCTGCAAGCGAGCGGTGGCGAGCTGCTCTTTCAAAGCCGCGAGAACGCACGCCTCCCTTTCCTTGCCGGACGCCCCGGCGGCGGCCACCAGCGCCTGGGCCAGGGCTTCCACTGTGGTAAAGCTCTTCGTAAGACCCACCTGGCGAACGGCAGCAATCCACGCGCGGGGGGAAACCCCCAGAAGCTCGGGCGCACGGCGGCGGAAGAGGGGATCCTCCATGCGCACCAAGGTGCCAAAAAGGTCGCACGCCACGGCACGCACCGGGCTCATAACGGTTTCAAACGGTGGTGCCGCAGAAAGTCCATGAAGCGCTGGTAGTCTCGCTCCGGCAAGCGGAAAAGCGCCAAAAGCTTCTTGTAGGACCCTCCCGAGTGGGCCAAACCCCAGCGGACGATGTGCTTGACCTGGGCGCGGTTGAGGTCCCGGTTGAGAAACGCGTCGTGCACCAAGGACCAGAAATCCCCTTTTTCCAAAAGCTCGCGAATGATTTCGTCCTCCACTCGCCGGCGGGGGCACGGATCCTCCCCCAAAAGCTCCAGGAAATGCTCGGGCTCGACGATCCGGCCCTCGGCCATGGCGTACCCCTTGGTGACCACCGAAATGAGCTCCCGCACGTTTCCCGGCCAGGAGTGCTTGGCCAGAAGCTCCAGGGCCTTGGGGGAAAGACCCTTTTCCACGCCGTGTTTGCTGGCCAGGGCGTCGAGGGTGAACGAAGTCAAGTCCTGCCAGTCCTCCCCGCGCTCGCGCAGCGGCGGAACCTGAAGCCGAAAGTAGCGAAGGCGAAAGTAAAGGTCCTCGCGAAAGCGGTCCCCCAGGCGCAAGCTTTCCAGGGGCCTGTTGGTGGCGGCGATGACCCGCACGTCCACCCGGCGCACCCGGGAGTCACCCAGGGCTTGAAACTCCCCGGTCGCCAGCGTGCGGAGCAGCATGACCTGGGCGGTAAGGTGGAGGTCGGCCACCTCGTCGAGGAACAGCGTGCCGCCATCGGCAAGCTCGAACGCCCCTTTACGGTCGGCTACGGCGCCGGTGAAGCTGCCCTTCTTATGGCCGAAGAGCTCGCTCACCGTGAGGTTGCCATCCTGAAACTGGGGGCAGTTCACGGGGACGAAGGGCTTGCTTCGCCGAGGAGACAAAAGGTGCAGGGCCTTGGCCAAAAGCTCCTTCCCGGTGCCCGACTCCCCCAGGATCAGCACCGGCTCGGAGAACGGCGCGGCCTTGGCCAGTCGCTCCAGGAGAACCTCCATGGGCTGGGAGCGACCAACGAGGGCCACGGCCCCTGGCGGCCCCCAAACCCTCCGGGAGAGCCGGTAAAGCGTCCGGGCAAGGGGCGCCATCCACCGCTCTGGCCGCGAGTTCACGGGAGGCAGCGTCACCACGCCCCCGACCATGGTCACGGTTGCCCCCCTCCTTGACGGCCGAGGGCCAAGAAGGTAGCTTGGTGGGCGGCCAGCATGACCGCCGGGAGAAAGCGTCCGTGAAAGACCCCGAAACCCCGGAACTGAAAGAGCTCCACCTCGCGTTTCCCGCTGGGGCCTACGTCTTCCGCCAGGGGGAAAGCGGCGCGGAGATGTTCATCATTCAGGAGGGGAAAGTGGAAATTCTCGTCCAGCAGGGCCCGCGGGGCGTGCCGCTGGCGGTCCTGGGAGAGGGGGACTTCTTCGGGGAAATGGCGGTGCTCGAAGAGCTCCCCCGCACCGCTTCGGCGCGAGCCCTCACCCCCTGCCGGCTCTTGCGCATCGATCGCGCCACCTTCGACCAGCTCATCCGCCACGATCCCGAAATCGCCATACGCATGTTGCGGAAGCTGTGCCACCGGCTCCGCAGCGTGCAGCCGCACCTCCTGGAAGCCCCCGCGAGCGCCCCAGCCGAGACGGCGGTGGAGCCCATGCCCACCTCGGCCGCCCTCCTGGATCCTGCCACCGGGACCCGCTTTCCCCTCGCCGTCGAACGCGAAAACACCGTCGGGCGGAAGGATCCCGCCACCGGCCTTTCCCCCACGGTGGACGTGAGCGACCTGGACCCCAGGAAGACCACGAGCCGCCGCCACGCCAGCATCCTCTTCCGCGATGGCCGGTGGTACGTGCGGGAAGAGGTCGGGGTGCGCAACGGCACCTTCGTCAACGGCCAGCGCCTCGCGGCGGGGGAGGAGCGGGCCGTGTCCCACGGCGACCTCCTGCGTTTTGGGCTGGTGGAGTTGCAGTTCCATCAAGCTTGAACACCTCCCCGTTCTTCGGCCCGCGAAAGAAGCGCGAGCACGGCTTTGGCCAGGGCCTCCGTGCGGTCGTCGCCCCGCACGGCCGCCACCGCTTCGCCCACCGAGGGCAAAACCTGGCACAACCTCGCCACACCCGAAATTTCCAAAAACCGCTGGACCTCGTCGCCGGGCGACGCCAGCGCGAAACCACCCTTCTGGGCCTCGAGCCGGCGCGCCACCATGAGAAAGAGCCGCAGCATCTCGCTGGTGACCCGCGGGCAGCCTGCGAGGTCCACCACCAGCCGGGCCTTGGGGACGGAAAGGAGCGGCGCCAGCGCTTCCTCGAGGGACTTCAAACCCTCGAGATCCACCTCGCGGGCCACCTTGAGGACCCGAACCCCGGCCTCCTCGCGGAGGTCCCACTCCCCTGCCATGCCGGCGCCCTCCCTAAAACCGGATAGCGAGGCCAGCCGAGAACCACGTTTGGGTGACCCAGTCCTTGTAGGCGTAGGTGTAGGAGCAGGGCGCGCGACAGTCGGGGTTGGCAAAGGTGTAGGTGGAGCGCAAGGCCTCGTCGGTGTTGGCGGCAAAGAAGCGCCCCTCCAGGCGGAACCCCAAATGCTCCGACAGCTCCCACTGCAGCCCTCCTCCCAAGCTGTAGGACATGACCGTATCGGAAGGAATGGGCAGCAGAAAGTTGAAATGGGTCACCCCCAGCCCAGCCGCCAGGTGCCAGCGGGTGGGCCCGCTCTTGGCGATCCAGGCCAAGCCCCCTTGGGCGGTGGTGAGCTCCACGTCGAGGATGTGTCTGCTCCCCGGCTCGACGAACCCGCCGGGGACCTCGCCAAAAAGCCCCTGGTTGTCCTTGAGCTGGGTATCCTGGCGGAAAACCAAAAGCTCGGCCATGAGCGAGCGACCGACAGGAACATCCAGAGTCACTCCAAAGGCCCCGCCCGAAGAAAAATCCACATCCAGGTCCTTGAACTGGAAGGCCCGCTCCTCCACGCGGATCTGCCCGCCCCAGGCGTACCCAATTTGCGGGACGATCTCCACCCGCGGGGTTTGGGCAGAGGCAACAGTGCCCCCAAGGGCCACAAGCAACGCCACCGGCCAACGCATACGACCCCCTTTCTGCGCGCCTTATCCTCGCTCACTATAGCGCCCTCGTGAAAGGGAGGTCAAGAGCTCAAAAACCGAAGAGCCCGCGCTTGCGCTTGAGCTCCAGGGGCCGCTCGGGGCGGCCCAGCATCCCTTGGTGTCCCGAGTGATCTTCGGCCAAAACGTAGAACTCCAGGTCCTCGTTGTCGTGGGCCGCGGGCACGATTTCCCCTACGTACGTTCCGGTCGAGGTCTTGCTCATGGGAACCGATGTGTAGTTTTTCTCCCCCTTCTTTCGGAAGAACAGCGTCACCCGCACCACGCCGTGATCGTCGCTGACCTTGGCTTCCACCTTGGCCACCTGGCCCTTGCCGTACTCCCACTTGCCCCCCGGGGCGGGCGGAGCCACCGTGGGTGCCCCTGCGTCCAGGGCCGAAAGTCTCGCCGCAAGGGACGCCCGCAGCTTTTCCACTTCGGCGGCGATCCCAGGCTCGGCTGGAAGCTCGGCCAAAAGCCCCAAGCCTTGCTCCGGCTTGCCTTCCTCCCCCAACCGCGCCGCCCGCTCCAAAACACGCCTCGCCTGCTCCCGTTTGGCCCGCGTTTCCTGGAGGCGGGCGATGTGTTCGGCAAGGCCCGGTCGCGCCGGCATGTAACGCTGGAGGGTTTGCAGCACGCTCAAGGCTTGCCCCAGGTTCCCTTGGTTTTCGGCGAGGGTCGCTTGCTGTTCCAACGCCTGCGCCGCCCGCTCCTGCGCGGCCACCGCTTCCCGGGTTCCCGGGAGCATGCGCTCGAGGTTTTGAGCCTCCCCCAGCACCCCTTCCCACCTCTGGGCTTTCTCCTCCTGAGCCATTCGGTTGAGAACGTCACGGATGCTCCGCGCCTGGGCCAGAAGGTGCCGCTCCTCCGGGGTCAAACCCTCCTCTCCCGCCCCGGAGGCCTCGAAGTCCCGAAGGGCACGGCGCAAAGAGGCAAGCTCCCCAGCCTTCAGGGCACGTCCCATGGCCGCCAGGGCCTGCTTGCGGTCCTGCTCCACGAGCCGCATCCGCAGGCTCTCGAAACGGGCCCGCTCCTCGGCGGTCAGCCCCGCGCCGTCAACCCCTGCGAGGAGGGACCGCAACTCCTCCCAGTGACCGGCTCGGGCGAGCTCCTCACCGCGCTCGAACAGCGCCGCCCCTCGGGCGCTGGGCGCGGCCACCGCCGGCGCTGGCGTTGGCTTCGCCGCCGCCGGCACCGGCGTCGGCGTCGGGGGCGGGAGGGCCTGCTCAGCCGAAAAGAACCAAAGGCCCAAGAGCGCCAGCACGACGACCCCCGCCACCCCTAGGGCTACCCGCAAGACCCATCGGCGGCCCGCAGGTTGGGGCGCCGCCGGGGGCGAAGGCGTGGGCTTTGGAGGCGGTGGGGCTTCCACCGGGGGGGCAGGAGGCGTGTCCTCCGGGGCTGGGGGCTCAGGTTCCTGGGAGGGTGGGGGTGTCACCTCCGGTTCCTGCCCAGGAGGTTGGGTTAGCTCAGGGATCGCGAAACCCTCCGGCCCAGGCTCCGGCTGGCTTTCGGCGAAAGATTCTGGCGTGAGCATGACCGTTGCCGATTCGTCCTCCCCCCCTTCCGGCCGGGAGGCTTCCTCGCCTTCCATCAACCTCACCGTGCCAGCGTCTTCCTGTGCCCGGGGCAGGACTGAAGCAATCAACGCCTCCTCGAGCTCCCTCACCGAGGACGGGCGCTCGAAGGGGTCCAGGTGCAGGCAACGCCCCAGGCACGCCTCGAGCTCTTCCCAACGCTGCAACTGCGCACGCACGGCTTCCGGCAAGGCCACGCGGGCGTCGTCCTCCTCCCCGTACCTCACCTGCGCCCCGAACACCTCCGCCACAACCTGCGCCAGGGAAAAAACGTCGCACCGCGCCGGCTCGGCGATATCCAGAGCCTTGCGCAACTCGGGGGCAGCAAAGGGCGCTCCCGAGGAGGGCAAACGCAAAAACCCCCAGCCCAAACCCGTGAGGAACACCCTTTCCTCCGACGCCACCAAGACGTTGTCGGGAGCTAGGTTCAAGTGCGCGACACCGGCGGCGTGAAGGCTTTCCAAGCTCGCCGCCGCCCGCGCCAGGATATGGGCAGCTTGCGACGGCGTGAAACCCGAAAACTGGGTGAAGCGCGTCCCGGGAACAGGGACGAACACCAGAACGGCCGCACCCGGGCCCCAAGCCGCGTCCTTGAGCGGGGGTGCACCCGCCGGCGCGTGCTTGATCAGGGCACTCACGGCTTTCAAAAACCGAACGCGGTGGATCTCCCCGGCGCTGGTGCCGGCCAAGCGCAAAACCTTGACGACCACCGGGTCGCCGGTGGCTCGCGCTTTTCCCCGAAAAACCGCCGCAGCTTCCCCAGCTTGGATGACCCTTTCCAGCTCGTAGGCTTCGGCAAGTCGGTCGTCAGGAAGTTTTTCCATCGCCGCCCCTCTTCCTTGGCTCGACGTTGAGTGTAGCACCGTTGGCCAGCACGCCGCGTGTCCGCGCTCACCGCTATCCGCGGCTGTCCACAGGGGTCCGGGTTTGACCTTGCCTTGACCTCCCCGGACCCCGTGGTAGCATGGGGCAAATGTGGCCACGCGCAGGTGTTGTCGAGGGTACGACCCCAAAACCGACGCCAAGGAGGGCCTATGCTCAAAGAGCTGGAAGCCATTGACACGTCACCCATCGAGCAACTGCAAAGCCTCAAGGCCGAGCAGCTCACGCTCAAAGAAAGGCTGGACCGCATGGTGGCCATGAAAGACCGGGTCTCTCCGGAAGTTTACGCGCGGGTGCGCAAGGACTACGAGTCCAGGTTCGGCAACCTGGAGGCACAGGCGCGCCCGCTTTTGGACAAGGCTCGCAAGGAGTACGCGCGCCTGAAGGCGGTCATTGCCGAGTTGGAGCGCAAACTTCAGGCGGCGCGGCTGAGCAAGGAAGAGGTGGAGTTCCGCAACGCCTTGGGGGAGTACACCGAAGCGCAGTTCGCTGAGCTTTTGGCCCGCGCCCAAGACGAGGTCGCCGAGATGGAGGGCCACCTGGCGGAGGCCTCCACCCTTCGCCAGCGCTTTCTGGAGGCGGTGCTTTCGGAAAGCGAGCTGGAAGGCGCGGCACCCCCCCCACCGCCACGCCACGCCCCCGAACCCGCCCCGGAAGTTGCCGTCGAGTCCACCGAGGCTCTCCCCCTCGAGCTTCCGCATCCAGAGGAAGCGGGGGCCACCATTGCCCTCGCCATGCCCCGCCTGTTGGTCCAAACTCCCGAAGGGGTGACCCAGGAGTTCCAGCTCAAGGCGCAAGTGACCACCATTGGCCGCTCGCCCCGGAACGACATTTGCATCGCCGAGGCCTCCGTGTCCCGCCAACACGCCGAAATTTTCCTTTCCGCCCGCGGCTACAGCATCCGCGACTTGGGCTCCAACAACGGGGTGTTCGTGAACGGGCAAAAGGTCCTGGAGCAGCTTTTGGCGTCCGGCGACGTCATCGAGCTGGGAGCTCCTGGCTGGAAGCTCACGTTTCTGGCCCCTGAGTAAAGCTCGCGCTGCCTCCAGAACCCCTGTGCTAGCCTTGCCGGCGGAGGGGGCATGGAGGTTCGTTGCGTCCTGGGCACGTACCACGAGATCATCCTCAAGGGACAAAACCGCGGGTTTTTCGAGCGCACCCTCATGGCAAACATCAAAAGAGCCCTCACCGGCCTTCCCCTGGTCTCGGTCACGGTCCCGTCCCGGGTGGTCGTCCGCTTTGCCGAGGACGTTCCGTGGTCCTCGGTCCACCCGCGCTTAGCAACGGTTTTCGGCTTGAAAAGCTTGATCCCCGGCCTTTGGGCCGGGACCTCTTACGAGCAGCTGGAACGGGCCGTCGAGGCGCGCCTCCACACGCTTTCGGGAAAAAGCTTTGCCGTGCGCTGCAAGCGCTCGGACAAGCGCTTCCCCATGACCTCCGAAGAGATCCAAAAAAGGCTCGGTGCCTTCATCAAAGCCCGCACGGGCAAGGAGGTCAACCTCACCTCACCCGATACGGTGGTGCGGATCTACGTGCAGAGCGACGGCATCTACCTCGGCCTGGGAGAGGTGGAGGGTCCCGGGGGGCTGCCGGTGGGCACCTCGGGCAAGGTTCTGGTCCTGCTTTCCAGCGGTATTGACTCGCCGGTCGCGGCACTTCTCACCCTCAAGCGCGGGGCCAAGGTGGAGTTCGTGCATTTCCATTCGGCGCCGTTCACCAGCGAGGCTTCGATCCGCAAAGTTGAGGAGCTCGTGCGCATCCTGGCCCGCCACCAAGGGCAGGCCCGTCTCCACCTCGTGCCCTTTGGCGAGTTTCAGCAAGAGGTGGCGCAGCTAGCGCCCGAGCGGCTGCGGGTGATCCTGTACCGGCGCATGATGCTGCGGGTAGCCGAGCGCATGGCCCGCCGCCATCGCTGCCTGGCCCTGGCCACCGGCGAGTCCTTGAACCAAGTATCGTCCCAGACTCTGGAAAACCTCGCCGCCATTGACCGCGTTGCCCACATGCCGGTCCTGCGTCCCCTCATCGGCCTGGACAAGCAAGAAATCATTGACATCGCCACCAAGGCCGGGACCTTCGAGGTTTCCATCCTCCCCCACCAGGACTGCTGCTCGTTTCTCCAACCCCTTCACCCCGCAACCCGCACCACCCCAAAAGCTTGCGAGGAAGCCGAAAAAAACCTGGAGGTGGAAGCATGGGCCCGCCGCTTGCAGCACCAAGCGACCACCACCGTCGTTGCTCCCCTCCCCTGGGAAAGCTAACGTGCGTCGTGGTACAAATGGACGGGCGCCGGTAGCGCAACGGAGAGCGCACCTGACTTCGGATCAGGCGGTTGGGGGTTCGAATCCCTCCCGGCGCGCCAGCTAAAAGCCTTCCAGCACCGAAACCACCACCGCCCGCGCGAACTCCCGGGAAAGGCGCTCGATGGCTTCCAGTTCCCGGTCAAAGTAGTTGGCGGCCGAGGCGTCCACATCGTAGGTGACGGTGCGGGAAAGCCGCGGCTCGTGCCACAGCTCCTTGGGCTTGTCGCCGGTGCGGTCCACGAGCTTCATGTCGGCCACGATCAAGAGCTGGTACTGGGTGGCCCGCCCTTGGGCGTCGAACTGCACCGGCATTACGCTCACCGCCACCAGGGTTCCCGAGAGCACGGCATCGGCCTCTTCCGCCGAGCCCACGAGGCGGAAACGACCCCGGCGCAACCACTCCTGGGAGAGTTCCTCGGAAAGGCGCTGGTCCAGTTCCGGCCGGCCGGTTTGGTTCACCAGGGGCGCCACGTAAAGCTTGACGAGGTTCGGGGGAAGGCTGCCGGCACCGGTTCCCACCAGGTGGTACCCGCAAGCCGCAAGGACGCTCAAGACAGCGCCGGCAAGCACGGTTTTCGCAAGCTGCCTCATCCCCGCACCACAAAGGACACCAGCTTGTCCGGAACGTGTACGACCTTGACGATGTCTTTCCCCTCAAGCCAGCGGCTGGCCGCCTCGGCGGCAAGAGCCTGCGCCTCTTCCGCCGAAAGCCCCGGATCCGCTTGCACCGTGGCCCGTAGCTTACCGTTCACCTGCACCGCCAGCGTCACTTTTTGCCGGGCGAGGAGAGCCTCGTCGTACGTGGGCCAGCCGGCGCGCAGGAGCGTGTCGTCGTGACCGAGAATGCGCCACAGCTCCTCGGTGACGTGGGGGGCCATGGGGTGGAGGAGCTTGAGAAGCGTTTCGTAAGCCTCCCTCACGCCTCGCCGCCCCACCTGGCCTCGCGCCTCCTGGATGGCGTTGGCGAGCTCCATCAAGGCGGCAATGGCGGTGTTGGGGTGGAAGCGCTGGAGATCGTCGGTGACCTTCTTGACCGCTCGGTGCACGGCAACGTGGAGCTTTTCCGCGTGGGCGGGGTCACGGTCGCTCTCGGCGGCTTCGAATACCGCGTCCTGGAGGGCCCAAACCCGCTGGAGGAAGCGGTGGGCTCCGGCCACCCCCTCGTCGGTCCACTCCGCTTCCTTTTCCGGCGGCCCCATGAACAGCGTGTACACGCGCTCGGTATCGGCCCCGTAACGGGCGATGAGCTCGTCGGGAGCCACCACGTTCCCCTTGGATTTGGACATCTTTTCGAGCTTGCCGGAAATGGCCGACTTGGCCACGATCATCCCTTGGTTGAAGAGGAGATCGAAAGGCTCATCGTTGGGGACCATGCCGAAGTCGTACAGCACCTTGTAAATGAACCGCGAGTACATGAGGTGGAGGATGGCGTGCTCGATGCCGCCGATGTACATGTCCACAGGCATCCAGCGCTGGGCCCGCTCCACTTCTAACATGCGGTCGTGGACATGGGGGTTGATGAAGCGCAGGTAGTACCACGAGGAGTCCACGAAGGTGTCCATGGTGTCGGTTTCCCGCCGCGCCGCCGCTTTGCACCGGGGGCAGGTGGTTTGGGTAAACGAGGGGGACTTCTCCAGAGGGTTCCCCTCCACACCGCCAAAAGCCACGTCGGTGGGGAGCAGCACCGGCAGGTCCGCCTCGGGCACGGGCACGATGCCGCAGGCCTGGCAGTACACGGCCGGAATCGGGGTCCCCCAGTAGCGCTGCCGGGAAATGAGCCAGTCCCGCAGGCGGTAGCGAACCTTCTTTTCGCCGAAGCCCTGGGACTGAGCAAAGGACGCCATGGCCTCCTGGGCGGCAAGCCAATCCATGCCCGAAAACGGCCCGGAGTTGACGAGGGTTCCGGGGCCGGTGTAGGCCTTGGAAAGCTCGCTCTTGTCGTCCATCCCCGGCCCCAAAACCACGAGCCTCACGGGAAGGTCGTACTTCCGGGCAAAGGCAAAGTCCCGCTCGTCGTGGGCCGGTACCGACATGATGGCGCCGGTTCCGTAGTCCATGAGCACGAAGTTGGCGACCCAAATGGGGAGGCGCTCGCCGTTGAAGGGGTTTTTGGCAAAAAGCCCAGTGAACCTCCCCTCCTTTTCACCGCCTTCCGCTTCCCGCTGGAGCCGCGTCTGGTTCCGCAAGCGCAAAACGAATTCCCAAAAATCGGGGTCGGGAGCGTAGGGTTTGGCCTTGTCCACCAGCGGGTGTTCCGGGGCGATGGCGACAAAGGTGGCACCGAAGATCGTGTCCACGCGGGTCGTGAAGATCGTGAGCGGTTCGTCCAGCTCCTCCACCACGAACCGCACGTCGCACCCCACCGAGCGGCCGATCCAGTTGCGCTGCATGACCTTGACCTTTTCCGGCCAGTTGGGAAGGCGGTCCAGGCCTTCCAGCAAGCGGTCGGCGTAGGCGGTGATGCGCAAGAACCACTGCTCCAGCTCCCGCTGCACGACCGGCGTGCCGCAGCGCTCGCACCCGCCCCCCACCACGTGCTCGTTGGCCAGAACCGTGCGGCAG
>JBAMMG010000073.1:0-8007 GCA_039793905.1 Thermoanaerobaculum sp. | reverse complement strand
AGGAAGGGCACCAGTTCACGGGAGCCCTTCCCCGGTAGGCCAAATCCTTTTCCCACATTTTGAGGAAAAGCCACTGGTTCCAGCGGTAGTACTCCGGCTCGCAGGAGGCGATTTCCTTGTCCCAATCGTAGAGGATTCCCCAGCGGCGGAACTGCCCTTTCATGCGGGCAATGTTGGAAAGCGTCCACTCCCGGGGGTGAATGTTGCGCTTGATGGCCGCGTTTTCCGCCGGCAAGCCGAAGGCGTCCCAGCCCATGGGGTTCAGGACCCGCCGGCCGTTCATGAGGAAGTAGCGGAAAAGGCAGTCCCCCAAAATGTAGTTGCGGCCGTGGCCCACGTGCAAATCGCCCGAAGGGTACGGAAACATGTTGAGCATGTAAAGGTCCTTCTCCTGCCCCGTGTCAACCCGGGCAAGGGCCAGGCGCTCCCAGTACTCCTGCCATTTGGGCTCGATGGCTTGGGGATCGTAGGGCTCCCGCATCTCTCGCCTCCGGCGCGCATTATAAGCACCGGGCGGTTCCGGCCTTGGCACTACGGCAAAAGCCCCTCACGCCGCAGCGATACGAAACCACCCGCAGCCACCACCAGGTGATCCACGACCGCAATGCGCAGGAGCTTGCCGGCCTCGCCAAGGGTGCGGGTGAGGGCGACATCATCGGCGCTGGGCCGCGGATCCCCCGAAGGGTGGGTGTGCCAGAGGATCACGGCGTGGGCGTTGTCCACGATGGCACGGTGGAACACCTCCGCGGGCTCCACGCTGGCCCCGTCTCTGACCCCCCGGTGCAGGGTGTGCTCGCGGATGAGGCGGTGACGCACATCCAGGGTCAACATGCCGAAGACCTCCGTGCGCTCCCGAAGGTAAGCCGGGGCCAGGAGGCGATACACCGCTTCCGGGGAGTCCAGGACCGCGCCAACCTTGAGCTCTTCGGCGGCCAGGCGGCGGGAAAGCTCCAAGGCCGCCAAAAGCGTGGCCGCCTTGGCCTTCCCCACCCCTTTGCGCTTGAGAATGACCTCGGGCGAAAGGCGGGACAACCCCGCAAGGCCCCCCGTCTCCGCGAGCCACTGTTGGGCCAGCTCCAGCACCCCTTGCTGGCGCGTCCCCGTGCGCAGGAGAACCGCCAAGAGCTCGGCCGTGGAGCACGCCTCCGGTCCCTTGGCCAGGAGCTTCTCCCGGGGGCGCTCGTCTTGGGAAAGCTCACGCACCCGCACGGAGAGCCTCCCGCAGGGCCGCCACCACGGCTGGAAGAGCCTCGCCAGCCTTGGCGGCGATGTGCACGGCCGCCAGAGAAGCCAAGGCCGAAGGCTCGGGGTTGACCTCGATAACCTTCGCCCCCGACGAAGCCGCCAGCTCCACGAGGCCCGCAGCCGGCCACACGACCCCCGAGGTCCCCACCACCAGCATGGCATCCGCCCTCAGGCAGGCCAGCTCAGCTTGAGCAAAAACCTCCTCGGGAAGGGGTTCACCGAACCACACCACGGCTGGGCGCTCCAGCCCCCCGCAGGTAGGACAGCGGGGAGGAAGCTCCGGCAGGGGCACGCGCTCGTCCCGCCGCTCGCGGCCGCACGAAGAACAGCGAATCCGCCAAAGGGAACCGTGGAGCTCCAAGACCCGCCGCGATCCAGCCCGCTGGTGCAGGCCGTCCACGTTTTGGGTCACGACCACGACGGACGGCAAAACACCCTCCAGCTCGACAATGGCGCGGTGTCCAGCGTTGGGCTGGGCGCTCGCTGCTCGCTCCCGGCGCATGGCGTAAAACCGCCACACCATTTCGGGGTCGCGAGCAAAGGCTTCGGGCGTGGCCACCTCCTCGACCCGGTGGCCCTCCCACAACCCGCCCGCGCCGCGAAAGGTGGCCAAGCCGCTCTCCGCCGAAACTCCCGCCCCGGTAAAAACCACGAGGCTTTCGGAACGAGCGAGAACCCGAGCCGCCTTCTTGACCTCGTCCATAGGGCAAGTTTACGCGAGAAGGAACGAAGCGAGACGGGACAGGGCGGTTTTTGCTGCTTTGCTCCCGGACGTGCTAGGATGGACGGGCCATGCACGGAGGGGAAGCCATGAGTGAGCTCGTCCAGGTGGAAACGCACGGTGCTTTGGCTCTCGTTGCCCTCAACCGCCCCGAAAAGCGCAACGCTTTGAGCCCCGAATTGCTGGAGGCACTCCACCGGCATTTGGCGGCGCTCGCCGCCGACCCCAAGCTCCACATCCTCATCCTTTACGGGCAAGGCCCGGGGTTTTGCGCGGGCGCGGATCTGGCGCTTTTGGAAGCCGCCCGGAAGGAGAAGAACTTCGAGGCCTTCGCCCAGGCCGAGGACCTCCTGCAAGAGTCCGTCAAGCTCCTGGCGACGAGTCCCAAGATCACCATGGCGGCCATGCACGGGTTCGTTTTTGGGGCAGGGTTAGACCTGGCTCTTGCCTGCGACTTGCGGGTAGCGGCCGCCGGCACACAGCTGGCGGCCAACAACGTGCGACTTGGCCTCGTTCCCGACGGCGGCGCCACCTGGGCCCTCCCCAGGCTCATCGGCTTGGGGCCGGCCATGGCCATGCTCCTTTCCGGGGACCCCCTGGAAGCCGAGGGCGCCTACCGCCTGGGGCTCATCCACAAACGCGTCCACGCTGGCCGCCATCTCGAGGAAGCCGTGGCTTGGGGCGAGGAGCTCGCCCGCTGCTGTTGGGAGGCCCACGCCGCCGTCAAACGCCTTGCCCGCGTGGACCCCCGCCTCACCCTGGAAGCCGCTCTCAAGGAGGAAAGGGAAGCCCAGAAACGCCTGTTCCAAAATGGAACGAAGCCCTCACCTTCCGACCACACCCCGAGTTAGCGCGCCACCCCCAACCCGCAGGCAAGGCCCCACAGCACGAAAGCAGGAAAAGCCAGGGCCGTGGTCACGAGGACCGCGCCTCCCGCCAGCCGGCTGTCCCCCCCCATCTCGACCGCAATGGGGTAGGAGGCGACGGCCGTAGGCGCTGCCAGAAGCAGCACCCCCACCTGCACGTCGAGAGGAGAAAGGCCCCAAGCCCGCAGGAGGAAAAACCCGGCCGCCGGCAAAACCACGAGCTTGGCGGTTACGGCAAAAGCCAGCGGCCAGCGAACGTCCCGCACCTTTTCCACCTCCAGTTGCGCGCCCAAGGCCAAAAGCGCCGCCGGCAGCGCAAAGTCAGCCACGATCCGCAGGGTTCGGGCTAGCCACCCCCATAGCTCGACCCCGGCCGCCGAAAGCACCAAACCACCGTTGGCACCCACGACCAGTGGATTGGTCACCACGGACCACACGAGCTTCCCCCACCCGGAGCCCTTGCCCCTGGCGACCTGCAGCACCACGACCGCCAAGAGGTTCATGACCGGGATCAGCACCGCTGAGGTCAGCGCCGCCCGCCGCAGCCCTTCCTGGCCAAGCGTTCCCAGGATCACGGGGAACGCCATGTAGGCGAGGTTGCCGCGAAAGGCCGCTTGGGAAAAGACGCCGCGCTGGGCTCGGGGCAAACCGCAAGCGCGTGCCCCGGCGAAACTCGCGACGGCCATCGCCACCACCAAAAACGTGGTGACGACAGCCAGCGGTGCGGAAAACCCCGTGGCCAAAGGGGAGGTGCCAATGGTCAAGACCAAAAGGGCGGGCAGGGCAACGTTGGCGGTCAAGCGGTTGAGACCGGCGGCGCTTTCCGTGGATAAAAGCCCTAAGCGGCGGGCCAGGGCTCCCAGCCCCAAGACGAGAAACGAGGGCAAGACGTTTTCAACCACGGCGCCAGTGTAGTTGGCTCCTGTCGTAAACTGAAGGTCATGCGGGAGCGGGCCGAAATTCCTCTTTTTTGCGAGGAGCTCCCCCTCAAAGCCCCAGTCCGGTGGGCGGCACGGCTTGGGGTGCTGGGGTTTGTGGCTTCCGGAGTGTGGGCGGGAGCTTGGGGAGGTGAGGCTTTAGCCTGGCTTTCAGGTCTCTGCCTCACTCTCGGAAGCGCTGGGGCTTTTGGGTTGTGGCGGCTCTCCACGTTTGAAACCAACGTGGGCCGTTACGGCGTGCGGGCCGGGTGCTGGGAGCTCGCCTGGACATTCCCCCGCGCCGACGTGACTTCGGCCAAAGCCCAACCGGCCCGCTCCTGGCGGGCCTTTTTCGCGCCCCATGAGGTTTTGGTGGAGCTCACGTCCCGGGCAGGGAGGCGCCGCCTCGCCATTCCTGCCCGCGACCCCCAGGAGCTCGTTGCGGCCCTCGAGGACGAAGGCTAGCGGGGCTTTTGCCTTTCGGGGGGTCCCAAAAACCTGGGGGGCTTTCCGGCCCCCGATGCCAGCACCACCCCCGGGTAGCCCACGAAGTGGTAAAGGTTGGCTGGGGCTGTTCGGTCCAGCCCCAAACCTTTCGCCGGCAGTTCCGGCCACCCCACCGAGGTGGCGTACGCTACCGGGTGGGCCACAACCCCGCCAAAGGCGGTATCGGCCAGGAGGTAACCAAAGGGAATCGAAAAACGTCCGCACCAGGGCAGACGGTAGGTGGCCACGTCCTGGGGGTCGACCCAGGTGGCAAAAGCCGCCGCGAGCTTGCCCTCGCTCACGGGTCCGGCCAGAGGGCCGGTCAAGAGCTCCTTATCGCGGGCGCACGCGGCTACGTACGCGGCAACACCACCTTCCCCAAAAGGCGTGTGGTTGAAATCGGGACCGTAGTGGACGGCATCGGCGGAAATCACCACCGCAAGGTCGCGCCCACCCTCGAGGCCATGGGCAGCCATCACCTCCCTGAGGGCTTGGCCCCCTTTGGAAGCCAGCTCCGCCAGGCGGGAAAAGCTCATCCCCGGAACCAAAAGCGGCAGGATTTCCACGTTCGGGTTTTGGTGGCGGAGCCAGTAGACGATGGCTTCCGCCGAGTGTTCCGCCTCCGAGGCTTCCCGGGACATGAGGTAGTCCTCAGGGGCGAGTTTGGCGACCCATTCCTCCCGCAAGGGCGAGACCGGAACCGGGCCATCGGGGGTACGCCAGGCGCGGAAGGGGTCTACAACCACGCGGTCGCGGATCCCCAAGCGCTTCCAGGGGTGCAGGACACCCACCACGACCACGATCCGGGCCGTGGCCACGAGCGGTACGAGGCGCCGGTACATGCGCCCGGCGTACACGTAGTCGTCGTGGGGGCAGACGATGCCGACGATGCCGCTTTCCGGCGCGTCGCCGAGCTTTTCGGGGGGCGGGGGCGTCTCGGCCAGTTGCCACACCTTGGCCATAGCCGCGGCCGTCGTGGCGAACCCCACAGCATCCCGCTGCCCCCTCACGTCCCCCCTCGAGGGGATCCCCATGTCTTCTTGGGCCAAGGCCGCCCCGGCCAGCAAAACCACGAACATCGCGACGGTTTTCATCACACCCCCCAGAAACATCGGAGCAACCATGTCGCCACGGCAACGCTGGCTGCGCCGACCCCAAGGCTCTCCAACGCTTGTGGCGCAGGCCTTTTTTTTAACCCGCGCCGGAAGCGGCGCACACCAGGAACGAGCCAAGCCGTCATCCTTTGGCGGAGGGGAAGGGATTCGAACCCTTGATCCCTTTCGGGATGGCGGTTTTCAAGACCGCTGCCTTCAACCGCTCGGCCACCCCTCCAGCGCTGCCATTATCCCCCTGCCTGCGCGCTTCCCTCAAGGGTGAGGTGCGAGAAAGGTACAAAACCGAGACGGCCTCGCAAAAACCGTCTCGTGCCTTGACGCTGGCTTGCAAACTCCGTTAGGCTTGACCTCGAGAACGGAGGAGGACCATGGAAGAGCTCATCAACACCCACACCCGAACCCTTCACGGGCTTTGCGGGGCCTTCGTGGCCACCACGGTGGTTTACGGGTTGCTGGTGCTCATGGTACCGCCACCCGAGACTCCGGTCGTCATGCAAACCCACCCCTTGCTGTGGATTTTTACGGCCCTGGCGGCTCTCAACATCCTCACGCTCATGCCGGTGTATCGAGCGATGCTCGCCAAGCCCCGGCAGGTTTACGCCATCAGCCGCGACCCTCACCCCCTGCTAGCCGCCCACCGCGCCGCCCATGTCGTGGCCTTTGTCCGCCTCGAAGCCGTTTCGCTCTTCGGCCTGGTGTTGTTCTTCATCACCGGGCGCGGGGACTGGTTCTGGTACTTCAACGGCGCTGGCCTCGTGGGGATGCTGATCCTGTGGCCCCTCAAGGAAAAGGTCCAGGCGCTTTTGGAATCCCCCCAGGTGGGAGAGCAGCAGGTAGCTTAAGAAGGGCAGGGGGGTTCGTCCGACCCCAAGCGCTTTCGCAGCGCCGCAAGGGGCTTTTTGAGCTTTGGAAAGCGGGCTTCGATGAGGCAAAAGAACCGCCGAAAAAGCGGGATTTCCGGCGCCAGGAGCAAGGCGCCAGCAGCAAAGAAAAGCCAACCCTGAAGGATCGGCAACACCGCGCCGACGACCCCCAGCACCAGAAAGCTCCATCCCAGGACGTGACGCACCACCACCCGCATGGGCGCCCATTGTGCACGGGCCGGGAAAGAAGGCAAGTCGGGTTTGCGGAGCTTTCAGAAAACCCTTGCCTCGCCGCGAGCTCGCGGGCCCACGTTGCTTACCCGGCGACGACGATCCCGCCGCCTTGCTTTTTGGCCCGGTACAGCGCTTCGTCGGCCGCTTGCAGGAGCGCGCCCTTGCTGCCGCCGCCGGGGCCCAGGCACGCGAGCCCCACGGACAGGCTGACCTCGCCGCCGAAAAGCCGGCAGAGATCGGCCGCCACGGTGCGGGCGATATCACCCGGGGTAGCGGGCAGGACCACCACAAACTCGTCCCCACCGTAACGGGCCACGACGTTGTCTTCCCGCAAGGCGCCAGCCAGGGAAAGGGCCACCTCCCGCAGCATCTCGTCGCCCTTCTGATGGCCGTAGGTGTCGTTGAACCGCTTGAACCCGTCGAGATCCACCATGAGCACGGAAAGCGGCTGCCTTGCCCTTTTGGCCCTTGCCACCATCATGGTCAGGTACTCGTCCAAAAATCGGCGGTTGAACACGCCGGTGAGGGGATCCAGGCGCGACGCCTGTCGTTCGGTTTCGGCAAGCCGCGCCGCGTAGGTCACCGCCACCCCGCTGCCGGCAATGAGCGCCAAACGCAAAACCTGCACGTCCCAGCGGAAACCGCCATAAACGGAGTCAGAAGGAAGGTTCGCCGGATCGAACCCCACGGCGACCATGGCTAAAAGGCCGCCGTAGCTCAAAAACGACGAAACCGCGACCTGCTTGGCCAAGGGGACGTCCCCCCGCAAGGCGACCAGCACTCCTCCAAGAAGGTAGCCCAAGAAAACCACCTGGGAATTGGTCGCCCACAAGGGTCGGCCCGAAAGGGCCAACCACCAAAGGACGAACGTCACCACCACCACGTCCAAAAGCCCAAGGATACGCGAGTAACGCTGGTCCCAAGGAAAGTAGGCCAGGAACACTTGCAGCACCAACAAACCCAAAAGCAACCCCACCAGAGTTCCGGTATCGGCAATTTCCGGCAAGGGTGCTTCCCCCCGCAAACGCTCAACGCTGGTGACGAAGACCAAGGCCGCAATCACCGCTAGGCGCACGAGGTTGACAAGCCTTTCCAGGTCCAGTCCCCGCAGGGGCAGCCGATCCTCCACCGGCAAGAGCCGGGGGTTGGATTTGGAGGACGCTCGCGCGCGGTCCATGTTCACAAAAAAGATACTTTTGTTCCGCTGTTTTGGCAACCGCCAGCAGGGCGCGCCGAGAGTGAACAATGGCGCGGGGGAGCGTACCCCCGCGACGCTTTAGCCCCGCATGGCCGCTAGCGCCCGTTCCGAGGTGTGCCGCCTGATGAGGCGCAGAAGCTCCCCCTGGACCTCTGGCGTGCCCGCCACCACGTTGCCGGAAGACCAGATGTCGCCCTTCCCGTCGAGGTTGGTGACCACGCCCCCCGCTTCGCGAACGAGCAGAACCCCCGCAGCCAGGTCCCACGGCGACAGGAAAAACTCGAAAAACCCATCGAAAATCCCGCAAGCGGTGTGGGCGAGGTCCAAGCTGGCCGCACCGGGGCGGCGAATGGCGGCTGCCC
>JBAMMG010000072.1:0-24044 GCA_039793905.1 Thermoanaerobaculum sp. | reverse complement strand
CCGTGAAGGCGGCCGTACCGTCGGCGCCGGCACCGTGACCGAGATTGTGGAGTAAGACCATGGTCAAGGAAAGAATCCGCATTCGCCTGAAGGCCTACGATTACCGCCTCTTGGACCAATCCACGGCGGAAATTGTGGATACCGCCAAGAGGACGGGAGCTGCGGTTTCGGGTCCCATTCCGCTGCCGACCCAAATCCAGCGTTTTACGGTTCTGCGCTCGCCGCATGTGGACAAAAAATCGCGGGAGCAGTTCGAGATCCGAACCCACAAGCGTCTCTTGGACATCCTCGACCCTACCCAGCAAACCGTGGACGCGCTCATGAAGCTCGAGTTGCCGGCAGGCGTGGACGTGGAGATCAAGGCCTTCGGCGGGAAGAAGTAGGGGGGACGCCATGGTACGCGGGATTTTGGGCAGAAAGATCGGCATGACGCACATTTTCGATGAAAAGGGCGAGCTGGTCCCCGTAACCGTGGTCCAGGCCGGGCCTTGTGTGGTGGTCCAGGTGAAGAGCAAAGCCCGGGACGGCTACGATGCAGCGCAAATTGGCCTGGTGGAAGGCAAGCCGCCGCGCCATGTCCCCAAGCCTCTGGCTGGGCACTTCGCCAAGGCGCAGGTGCCTCCCACCCGAGTGTTGCGGGAGGTTCCAGTGGATCCGGCTGCCGAGGTCAAACCGGGAACGACGGTGCTTTGCGACATCTTTGCCCCAGGGGACGTGATCCGCGTGGTGGGCACCTCCAAGGGCAAGGGGTTTCAGGGCGCGGTCCGCAGGCACCATTTCCGCGGCGGGGCGGCTTCCCACGGCTCCATGTTTCACCGCGCGCCGGGTTCCATTGGACCGTCGGCCTTCCCCTCCCGAGTGTTCCCGGGAACCCGTATGGCCGGGCGCATGGGCGGGGACACCGTGACGCTCAAGCGGGTCAAGGTCGTGAAGGTTGACGTGGAAAACAACCTGCTGTTCCTCAAAGGTGCCGTGCCAGGCGGGCGCAAGGCTTTGGTGCGCCTGGTGAAGGCGTGAAGGAGTAAGGGCTTATGAAACTGCCGGTTCGCAACTGGGAAAACCAGACGGTGGGCGAGGTGGAGGTTCCGGACGGGATCTTCACCTATCCGCCCCGGCCCCATTTGGTTTGGGAGGTGGTTAAGGCCTACCTTGCGGGGCTGAGGCGGGGGACCCATGCCACTAAGACCCGGGGGATGGTCTCGGGTGGTGGGAAGAAACCTTGGCGGCAAAAGGGTACAGGGCGGGCCCGTCACGGGTCCATCCGCTCACCCCTGTGGCGCCACGGCGGGACGGTGTTTGGTCCGCAACCCAAAGACTACACCCTCAAGGTCAACATCAAGGCCAAGAAAAACGCACTGAAGTCTGTGCTCTCGGAAAGGCTTGCCCAGGGTCGGCTCCACGTTCTTGCCGACCTGGAGGTGCCGTCTCCCAAGACCAAGGACATGGTGGCGCGTCTCGCCAAGTTGGGGCTCGCTGGGGAGAAGGTCTTGTTCGTGGACAGCTACGACAACGTGAACCTGCTCCTTTCGACCCGTAACCGGCCCGAGCTGGCCACCGAAGATGCGGGCCACGTGCACGTGTACGAGGTTCTCAACGCCAAGCACGTGGTCTTCTCGCAGAAGGCCCTTTTGGCCTTGACGGAGGTACTGGCCCGATGAAAGACCCACGGGAGATCATCATTCGGCCGCTCATCACCGAGAAGACGTCGCTCCTGCGCGAGGGGGCCAATGTCCTCTGCTTCCAGGTGGCGCCCGATGCCAACAAAATCGAGATCCGCCAGGCCGTGCAGAGGCTGTTTGGCGTCAAGGTGAGGTCGGTGCACGTGCTTTCGGTGAAGGGCAAGCTGCGGCGCTTTGGGCGTTCGGCCGGCTATCGGCCCGACTGGCGCAAGGCCTACGTGCGGCTGGCACCCGGGGAAAAGGCTCCGGAGTTTTTCGAGAAAGTGTGAGGGGGTGAGGTATGCCGCTGCGAAGCTTCAAGCCGACGTCGCCGGGGATCAGGTTCAAGACCGTGCTCGATTTTTCGGAAATCACCAAGGTCGAGCCGGAGAAGAGCCTCACCCACGGCATGACCCGCTCGGGCGGCCGGAACAACGAGGGGCACGAAACGGTGCGGTTCCGGGGGGGTGGCCACAAGCGCCTCTACCGCATCGTTGATTTCAAGAGGGACAAGCGGGATATCCCGGCCAAGGTTGCCGCCATCGAGTACGACCCCAACCGCTCGGCCCGGATCGCTCTCTTGCATTACGCCGACGGTGAAAAGCGTTACATCTTGGCACCTTCCGGCCTCAAGGTGGGGGATTCGGTCATTGCCGCGGAAAAAGCCGAAATCCTCCCGGGCAACGCCTTGCCCCTCGCCAACATCCCGGTCGGGGCCATGGTCCACAACGTGGAGCTGAAGCCCGGAAAGGGCGGGCAGCTGGTGCGGGCGGCAGGGGCCGCCGCGCAAGTGATGGCCAAGGAGGGTAAGTACGTGACCCTTCGGTTGCCCTCGGGGGAAATGAGGATGGTGCTCGCCACGTGCTGGGCCACGGTGGGCCAGGTGGGGAACCTGGACCACGCCAACGTTTCCATCGGCAAGGCCGGGCGTTCCCGGTGGCTGGGCCGCCGCCCGCACGTGCGCGGCACGGCCATGAACCCGGTGGACCACCCCCACGGCGGCGGCGAGGGCCGAACCAAGGGCGGACGGCATCCGGTTTCCCCTTGGGGCCAACCCACCAAGGGCTACAAGACGAGGCGCAACAAGCGTACGGATCGCTTTATCGTGAAGCGGCGGAAGTAGGAGGGTTTTTATGGCGCGTTCGATCAAGAAGGGCCCGTTCGTAGACGATCACCTGCTGAAGAAGGTGCAGAAGCTCAACGAAACCCGCCAGCGGCAGGTCATCAAGACCTACTCTCGCCGGTCCACGATCGTGCCGGAAATGGTGGGGCACACTATTGCCGTGCACAACGGCCAAAAGTTCATACCGGTTTTCATCACCGAAAACATGGTGGGCCACAAGCTCGGGGAGTTCGCCTTGACCCGTACGTTCCGCGGGCACGCGGGCACGAAAAAAGAAAAAGGCGCGGCTCACTGATGGGGGGTGCCATGGAAGCAAGAGCGCAACTCCGCTACTACCGCGGCTCGGCGCAAAAGGTTCGCCTGGTGGCCGATCTCATCCGCGGCCAAAAGGTGGCTCAAGCTCTCGCCACCCTGCGGCTCACCCAAAAGCGCTGCGCCCGGGACTTGGAAAAGCTTCTGCGGTCGGCCGTGGCCAACTTCGAGCAGAAGAGCCCAGGTGTGGACTCGGGCCGCCTCGTGGTGCGGCTCCTGCAGGTGGACCAAGGGCCTAGCCTCAAGCGCATTCGGGCCGGGTCCATGGGTCGAGCCTTTCGGAGACTGCGGCGTACCTGCCACATCGTTTTGGAAGTTGCGGATTCGGAAAGCTAGGAGGTGGATGTGGGCCAAAAGACACACCCGTACGGTTTTCGCTTGGGTTACAACCGGACCTGGCGGTCCCGCTGGTACGCAGAAAAGGACTACGCCAAGTTGCTCCACGAAGACTTGCGTTTGCGCAAGGAGCTCAAGGAGCGGCTCGCCCACGCGGGGGTTGCGGAAGTGGATATCGAACGCACCGCCAACCGCATCCGCGTCACCATCATGGCTGCCCGTCCCGGGATCATCATTGGCCGCAAGGGTGCCGAGGTGGACAAGCTGGGCGAAGAGCTTCGCGCTCGCTACGGCCAGGACATCCACATCAACATTCAGGAAATTCAGCGGCCGGAGATCGAGGCCCAGCTCATCGCCGAGTCCGTGGCCCAGCAACTGGTGCGGCGGGTAACCTTCCGTCGAGCCATGCGGCGGGCCATGGAGAACGCCTTGCGTTTTGGCGCTCAGGGTGTCAGAATCCGATGCTCTGGGCGCCTCAACGGCGCTGAAATCGCCCGTTCCGAGTGGTACCAGGAGGGGCGACTTCCCCTGCAAACCCTCAAGGCGGCCATTGATTACGGGTTTGCAGAAGCCTTCACCACCTACGGCGTGATCGGTGTGAAGGTGTGGGTTTACAAGGGCGAGCTCCACCGCTCGCGCGTGTTTCGCCGCCTGTAAGGGAAGCGAGGTGCTGCCATGTTGATGCCGAAGAAGGTCAAGTTCCGGAAGCAGCAGCGGGGCCGGCGCCGGGGCGTGGCGAGCCGCGGCCACACGGTGGCTTTCGGGGATTTCGGGTTGCAGGCGCTGGAGCCGGGGTGGATTACGGCGCGGCAAATCGAGGCAGCCCGTATCGCCATGACCCGTTACGTCAAGCGCGGCGGCAAGATTTGGATTCGCATCTTTCCCGACAAACCCGTCACCAAAAAGCCCCTTGAAACCCGTATGGGCAAGGGTAAAGGGGCGCCGGAGGAGTGGGTGGCGGTGGTGAAGCCGGCCCGCATCCTCTACGAGATGGAGGGGGTCAGCGAGGAGGTGGCGCGGGAAGCCATGCGTCTTGCCGCCCACAAACTCCCCATCAAAACGCGGTTTGTGGTTCGGGGGCAGGTGCGATGAAGGCCAAACAGTTGCGCGATCAGTCTATCGAGGAGCTGCGGCGTACCGAAGCGGAGCTTTTGGAGCAGCTCTTCAAGCTGCGGTTTCAACGCGCCACGGGGCAAATCGAAAATCCGGGCAAGATTCGCCAGGTGCGGCGGGACATTGCCCGGGTCAAGACGATTCTCCTCGAGCGCTTGCGGGAAGTGGAGTAGCCTATGGAAAACCGTGGACAATCGCGGAAAACCGTCAAGGTCGGCACGGTCGTATCCCTCGCCGGGGCCAAGAGCGTGGTGGTGAAGGTGGAAAGCATGGTCATGCACCCCCTGTACCACCGGTTCGTCAAGCGGTCCCGGAAGTTCATGGCCCACGATGAGCAGGGGGAGTGCGGTCTCGGCGACAAGGTGCAAATCGTGGAGTGCCGCCCTTTATCCCGGCGCAAGCGTTTCCGGGTCGAGCGGGTCATCGAGCGGGCGAAGTGAGGGAGGTGAGCCATGATTCAAATGCGAACCATGCTCAACGTGGCCGACAACTCGGGGGCCAAAAAGCTCATGGCCATTCGCCACCTGGGCGGGTCGTCGGTGGGGCGGTATGCCCGGTTGGGGGATATCGTGGTGTGCTCGGTGAAGGAAGCGGCTCCCGACTCGGACATCAAGAAGGGCTCGGTGGTGAAGGCCGTGATCGTGAGGATGCGGCGCACCCACCGGCGCAAGGATGGGTCCTACATTCGCTTCGATGACAACGCCGCGGTGCTTATCAACAACCAGCGGGAGCCCATTGGCACCCGCGTCTTTGGCCCTGTGGCCAGGGAGCTCCGGGAGCGCCGGTTCATGAAGATCGTTTCCCTTGCCCCCGAGGTTCTTTAGGAGGCAGCGATGGGTGGCTTGAAGATCAAGAAGGGTGACCAGGTGCTGGTGATTGCCGGCAAGGATCGGGGGAAGAAGGGGAAAGTGCTGCGGGTGGATCGCAAGAAGGCACGGGTGGTGGTGGAGCACGTGAACATGATCAAGCGTCACACCCGCCCCAACCCCCGGGCAGGGGTCCAGGGGGGGATCGTGGAGCGGGAAGCTCCAATCCACATTTCCAACGTGATGGTGATTTCCCCCGACTCCGGCAAGCCAAGCCGGGTAGGGATCAAGGTGCTCGAGGACGGCCGCCGCGTGCGGTATGCCAAGGTTGATGGCGCGATTCTCGACCAGTAAAGGGAGGGTACGGTGGCGCGCTTGAAGGAAAAGTACGAGCAGGAAGTGGTTCCCAAGCTCATTGCCGAGTTTGGGATAAAAAACCCCATGGCGGTTCCCAGGATCGTCAAGGTGGTTTGCAACATTGGCATTGGGGAAGCCTCCCGCCAACCCAAGCTCATGGAGCAAGCCATGGAAGAGCTGGCGGCCATCACCGGCCAGAAACCGGTGGTGCGCAAGGCCCGCAAATCCATCGCCCAGTTCAAGCTGCGAGTGGGGATGCAGGTGGGGTGCATGGTGACCCTGCGGCGGGAGCGGATGTACGAGTTTTTGGATCGTCTTTTGAATATCGCTTTGCCGCGCGTCCGCGACTTTCGGGGTCTGCCTCCCAAGGGTTTCGATGGACGCGGTAACTACACCCTGGGGATCAAGGATCACCTCATCTTTCCGGAGGTGGACTACACCAAGGTGGAGCGACCCAAGGGGATGAACGTCACGGTTGTGACGTCGGCGAAAACGGATGACCAAGCTCGGTTCTTGCTTGCCGAGCTGGGTTTCCCCTTTGCCAAGAGCTAGGAGGTACTTCGTGGCACGCACGTGTTTTTTTGCTAAGGCCGCTAGAAAGCCCAAGTTCAAAGTGCGGCACCGCAACCGCTGCAAGCTTTGCGGGCGTCCGCGGGGGTATATGCGCAAGTTCGAGCTTTGCAGGATTTGCTTTCGCAAGCTCGCCCTGGAGGGGTACCTCCCCGGGGTCACCAAGGCGAGCTGGTAGGGGGTGGCCATGACCATGACCGACCCAATTGCCGACTTTCTCACCCGCATCCGCAACGCCGTGATGGCCGGCAAGGACCGGGTGGATGTGCCGGCTTCGCGCCTCAAGCTCGAAATCACCAAGATCCTCAAGGAAGAAGGGTTCATCCGCACCTTCAAGGTCCTCGAGGAGGGGCCTCAGGGCACCATCCGCCTGTACCTCCGCTATTCTCCCGATGGCGAGCCGGCAATCCATGGGATCGAGCGGGTTTCCCGCCCGGGGCGCCGCGTCTACATGGGTGCGGACGAGCTACCCCAGGTTCGGCGGGGGATCGGGATTGCTGTGGTTTCCACCTCCAAGGGGCTCATGACCGACGCCCGCGCCCGGGAGCTGCGGGTGGGCGGCGAGGTCATGTGCAAGGTGTGGTAGGGGGGTGGCTATGTCACGGGTAGGGAAAAAACCAATCGAGATCCCCAAAGGGGTCGAGGTTCATGTGGGGAACGGTGTGGTCCAGGTGAAGGGGCCCAAGGGGAGCCTCCTTCAGCCGATTCCCGCTGGGATTTCGGTGTCCGTAGCCGAAGGGAAGGTCGTGGTGACCCGAGAGTCGGACGAGCAGCGCCTGCGCGCCCTCCACGGCACCACGCGGGCGTTGCTTGCCAATGCCATTGCTGGGGTTTCCCAGGGGTTCAAGCGGGAGCTGGACATCGTGGGCGTGGGTTACAAAGCGGAAGTGAAGAGCCCTCGGGAGGTGGTCTTCAGTTTGGGCTACTCCCACCCAGTGACCTTCCCGGTGCCCGAAGGCATTGCCGTGAGCTACGACGCCAAAGCCAACCGCCTAACCCTCGAGGGCATCGACAAGCACCTGGTGGGTCAGGTGGCTGCCAAAATTCGCATGTTGCGGCCGCCGGACCCGTACAAAGGCAAGGGCATCAAGTACTCGGACGAGGTTTTGAAGCTCAAAGCCGGAAAGTCGGGAGCGTGAGTATGGCTCGCTACGAGGATCGCAAATCGCGCAGGCGGCGGATCCATTGGCGGATCCGCAAGGTGGTGCGGGGAACCCCGGAGCGGCCCCGCCTGGTGGTCTACCGCTCGCTCAACCACGTGTACGCCCAGGTGGTGGACGACGTGGCGGGCAAAACCCTGGCGGCGGCCTCCACCCTCGAAAAAGAGCTGCGCCAGGGCCTTTCCCACTGCGGGAACAAGCAAGCGGCGCGGGTGGTGGGGCGTGCCATTGCCGAAAGGGCCAAGGAAAAGGGAATTACAACCGTTGTTTTCGACCGGGCGGGGTTCCGTTACCACGGTGTGGTGAAGGAGCTGGCCGATGCCGCCCGCGAGGCAGGCTTGAGGTTTTAGGGGCGCGCTATGGAAGACCGCGAATACCAACTGATTGACCGCGTGGTGCACGTGAACCGGGTGACCAAGGTGGTGAAAGGGGGCAAGAACCTTTCCTTCTCAGCCTTGGTTGTGGTGGGGGACGGCAACGGCCGGGTCGGGTTCGGTACCGGCAAGGCGCGGGAAGTTCCTCAAGCCATCAAGAAGGCCACCGAGCAGGCGAAGAGGGCCATGATCGAGGTCCCGCGGGAGGGCACCACCATTCCCCACGAGGTCATCGGCCACTTCGGAGCCGGGAGGGTGGTGCTGCGGCCGGCGTCGCCAGGTACCGGTGTCATTGCTGGGGGCACGGTGCGGGCCATCATGGAGGCGGCGGGGATCGGCGACATCCTGACCAAGTCCCTGCGCTCCACCAACCCTTACAACCTGGTGCGGGCGACCTTCGCGGCCTTGGAGCAGCTCACGCCCAGGGAAAAGGCCCTTGCCTTGCGGCGCATGGAGGAAGGGACCGAGGTTCCGGAAACCGAGCCGCCCAAGGGACCCATTCCGGAGGTTGAGGTATGACACCCCGAACCAAAAAAGAGGCCAAGCCGGCCATGCTGCGGATCACCCAGGTCAGAAGCCGCATCGGCACGCCCAAGAAGGTGCGGGTGGTGCTGGAGCGCGGCCTCGGGCTGGGGCGCATCGGCCGGTCCGTGATTTTGCCCGACAACCCCTATACCCGCGGCATGATCGCCAAGGTTCCGCATCTCGTGCGTGTGGAACCTTACGAGGAGTAGCCTATGGAACTTTCCAACCTTACCCCGCAGAAAGGCGCCACGAAAAACCGCAAGCGCGTGGGGCGCGGTCCCGGCTCCGGTCACGGCAAGACTGCCGGGCGGGGTCACAAGGGGGCCCTGTCGCGCTCGGGTACCCGCCGCCGGCGCAACTTCGAGGGCGGCCAAATGCCCCTGGTTCGGCGTTTGCCCAAGCGCGGGTTCACCAACGTTTTTGCCAAGGAGTTCGCCATCGTCAACGTTGGCCAACTGGAGCGCTTCCCGGCGGGGACCGAGGTGACGCCGGAGCTCTTGGTCGCTGAAGGGGTGGTGAAAAAGCTGGGGGACGGGGTGAAGGTTTTAGCCAAAGGCGCGATTACCCGGCCGCTGGTGGTGAAAGCGCACAAGTTTTCCGCCCAAGCCCGCGCCCTCATTGAAGCGGCGGGTGGCCGGTGCGAGGTGTTGGCCCCATGATCGAGAGCCTTCGCAACATCTTTGCCATCCCCGACCTCCGCAAGCGCGTCATTTTCACCTTCCTGCTTTTGGCGGTGTACCGGCTGGGGTCCTATATCCCCGTTCCTGGCATTAACCCGGACGCGTTGGAGGAGTTCACCCGCCGGGCCCAGGGCACCATTTTGGGATTTTTGAACCTGTTTTCGGGAGGCGCCTTGGGGCGAATGACGGTGTTCGCCCTGGGGATCATGCCGTACATTTCGGCCTCTATCATCCTCCAGCTCCTCACGGTGGTTTGGCCGTACCTGGAAAAGCTTTCCAAGGAGGGGGAGCTGGGGCGCAAGAAGATCACCCAGTGGACCCGCTACGGGACCGTGATCCTTTCCATCATCCAAGGCTCGGGTATTGCGGTGTTCCTGGAGCGCACCACGGCCCCCGGCGGGGCGCCGCTGGTGCCTCACCCGGGCTGGGGCTTCCGGTTCTTGACGGTGCTGACCCTGGTGACCGGGACCGCCTTCGTGATGTGGCTCGGTGAGCAAATTACCGAGCGGGGCGTGGGGAACGGCATTTCCCTCATCATCTTTGCCGGTATCGTGGTGGGGTTGCCCCGGGCCATTCTCAGCACCCTCGAGGACATCCGCACCGGGGCCATGAGCATCCTCACGGCCGCCATCTTCGTCGTGTTTGCCTTTGCCGTGGTTGCCGCCATCGTGCTCATGGAGCGGGCCCAGCGCCGAATCCCCGTGCAGTACGCCAAAAGGGTCGTGGGGCGCCGCATCATGGGCGGGCAAAGCACCTACCTGCCGTTGCGGTTGAACACCGGCGGCGTTATTCCCGTCATCTTTGCGGCGTCCATCCTTTCGTTCCCGCAGTCCTTGGCCCAGCTTATCCAGCATCCTATCGTTCAGCGCATTTCCAGGGCTTTAGCCTACGGTGAGCCGCTGTACAACCTCCTTTACGTCGTGTCCATCATTTTCTTCTGCTACTTCTACACTTCGATCATCTTCAACCCCCAGGACACGGCCGACAACCTCCGGAAGTACGGCGGCTTCATCCCGGGTGTGCGGCCGGGGCAGCCCACGGCCGACTTCATCGACCGCGTGCTCACGCGCATCACCTTCGTGGGGGCCATTTACCTGGCTTTGGTGGCCATCCTTCCGGAAATCCTCATCGTCGGCTTCAAGGTCGCCCCCATTCCGCTCATTGGGCCGTTTTTGGATTCCCTCCTGCCTCGCTGGTTCACCGAGGGTTTGGGTGTGAAGTTTTACTTTGGCGGTACCTCCCTGCTCATCGTCGTGGGGGTCGCCATGGACACGGTGGCGCAAATCGAGGCCCAGCTCGTCATGCGTCACTACGAGGGTTTCGTCAAAGGCCGGCGGTTGCGGGGGCGGCGAGGCTAACATGGTGACCCGAGCCTTGGACGTGGTGCTTTTGGGGCCGCCGGGAGCGGGCAAGGGAACGCAGGCCAAGCGCCTGGCCAAAACCTTCAACCTCCTGCACATTTCCACCGGTGATCTGCTGCGGGAGGAGGTGGCCAAAGGCAGCGAACTCGGACAGGAGGCGGCCTCGTTCATGCAGAAAGGCGAGTTGGTGCCCGACGATTTGGTGGCGAAGATGCTGGTGAGCCGCTTGCACACCCAGCAGGGACTCGCTGGCTGCGTTTTCGATGGGTACCCCAGGAACGAAGCCCAGGCCGGGCTTTTAGATCAGCTCCTGGCGGAGCTGGGGCGGCGGGTGGACGTAGCGGCTTACCTCGAGGTGTCGGACGACGAGGTGGTGGCCCGCCTCTCGGGGCGGAGGTCCTGCCCCTCCTGCGGGGCGGTGTTCCACCTCCGCACCCAGCCCCCGGCCAGGGACGGGTTTTGCGACGTGTGCGGGAGCCAGTTGGTGCAGCGCCAGGATGACCGGGAAGAGGTGGTGCGCCAGCGCCTTGCGGTGTACCGCGCCTTCACCGAGCCGCTCCTCGCCCTGTACGCCGGGCGTGGCGTTTTGCAGCGGGTTGCGGGTGCAGGGACGCCGGACGAGGTGTTCGCCCGGCTTTCGGAAGCGGTGCGGAGGGGTAGCCGTCCTTGATGACCCTTAAGACCCCGGCGGAGTTGGAAGTCATGCACAGGGCGAACCTCATCGTCCAGGAAACCCTGCGCATGCTGGCGGAGCACGTGCGCCCGGGGGTTTCAACGGCCGAGCTGGATCGCCTGGCCGAGCGCTTCATCGAGAGCAGGGGAGCCAAACCGGCGTTCAAAGGTTACCACGGGTACCCGGCGACCCTGTGCACGTCGGTCAACGACGTCATCGTCCATGGCATCCCTTCGGAGCGCTGCATCCTCAAGGAGGGCGACATTGTCTCGCTCGATTGCGGGGTGATCCTGGACGGCTTTTACGGCGATGGCGCCGTTACCTTGCCTGTGGGGAAGGTTTCGCCCCAGGCCCAGCGCCTCCTGGAGGTCACCCGGGAGTGCCTGGAGCTGGCGGTGGATGCCGTGCGGCCGGGGCGCCGCTTGGGGGATGTGTCGGCGACGATCCAGAGGCATGCCGAAGCGGCTGGCTTTTCGGTGGTGCGGGAGTTCGTGGGTCACGGCATTGGCCGGGCCCTCCACGAAGACCCCCAGGTTTGCAACTACGGGGTTCCCGGTACGGGTCCAGAGCTCAAGCCTGGGCTGGTCTTGGCCATCGAGCCCATGGTCAACCAGGGTCTTCCGGGTGTGCGGGTGGACGCCGACGGCTGGACAGCACGGACGGAAGACGGTAAACTTTCTGCCCATTTCGAGTACTCGGTGGCCGTCACCGAAAACGGCCCCTGGGTGCTCGGAGTGGGAGGTTAGGGAGCGGGAATGGCGAAAGAGGAGGCCATCGAGGTTATGGCCACCGTCGTGGAAGCCTTGCCCAACGCGGTCTTTCGCGTTGAGCTGGAAAACGGGCATACGGTGCTGGCCCATATCTCGGGGAAGATGCGGAAGCACTTCATCCGCATCCTCCCCGGGGACAAGGTCCTGGTGGAGCTTTCACCTTACGACCTGACGCGCGGCCGCATCGTCTACCGCTACCGGTAAGGGGTGGGTTATGAAGGTTCGTTCATCGGTTCGTCGGATTTGCGCCAAATGCAAGATCGTGCGTCGCAAGGGGGTCATTCGCGTCATTTGCGAAAACCCCAAGCACAAGCAACGGCAAGGGTAAGGGAGGGGAACTGTGGCCCGTATCGTTGGTGTTGACCTGCCGCCGAACAAGCACGTGGAGATCGGCCTTACGTACATTTACGGCATAGGCCGGTCCCTAGCCAAAAAGATCCTGGCCAAAGCCGGCGTGGACGGGATGGTCAAGTGCAAGGACCTCTCGGAAGACGAGGTGCGCCGCATTGCCCGGGTCATCCAAGACGAGGACATCAAGGTGGAAGGTGACCTGCGCAAGGAAGTGGCCATGAACATCAAGCGTCTCATGGAAATCGGCTGCTACCGCGGCATTCGGCACCGGCGCGGCTTGCCGGTGCGGGGCCAGCGCACCCACACCAACGCCCGTACCCGTAAGGGCCCGCGGCGAGCCACGGTGGCCAAGAAGAAGAAGGTCGCCAAGTGAGGAGGGTGAGATTTTATGGCTAAAACTCAGGGTGCCAAGAAGCCCCGGCGGCGGGAAAAGAAAAACGTCCCTCACGCCGTGGCTCATATTCAAGCTACCTTCAACAACACCATCGTGACCATCACCGACCCGACTGGGAACACCATTTGCTGGAGTTCGGCAGGCCGCATCGGCTACAAAGGCTCCCGCAAGGGAACCCCCTACGCCGCCCAGCTTGCCGCTCGCAACGCCGCCGAGCAGGCGCAGGAGCATGGGGTGCGGTCGGTGGACGTGCACATCAAGGGCCCAGGGGCCGGACGGGAGTCGGCCATCAGGGCCTTGGCGGCGTCGGGTTTGGAAATCAAAAGCATCAAGGACGTCACCCCGATCCCCCACAACGGGTGCCGTCCCCCCAAGCGGCGTAGGGTGTAAGGGTCGAGGAGGGAGACGTGGCCAGGTATACAGGACCGGTTTGCAAGCTTTGCCGGCGGGAGGGCATGAAGCTCTTCCTCAAGGGGGAGCGCTGCTTCAAGGAAAAGTGCGCGGTCGAGCGCCGAGCTTACGCCCCAGGCGAGCACGGGAAGCGCCGCAACAAGATGCAGCCTTACGGCCTGCAGTTGCGGGAAAAGCAGAAGGTGCGCCGCGTGTATGGGGTACTGGAGGCCCAGTTCCGGCGCTACTTCGAGGAGGCGGCCCGGCAAAAAGGCGTCACCGGCGAAAACCTCTTGAGGCTCTTGGAGCTGCGTTTGGACAACGTGGTGTACTCCCTGGGGTTCGCGTCCTCGCGAGCCCAGGCCAGGCAGCTCGTGCGGCACGGGCATATCCTCGTGAATGGGCGAAAGGTCAACATTCCGTCTTTTTCCGTCAAGCCCGGCATGGAAATTGCGCTCAAGGAAAAGATGCGCTCCAACGCTTTCGTCCAAGAAGCCTTGGAGACGGCCCAGGCGCGAGGGGTGCCGGCGTGGTTGGAGCTCGATGCCGAAAACTTCAAGGGGAAGGTTCTGGCCCTGCCCGCCCGCAGCGACATTCGCACGCCGGTTCAGGAACAACTCATCGTCGAGCTGTACTCGCGGTAAGGAGGGGTCATGAGAGCTTTGGAAATGATCAAACCCCAAAGTGTGGAGTTCGACCGCAAGGTCTCTACGTCCACGTTTGGGGTTTTTACCGCCCAGCCTTTCGAACGGGGCTGGGGTGTTACCGTCGGCAACGCCTTGCGCCGCATCTTGCTGTCCTCCATCGAGGGGGCAGCCATCACTGCCGTGCGTATTGCTGGTGTCGCCCACGAGCTGGATACGGTGCCCGGCTTGGTGGAGGACGTGACCGACTTCATTCTCAACCTCAAGCGGGTACCCTTGAGGCTCCATTCGGGGATCAAGACCACCGCCACCATTACCTTTGCGGGTCCAGGGACAGTCACGGCCGCCGAAATCAAGGGGGGGCCGGAGCTGGAAATCGTGGATCCCAGCCTTTACCTGGGGGAGCTTTCGGAAGCCACCAAGTTGGAAGCCGAGCTGGTCATCGAGCGCGGGCGAGGTTGGGTGCCGTCCGAGGAGCGCCGGGACGACGAGCGCAGCATCGGGTTCATCCCCGTGGACGCCTCGTTTTCCCCGGTTCGCAAAGCCAACTTCCGCATCGAGCCGGCCCGCGTGGGGCAAGCCACGGACTACGAAAAGCTCATTCTCGAGATTTGGACCAACGGCGCCATCGCTCCCCAGGAGGCGCTTCTGGAGGCCGCATCGCTGCTTTCGGAACACATCGCGATCTTCGGAGCGATCCACAGCGGAGGCGCGACCGCTACAGCCACCGGGAAGCTCGGGCAGAGCATCGAGGTTCTCGAGCTGCCTAAAACCGCGGAAACGGCGCTTCGTAACGCCGGGATCGTGACACTGCGGGATTTGGTGGTGCGGTCCGAAGAGGAGCTCCTGGGGGTGCCGAGGCTCGGTAAGACCGCTCTCACCGCCATCAAGAAGGCCTTGGACCGCGAAGGGCTGGCTCTGGGCATGCCGGTTTCCGGCACTTGAGCGGCAGGTAAAGGAGGCGAACCATGCGACACAACCGTGCTGGCAGGAAACTCGGGCGCGTTTCCGAACACCGGCGGGCCCTCTTCCGCAACCAGCTCATCTCCCTGATCAAGCACGAGCGCATCATCACCACGCTGCCCAAGGCCAAGGAGCTGCGGCCCATTGCCGAACGCATGGTGACCTTGGGGCGCAAGAACACCGTCCATGCCCGGCGCCTGGTGAACCGCTGGGTGGCCGACCGCGACCTCATCAAGAAGCTCTTTTCGGAGATTGCCCCGCGCTTTGCCACCCGACCCGGCGGCTACACCCGCATCGTGAAGCTGGGTCCCCGCAAGGGCGACGGTGCGGAGCTGGCGATCCTCGAGTTCGTGGACTACAAGCTCCCCGAGGCCAAGAAGGGTAAGGAAGAAAAAGGCAAAAAAAAGGCGGCCCAAGCGTAAGCGGCGGCCACCGCGGAGGCACGCCCATGAAAAAAGGCACGTTGGTGCCGTTGGTTTTGGTTGTCCAAGCCCTTACAGCGCCCGGTGTACGCGCGGTTTCCATGGGCCTTCCGTGCCTTACTCCCGACACCAACATCCTCCCGCTTCACGGGTTTCGGGTGGACCTCGGGGGCCTTTTGGTTGTCCAAATGCGATCGCTGCGCTCCAACCGCCCCGGCGACCTGTGGGGTCCGTACCTCGCTATCACCTACGGTGCCGCACCCAACGCCGAGCTGGCGGTGGATGGCATGGTGTACAAGGTGTTCTCGCCGGATCGGGGGAAAGGCTCCAGCGCCGTGGGCGACTTTGCCGTTTGGGGCAAGTTCATCCTCGGAGAGGCCAAGGGGGATTTCCGCTACGGCCTGCGCTTTGGGGCCAAGCTCCCCAACACTCCATCGAATAAGGACTTCGGGACCAACCAAACGGATTTCTTTATGCACGTTTTCGCTGGCTATCCTGTGCGGGACTGGGAGCTTTCCGCCTTTGGTGGTATCGGCATCCTCGAACGGCCGGGAGGCGAAGAGTCCCAGGACGACGTGGCCATGGTCGGCGTGCTGGCCAAAAGGCCCTTGGGTAAGGGAACCCTGCGGCTGGAAGCCCAGGGGTTCACCAAATCCCGGATTTACGGCGACAACTGGGCGCTGGCGTGCAACCTCGAGTGGCCCGTGACTCCGGCATGGGCGGTCCTGGGGGGCGGGCAGGTTTCCAAAGGACGGTTTTACGGTTCCGGTGAGATTCGCCTAGGCCTCGTGGCCCGCTTTTAAAGCCCTCAGTTGGTGGAGCTTCCTTTCTGCCCCGGCGTTTGCCGGGGTTTTTCATTGCCCCTAGGCTCCCCGGGCCCACCCATATGCGGGAGTACCCCACGACCCCCTTGACAGGGGAAATGAAACCATGTATAACCATATAGCGATGGAGGGAGTATGAGACGGAAGGTTTGGATGCTTCTGGGGCTTTGGGGACTGGGAACAGGCCCAGCCTGGAGCCGCGAGCTGTCCCTGGAAGAGGCCATGCGCCTGGCCCGAGAGCAGCACGCCAGTGTCCAGGCGGCCAGGCTCGAGGAGCGTGCGGCCGAAGAGAAGCTCCGCCAAGCCAAAGGGTTTCGCTGGCCCAGCGTTCGCTTTGAGGAGGTTTTCATCCGCACCGATTCCCCGGCTGAAGCTTTTGCCCTGAAACTCAACCAGGAGCGCTTTTCTTTCGCGAGCTTCATGACCACCGACCCCAACGATCCCAAAACCTTGAACACCGCCATTTCCCGCTTTGAGCTCCAGTTGCCGCTTTTCACCGGCGGCGAGCTCTCAGGACGTATCGGCCAAGCCGAACGCTTTGCCGAAAGCAAGAGCCGCGGGCGGCAGTGGGCCGAGCGGCAGGCGGTGCTGGCGGCGGCGGAAGCGTACGTGATGCTTGCTCAGGCTCAGGAGTACGTGCGCCTGCTGGAGAAAGCTAGGGATACGGTAGCGGCCCACGTGGCGCTGGCCAAGGCCTACGTGGACCAGGGGATGCTGGTAGAAGCCGAGTACCTGCGGGCACAGGTGGAGCTTTCCCGCCTCGAGGACCTCCTGGCCCAGGCTCGGGGCCAGGAGGCGGTGGCTCAAGCCAACTTGGCGTTCCGCTTGGGGCTTCCCCAAGACGAGCGTTTCGAGCTGGCACCCCTGCCGCGGCCCCAAGGGCCCGGCGATCCCCTGGACGCGTTTCTCGCCACGGCCGCGTCGCGCCCCGACCTCAAAGCCGCTGAGGCCATGGTCAGGGCCGCGGAGCTGGAGGCCCAAGTGAGAAAGGCTGCCTTTCTCCCGAAGGCGGGCGTGGTGGCTCGAGCCGATTGGGTGGACGACACGCTCTTTGGCACCCACGGGGATTCCACCACGATCATGGCGGTGGTGGGGGCCAACCTCTTTGCTGGCGGTGCGGACAAGGCGGCTTTAGCGGCGGCTCGAGCCGAGGCGCGGGCGGTTGAGGAGCAGATCAGTATACCCACCGAAGGGGTGGCTTTGGAGGTGCGGCAGGCGTTCGTGGAAGCCCAGGTGGCGGTAAGCCGGGTGGAGACGGCCCGCAAGGCGTTGCGCGCGGCAGCCGAGGTAGAGCGGGTGACCACCGAGCGCTTTCGCCAAGGGGTGGTGAAGATGATTGATCTTCTGGACGCCGACACCGCCAGGAGAGAAGCGGAAACCCGCGAGCTGGTGGCGCGGGCCGAAGCTCACTTGGCGCTCATGCGCCTGGCGGTGAAGGCGGGGCGAGAGCCCGAATCTCTTTTGAAGTGACGACGCTTTGGAGGGAACCATGAGGAAGGTTGCTGTGGTGTTGCTAACGATGGGTTTGGCGACGGGCTGCAAGGGCCGCCAGGAGCACGACGCGGGGATCGCTCGCGATGCCGGGACGGTCAAAGCCAAGGTGGTCGCGGTGTCGCGGGCCACCAGGAAGGAACAGGTGCCGTTCATGGGCACGGTGGAAGCGGAAAAAACCGCGGCCGTGTCGTCTCGGGTAATGGCCACGGTGCTGGCGGTGCACGTGAAGCCCGGGGATCGGGTACGAAAAGGGCAAATCCTGGTGGACATTGACCCAGAAACCGCCAGGGGTCAGGAGGCCCAAGCCCGAGGCGCCCTGGCTCAAGCCAAGGCCGCCCTGGCTTTGGCCGAGCGCAACTATCAGCGTTTCAAGGCGCTGTACGAAGCCAAGGCGGCCTCGGAGCTGGAGCTGGATATGGCCCGCATGCAGTACGAGCAGGCCAAGGGTGCTGTGGAGCAAGCGGAAGGAGCGGTGGCCGCGGCCTCCTCGGTGGCCAGGGAAAGCCGGGTGGTGGCACCCTTCCATGGGCTCGTCACCGCCAAACTGGTAGAAGCCGGAGACTTGGCGGCTCCCGGCCGGCCCCTGGTCATGCTGGAGTCGGCTACCGGCCGGCGGCTCGTGGTCACGGTTCCCGAAGCTACGTGGTCCCAGGTTCCGTTGGCTTTAGGTGAGGTTCTGCCGGTGAGCCTCGATGCCCAGCCTGGCAAGGTGCTTCCGGGCAAGGTCGTGGAAATCACTCCCAGTGCCGATCCGGCTACCCACAGTTTTACGGTCAAGGTGGCGATCGAGGGTGAAGGGATCCCGGCTGGGGCGGTGGGGCGCGTGCTCGTCCCCGGAGCCGAGCGGGAAGCCATCCTGGTGCCCAAGGAAGCGGTCCTGCGGGTTGGGGGTCTCACGGTGGTGGTGGTTGCGGACGCCCAAGGACGAGCGAGGTCGCGCGTGGTCACTGTAGGGCAGGAAGAGAGGGGGATGGTGGAGGTGCTCTCCGGCCTTTCCGGTGACGAGCGGGTGCTCGTTGGCTTGCCCCAGCCGCCGGCGGACGGTGCTCGCATCGAGGAGGTATGAGCCGTGAACGGGAAACGGAACAACATGCAGTTGAGCAAACGGGAAGCCATGCGCCTGCGCATGGCCCGCCGGCCCCTCGGGGCCTCGGGCCAAATAGCCAAGGCGTTTTTGGAATCCAAGCTCACGCCGCTTCTGGTGGTGTTTTCCCTCCTCCTCGGTGCCTTTGCGGTGCTCGTGACGCCGCGGGAGGAGGAGCCGCAAATCAAGGTTCCCATGGTGGACGTGTTCGTGGGGTTGCCCGGTGCTTCGGCCCAGGAGGTGGAGCGACGGGTCATCACGCCTCTGGAAAAGGCGCTTTACGAGATCCCCAACGTGGAGTACATGTACTCCACCTCCCAGCCTTCGGGCGGCATGATCATCGTGCGGTTTTTGGTGGGCACGAACCCGGACCAAGCGGTGGTGCGGGTACACGCCAAGGTGGCCGAGGTGGCGCCTTCGCTACCCCCGGGAACGGTTTTGCCGGTGGTGGTGCCGCGCTCCATTGACGACGTTCCGGTGGTGGCGTACACGCTGTGGTCGGAAACCGAGCCGCCCGTGGCCCTGCGGCAGGTGGCGGAAGAGCTCAAGACCGAGCTCACCCGCCACCCGCGCGTGGCCCAGGTTTGGGTCCTCGGAGGCCAACGCCGGGTGGTGCGGGTGACGTTCGACAAGGACCGCCTGGCCTCCCACCACGTTTCGATGCTCCAGGCGTACCAGGCCGTGGCTGGGTTGAACTGGAGCCTTCCAGCCGGCTCTTTTTCCCAGGCTGACCGCGAGGTCCAGGTTGACGTGAGCGCGTTTTTCCGCTCGGCCGAGGAGGTGCGCAGGGCCGTGGTGGCTGTCTACGGCGGGCGGCCGGTGTACTTGGGGGATGTGGCGGAGGTGGCCGACGGGCCGGAGGAACCGGCCCAGTACGCGTGGATGGTGGCGGGCCCAGCGGGAGCGGACAAGGGACTCCCTCAAGGGCTCGTGGCGCCGGCAGTCACGGTGGCGGTGGCGAAGAAACCCGGCACCAACGCCGTGCAGCTGGTCCGCGAGCTGGACGGCTACCTGGAAGGGCTTCGCGGCAAGCTCGTGCCGTCCACGGTACGGGTTACCAAGACCCGGGACTACGGGTTCACCGCCAACGAAAAGTCCTCGGAACTCATCGAGCACATGGCTATTGCCACCTTTGCCGTGGTTCTGCTCATGGCTTTTGCTCTCGGGCGGCGGGAAGCCGTGGTGGTGGCCGTGGCCGTGCCAGCAACGCTGGCCCTCACCCTGGCCTCATCGTACCTTTTCGGCTACACCCTCAACCGCGTCACGCTGTTTGCCCTCATCTTCGCCATCGGCATCCTCGTGGACGACGCCATCGTGGTAGTGGAAAACATCCACCGGCACTACGAGCTCGGCTGGGCCCCGCCGCGCCAGGCCACGGTGTACGCCGTGGACGAGGTGGGGAACCCGACGATTCTGGCCACATTTACGGTGGTGGCGGCGCTTTTGCCTTTGGCGTTCGTTTCCGGCCTCATGGGCCCCTACATGCGCCCCATCCCCATCAACGCTTCGGCGGCCATGCTCTTTTCCCTCCTCGTGGCGTTCGTGGTTTCACCGTGGCTCACGTTCCGCCTCTTCCGCCGCTGGGCGGAAGCGCATTTGGGGGCCGAATCGGAGCCGGATGCCGAAACTCTTGAGGAAAGCAAGCTGCACCGCTTTTACGAAAAGCTCTTTACGCCCCTTTTGGCTTCTGCCGTGCGCCGGTGGGCGCTGCTCGCTGCTGTCGCGCTGTTGCTCGTGGGCTCCGCGGCCCTGGTGGCTTTCAAGGTGGTGACGGTCAAGATGCTGCCTTACGACAACAAGAGCGAGCTCCAGGTTGTCATTGACATGCCCGAGGGGAGCACCCTCGAAGCCACGGCAGCTGTCGCCCGGGAGCTGGCCGAGGCTTTGAGGCAGGTTCCTGAAATCACCGACATGCAAATTTACGTCGGAACCTCGGCACCGTTCAACTTCAACGGGCTCGTCCGCCACTACTTCTTGCGCTCGGGGCCGCTGGTGGCGGACATCCAGGTGAACCTCCTACCCAAGCACCACCGCTCCCGGGCCAGCCACGACATTGCCAAGGCCGTGCGAGAGCTCCTGCGTCCGGTAGTGGCGCGAACCCCCGCCAACGTGAAGGTCACGGAGGTACCGCCGGGCCCGCCGGTCCTTTCCACCCTCGTGGCGGAAGTTTACGGTCCGGAGCTGGAAACCCGTCTGGCTCTGGCCCGGCAGGTGCGGCGCATCTTCGAAAAGACCCAAGGCGTGGTGGACGTGGATTGGTACGTGGAGGATCCCGCCCCGAAACTCGACCTTGAGGTGGACCGAGAGAAGGCCATGCGGGCGGGCATTACCCCGGAAATGATTGCCCGTGCCCTGAGGCTGGCTCTCGACGGCGCGGAGGTCACGCTGTTGCACGACGAGCGGTCGCGCACGCCGGTTCCCTTGGTGTTCCGCCTCCAGCGCGCCCAGCGCTCGCAGGTGGCGAGCCTGCTGGACTTGCGGTTGCATGGGCTTTCGGGGCAGCTTGTGCCGCTGTCGGAGCTCGTGCAGGTACGTCCCGAAAGCCGCGAGCGCTTTATTTACCACAAGAATCTGCGGCCGGTGACTTACGTGGTGGCGGAAATGGCAGGGGCGCTGGAGGCACCGGTGTACGGGATTTTGGCAATGCAGCGGGAGATCGCCTCCCTCAAGGGGCCCGACGGCCAGCCCATCGAGGTGATTTCCACCCACCTGCCGGCCGACAACACGCGCTACAGCCTCAAGTGGGATGGGGAGTGGCACATCACGTACGAGGTTTTCCGCGACATGGGCGTGGCGTTCGCTGTGGTGCTGGTGCTCATTTACCTTCTGGTCGTGGGGTGGTTCCGGTCCTTCGTGACGCCCCTCATCATCATGGCACCAATCCCCTTGACGCTCGTGGGCATTCTTCCCGCCCACGGGCTTTTTGGGGTGTTTTTCACCGCCACCTCCATGATTGGGTTTATTGCTTTGGCTGGGATCATCGTGCGAAACTCCATCCTTTTGGTGGACTTCATAAACCTCGAGCTTTCCGCCGGTGAGACCCTCGAAAACGCCGTGATCAAGGCCGGTGCGGTGCGGTTCCGGCCCATTGCGCTGACCGCCGCGGCGCTGGTGGTGGGCGGCGGGGTGATCCTCTTGGACCCCATCTTTCAGGGGTTGGCGGTGGCGCTCATTTCCGGGGTGGTGGTGTCCACCGTGCTGACGCTGGTGGTGATTCCGCTTTTGTATTTCATGTACCTGAAAGCCGCTGGCGTGGAAAAGGTTTTGGCTGCCGATGGTAACGAGTAACGGAAAGGAGGCTTAACCATGACGGTTAATGAAGCACTGCGAGCTATTGCCGGGTTTTTCGTGCTGGTCTCGGTGGCCTTGGGCCACTGGGTTCATCCCGGGTTCTACTACTTCACGGCTTTCGTGGGGCTGAACCTGCTCCAATCGGCATTCACCAAGTGGTGCCCCATGATGAGCCTGTTACGGGCTTTCGGTTTGAAGGAGTGAGCCCATGAGGCTTTTGATGATCATTGTGGACGAAAGCAAAAAGGAAGAGCTTGAGGTGCTGCTCAACCGCGTGGGGGTGGAAGGGTACACGGAAATCCCACGCGTGGTGGGCGTAGGGACAACGGGCCCGCGGCTGGGATCCCGGGCGTTTCCCAAAACCTCGGCGTTGATCTTCACGGTGCTCAAAGAGGACACGATGGAAAGGCTTTTGGCGGCGCTGCGGGAGTTCTGCAAGGAGTGTGGGGAAAAGCTCAAGCTGGTGTCATGGAGCGTGGACGAGGTGGCGCTGTGAGACGGAACAGGATTCGCCTCAACCCCCAGACCATCGCGGAACTTGCCCAAATATTGGCACGCAGTTATATTGCCACCGGGGGGGATAGCGTGGATCCGCGAGCCGAAGCGCTGTTCGAAAGAATTGCCGAAAGGATCAGGTCGCTGGCCGACCCGACGCGCCTGGCCATCCTGCATCTTTTGCAAAAGGGCGAGATGCGGGTGACCGACATCTTGGCGAACATTGGGGGCAGCCAGGCCAACATCTCCAAGCACTTGGGGGTCTTGCGCCAAGCCGGGTTCGTGACCTGCCGGAGGGACGGCGTCAACGTGTACTACTCGGTAGCGGACGCATCGGTTTTCGAGATTTGCCGGGTCATGTGCGACAGCATCGAGCGGGCCGCGGAAGAGGAGCGCAAGGCCATCTTGGAAGCTCGGGCCACCTTGCGCGAGGGGAGCTAGAGGTGCTGGAGGGCTTGGTTTTTCTAGGGTTCATGGTGTTCTGGGTGGTGCTCCAGGTTTTCCTGCTCCCCAAGTTGGGGGTGCCCACGTGAGCCGCGCCAAGGCCGGCCGGGGGTCGGCGACCTGGTGACCCCACATGTGCGGTCCAAAGCAACGGGGAGGAAGGGGTTGGTGATGGAAGATCGTGACAAGGGCCAAGGCAACGGGGTGTGCCCGACCTGCGGGGGGCACCTGAGGCCTGTTCCCACCTGAGGCATGCTGCTCTGGCGGTGCCAGAGCTGCGGGCGCATCATGACCACGGACGAAGCGTTTCCCCAGGGGTTGCCCAGCAACATCTGGGACCAGCTCTTGGGGCGTTGCGGAGGGTAGCTATGCCGCTTTACGAGTACCGATGCGAGGCCTGCGGGCATCGCTTTGAGGTTTGGCAACGCATGGGCGCGGGAAGCCAAGGCGTGAGCTGCCCCAAGTGCGGCAGCGAGGTGGTCAAGAGGCTTTTGTCTACCTTCGCCAGTGCTTCCGGGGGGAGCGCTTCCGGGATCGGCGGTGCCGGGAGTTGTTCCGCTCCCTCGTGTTCGAGCGGGTTTTCTTGAGGGATTTGAGCGGGCTCGGCGAGCCCGCGTGCTCGCAAGACGCTGGGAAGCGTCCTGAGAGGGGAGGGAGCCATGAGGGAAACGGCCGTAGCGTACGAAGAGATTTCGCGCTTTTCCTTTGCCGAAACCGTGGAACGGGCGCGGGCAGCCCTTGGCGAGGCCGGTTTCGGCATTCTCTGCGAAATTGTGACGTTCAGGCGACCCTGAAGAAAAAGCTCAACGTGGACCGCCCACCGTACCTGATCCTGGGCGCCTGCCACGCCCCTTCCGCCCACCAGGTGCTGGAAGCCGAGCCGCAGGCAGGGGTGCTATTGCCGTGCAACGTCACGGTCTCGGAAGAGGGGGGCCGTGTGGTGGTGCGGGCCATGCGCCCGGCCGGGGCGCTTGCGGTTTTGAACCGCCCGGATTTGGCGCTGGTTGGGGAGCACGTGGGTACCCTCCTGGAGCAGGTGGTGGCCAAAGCCGCCGGGGGGTGACCAGCTTTCCGTCGTGATCCCCTCCCCTGGGGTGGTCGCCGCCAGGTTAACAGCCCTCCTGGGCCTCTGGCTGGCGAGCCTGGGTTGTGCCGGCGTCCGCCCCGGTTCCTTGGCCGTCGAGCGGTATGCCGTTGGGCCGCAACCCCACCGGGCGCTTTTCGTCTTTTTCCCGGGGCGCTGGGATGCCCCTCAGGATTTCGTTCGCCACGGCTTTTTGGCCGAGCTGGAAGCGGGTGGTTGGGCGGCTGAGGTCTGGGCCGCGGACCTCTCGGTGGAGTATTACCGCCACGGGGCCGTTGGCGAGGTTGCGGGCCAGCTCCTGGCTTCGGTTCCCGAGGGGCTCAGGCCGTGTACCTTCGTGGTGGGC
>JBAMMG010000071.1:11439-24959 GCA_039793905.1 Thermoanaerobaculum sp. | reverse complement strand
GGACGAACGGTGGGCCGCCTCGGTCCCCCTTCGGCTCGTTCCCGCGTACCGCCCTGGATTTTAAGAAGGGGTGGTGCGCCCGCCGCGATTCGAACGCGGGGCCTTCAGATCCGGAGTCTGACGCTCTATCCGGGCTGAGCTACGGGCGCACGAGGTGGGGTGAGCGAAGGGATTCGAACCCTCGACCACTGGAGCCACAGTCCAGCGCTCTGCCAGCTGAGCTACGCTCACCGTACGCTTGGCCTGCCTGAGAGGATTCGAACCTCTGACCCAGGGATTAGAAGTCCCTTGCTCTATCCAACTGAGCTACAGGCAGCCACTCCCCCGTGGGGGTTTGGTCGGGGCGAGAGGATTTGAACCTCCGACCACCTGCGCCCAAGGCAGGTGCGCTACCAGGCTGCGCCACGCCCCGGTGGCTTTGCCGCTCCCAAAGAGCCTCCCCCAAGTCCCGGGGGGTTCTCACATTAGCAAGGGGGCGCCATCCCGTCAAGCTCCATCCCGCGGGCCTGCAACGAGCTAGGCGCCACGCAAGGATCTTCCCGCGAAACGCGGTAAGCTTGGGCCATGGTGTCCAACCGGGCTTTGGCCGAGGCGCTTTTTCGTCTCGCGGACTCCTACCCCCCGGGAGACATGCGCCTTTCTTACCTGCGGGCCGCCTACGCGGTGTTCGATGAGCCCAGGGAGCTTTCCGCCATCCGCCGCCTGCCGGCCGGGATCCCTTTGGAAGTTTGGCCCACGGTAAGCCTTTTGGCCAGGTGCCGGGGGGAGGACGCCCTGGCGGCGGCCTGGGCCCGTTTTGCCGGGACCCACCGGGCAGGACGCGAGAGCCCGAGCCGGCAGAACTTTTTTTCGGCCTCCGAGGTGGCGGCCGCGGGGCTCGAAAGCGAGGCGCGGAAGCTGCGCGGTGCAGTGCACTTCCACACTCGTGCTTCTGACGGCGCCGGAAGCCTCGAGGCCATGGCCCAAGCCCTGCGACGCCGCGGGTACTTTTGGGCTGTGGTCACCGACCACACCCAGGGTTTGGCCTGCGTCAACGGCATGGACCTTGGGGCCTTGGAGTTGCAGCGGCGAGCCATTGACCGCTGGAACCAACGGTACGGGGATGAGCTGGAGCTTCTCCCGGGGGTGGAGGCGGAAATCCTCGAGGACGGGCGCCTGGACCTTCCCCGCTCCCACCGCCGGGGGCTTTGGGTTCTCGCTGGCCTCCACACCGGGCTCGCCAGCGGCAGCGACCAAACGGCGCGATTGCTCCGGGCCCTGGAGGAACCGGGGGTCTGGGCCCTAGCCCACCCTCGGGGCCGGCTCTTCGCCCGGCGACCGGGGATCCGCGCCAACTGGGAAAAGGTCTTTACGGCCGCCGCTGAGCGGGGGGTGCGGGTGGAAATCAACGGTTTCCCCCGGCGCCAGGACCTGGACCCGACGCTTGCCCGGCTGGCCCTGGACGCGGGGTGCTCGTTCGTTTTGGGCTCCGATGCCCACCACCCCCGGCACCTGGGCTTCGACCGCTGGGCCTTGGCCATTGCCCAGGCCGCGGGGATCCCTGAGGACCGCGTCGTGAACTTCCAACCGGTGTCGGCGGTGGAGGCCTGGGGCGACGCGTCACGGGAATGAGAGTATCTTCACAAAATCGTCCCTTGGGACTACCATAACCTCGGGGAGGGAGCCATGGGTTTTCTCGACGATGTCAAGGCCAGAGCCAAAGCTGTTGGTGGGCGGGTCGTTTTCGCCGAAGGGGACGATCCCCGGATCGTGGAGGCGGCCCGGCGGCTTGTGAGCGACCGTGTGTGCCACGTGAGCGTGGTATGCCCCCACGCCGCTCGCGGTCCCGAGCATCGGGAGCTGGCGGCCCTGGGGGTGGAGGTTTTGGACCCCGCCACCGATTCTCGGCGGGAGGCGCTAGCCGAGCACTAGTACAACCGGCGCAAGGAAAAGGGTTGGACCCGGGAGCAAGCGGTGGCGGCCCTTAGCGATCCCCTGTACTTTGCCTCCTGCCTCGTGGCGTTGGGCTTTGCGGACTGCTCGGTAGGGGGGGCCGTGCGCACCACCGCCGATACGGTGCGCGCCGCCCTTCACGCCATTGGCCCCGCGGCCGGGATAACCAGCGTTTCGTCCTGCTTCGTGATGGTGCACCCCAACCCGGCCTGGGGCGCCAACGGGGTCTTGGTTTTTGCCGATTGCGCGGTGCTTCCCGATCCCACCCCCGAGCAGCTGGCCGACGTGGCCGTGGCCTCGGCCGCCACCTTCCGCTCGGTGGTGGGTGGCGAGCCCAGGGTGGCCTTGCTTTCCTTTTCCACCAAAGGGTCAGCGGAGCACCCCATGGTGGAGAAGGTCCGCCAAGCGGGGGCACTTCTCGCCCAGCGCACCCCTGACTTTGCCTTTGACTTCGAATTGCAGGTGGATGCGGCTTTGGTTGCGGAAGTGGGGGCGAGGAAGGCCAAGGGGTCGCCGGTGGCCGGTGCCGCCAACGTTTTGATTTTCCCCGACCTAGATGCGGGGAACATTGCCTACAAGCTCACCGAACGGTTGGGCGGTGCGCGGGCTCTCGGTCCCCTCCTCCAGGGCCTGGCCAAGCCCGCCAACGATCTTTCCCGGGGGTGTTCGGCGCAAGACGTGGTGGAAACCGCCATGCTTTCCCTGTTGCAAGCTACAATGAAGCGGTGAAGGCTCTGGTGGTGGGTAGCGGTGCCCGGGAGCACGCTCTGGCGTGGAAGCTCGCGTCTTCCCCGCTGGTGGACGAGCTTTACGCCGCTCCTGGCAACCCCGGCATGGCGGAAGTGGCCGACTGCGTCCCCATCCGCGCCGACGCCATCGTGGAGCTGGCCGATTTCGCCGAAAGCCTGCGCATTGACCTCACGGTGGTGGGGCCGGAACTGCCCCTGGTGCTGGGGATCCGCGACGAGTTCGAGCGGCGGGGGTTGGCCCTCTTTGGCCCCCACAAGCGGGCGGCCGAGGTCGAGGGGAGCAAAGCCCTTACCAAGAGCCTGTGCCAGAAGTACGGGATCCCCACCGCTGACGGGTTCGTGGTGAGCAGCCGCGACGAGGCGGCAACGGCGATCCGCAGCCTCGGCCTGCCAGTGGTGCTGAAAGCGGACGGCTTGGCGGCGGGCAAGGGCGTGCTCATCTGCCGCACCCCCGAGGACCTGGAGGAAGCCCTGGGGCGCTTTTTCGAGCGGAGAGAGTTCGGCGCCGCGGGGGAGCGGGTGGTGGTGGAACGGTGTCTCGAGGGGGAAGAGCTCTCGTTTCTCGTGATCACCGACGGCCGGTCGGTAGTTCCTCTCCCAGCAGCCAGGGACTACAAGCGCCTCGAAGACGGGGACCGGGGTCCCAACACCGGCGGGATGGGCGCCTTTTCCCCCGCTCCCCTACCCCGGGAGTTGGCGTCGGCTGTGCTTTCGCACGTGATTTACCCGGCCCTCGCCGCCCTCGCCAGCGAAGGGCGCTGGTACCAGGGTGTGCTCTACGCCGGCCTCATGCTCACCGCCGACGGCCCCAAACTGTTGGAGTTCAACTGCCGTTTCGGGGACCCCGAAACCCAGGTCATCGTGCCCCGCCTGGCCGGAGACATCGTTCCCCTCCTCTGGAGCGCTGCCCGAGGCGAGCTCAAAAGCCCCGAACTGGTGGTGGCGCGGCAAGCGGCGGTGTGCGTGGTGCTGGCAAGCCAAGGGTACCCGCAAGCTCCCCGCACGGGGGAGCCCATCTTTGGGGTGGACGAGGCCAAAGCCGCGGGGGCGCTCGTTTTTCATGCTGGGACCGCTCGGGAGGACGGGCAGCTCGTAACCGCCGGGGGGCGTGTGCTTTCTGTGGTCGGCGTGGGGTCGAGTCTTACCGACGCCGTGAGCCTCGCCTACGCTGCCGCCGAGAAGGTGCGCTTTGCCGGAATGTATTTCCGGCGCGACATCGGAAAGGGGTTTTGCTCATGGCGCGAGTCATGATCCTCATGGGTTCCGTTTCCGACTGGGAGTTGATGCAAGAAACCGCCCGGACGCTGGCCCGCTTGCAGGTCCCTTGGGAGGCCCATGTGGCCTCCGCCCACCGCACGCCGGACCGGGTGCGCCGGTTGGTCGCCGAGGGTGAAGCTGCGGGCGTTCAGGTTTTCGTCGCTGCTGCCGGCATGGCTGCTCATCTCGCCGGCTTCGTCTCGGCCCACACCGTAAAACCCGTCATTGGGGTACCGCTCCCCGGCGGCATTAGCGACGGCTTGGATGCCGTCCTGTCCACGGTCCAGATGCCAGGCGGTATTCCGGTAGCCACCGTGGCCGTAGGGAAAGCCGGGGCCCGCAACGCCGCCTACCTTGCGGCTCAGATCCTGGCCCTTGCCGATCCGGAGCTCGCCGAGCGCTTGAGCCGGGAACGGGAGGGCTTTGCCGAGGCCGTGGCCGCGGCTGACGCCGAGCTTCACCTGGGAACCGCCTAAACTTTCCCCCCGGCCTTTCCGTACACTAGCCAAGGACGCGAAGGGGTGCTATATTGGCATGAGTAGCGTAAGGAACGAGGAAGCCATGAAAGATCCGGAAAACTCCGAAGGCGAAGGCATCACCACGCGTAAGCTGGTCCGACCGGCGTTGCCCGACGTCAGCGAGCGTACGCTCCCCTCGGCGACGTTGCGCCCGGGGGTGGTCTCCCGGCGGCAGGCGCCGCCCGAGCAAACCAACGCCGAAAACTTCTATTTCGTCAAGCAAATGCAGGCCAAAACCCCGATGGTCGTGGTGCTCACCGACGGCACCGAGCTTCGGGGTTGGATCGAGTGGTACGACAAGAACTGCATCAAGCTCAACCGCCACGATGGCCCCAACCTCATGATTTACAAGCACGCCATCCGCTACATGTTCAAAGAGGAGGAGCTGCGCTACCACCGGCGCCGGAAAGTCAAAGAGTAACGGCCCTTCCGGCTAGGGATTCGAAAAGCTCCAAGGGGGTCAAGAGCCGCCGCTGACCGAAGCTTTCCGCGGGAAAGTTCTGGAGAGCGTGGAGGGCCCGGCGCAAGATGTAAGCGAAGTTGTGGCGAACGTGATGGGTGGCGGTATCTCGCTGCATGGCGTGGAGCACCTCCAGTTGCTCCACCAAGGCTTGCTTGGGGTCCACCTCGAGGAGGAAGTCCTTGGGGGACGGGACAGGGGGTGGAGAAGGGGTGCCCAAAAGCAGCGATTCCAGTTCCTCGAGCCGCACGCGCGGCGTGTCGGGCTCGGAGGTTTCGGGCGTGTCCAAGACGATGGGGCGCCTCCGGCAGTTGGCCTCGTGCACCTCCTGGGACTGGACGATCCAGCCGAGGTTGTAGAGCTTCAAGCGCGAGGAAACGTACGTTTGCAGGAACGTCATGAAGGGCACGATGGCTTTTTCGTAGCTTTCCCTGATGCCGTTGAAGAGGTTGAGCACGAAGTGAACGTGAAACGAAGCCACGGTATCGGCCAGGGCCCGCACCGCCGGGACCTCGCCCAGGGCCAAAAGCAGGTCCTTGAGGAAGACGTCGAGGTTGGGGAGGGAATCGTCGTAGACATCCTCCACCTTGTCGAGGAGGGCGTTGATGGTGGCCAGGTGGGCCCGGGCTTCCCGGTCTCTGGCGAGAGGCCCCTCTTCCGAAAGCACGAGGCGCAGCTTGCGGAAGATGAGGGCTTTGACGATGTCACCGGCAGCGGCGGTGGCTGCAGGGTGGTGGGGGGTGAAGACCAGGATCCCGGAGTTGGAGTGGGGCAAAAAGTCCAGCACCGCGGCGTCAAGCCCCGCCCTTAAGTCCAGGACCACGAACTGCGCCGGCAACTCGTTGATGGCGCGCATGAGCCGAAAGCGGTGCATGTCCTCGAAGGTGATGAATTCCTCCATGGCGTGCTTGGGAGCGGCCACGAAGGCGAAATTGCGGAAGTGTCCGTGAGGGTCGAGCTTGTCTGGAAGGGTTGTGAGGCAAGCTTCCAAAGGCTCCCCGCGCCGGAAAAAGTGGTAGAGGTCCTTGTGGACCGGCGCATCAATGGTGTTGCGTACCGACGAGGTGCCGGTGTCCAAATCCACGAGCACCGTGGGAGCCACGCGCGCCAGGGCCAGGGAGAAGTTCACGGCAAAGGTGCTCTTCCCCACACCGCCCTTGCCTGAGCTCACGGTGAGGATGCGCTTCTTGCTCATGAGCTCCCGCCCGAAAGGAGCGCCTCCACTCGAGCGCACACCATGTCCAAGGCTACGGTGTTGAACCCCCCTTCGGGGATGATCACGTCGGCCCAGCGCTTGGAGGGCTCCACAAACTCCAGGTGCATGGGGCGAACGGTTTCCAAGTATTGGTTGATGACGCTTTCCACCGTACGCCCGCGCTCGGCAATGTCCCGCCGCAAGCGGCGGATAAAGCGCAAATCGGCGTCGGTATCCACGAAAATGCGGATGTCGAACTGCTCGCGCAGGGCTTTTTCGGCAAAAATGAGGATCCCCTCGACGAGGATGACCTTGCGGGGCTCGACTCGGCGGGTGGCGGGCGTACGCACGTGGGTCGTGAAGTCGTATACGGGTATTTCCACCGCGTGGCCGCGTTTGAGGGCGAGGAGGTGTTGCACCAAAAGCTCGCTTTCCAAGGCGTCCGGGTGGTCGAAGTTACGGCGCAGTCGCTCTTCGGGCGCGAGGTGGCTCAAATCCCGGTAGTAGCTGTCGTGCTGGATGTACGCGATGCGGTGGGGACCGATGCGGGACACGATGGCTTCCGCCACGGTGGTTTTTCCGGAGCCTGTCCCCCCCGCCACGCCAATACACACAACCTTACCGCGTCCCTCGGTCATGCCCGTCCCCATGCCAGCAGCACAAGCCAAGCCCTTCGCCCGGTGATTGTAGCGCTTCCTGCCGCTACAGTAGCGCCATGGGGCGCTGGGTCGCGGTTGTGCTCCTTTTTGGGGTGACGGTGGTCTGGGGAGCGACGTTTCCGGTAGTGAAGCTGGCCTTGGATTCGGCCTCGGTGGGAGCGTTTCTGGCCCTTCGTTTTCTCCTTGCCTTTGCGGTCCTGGTCGCGACATCGTACCGCCGGGCCAAGCCGCGGTGGGAACCGGCATCGGTGCTCTGCGGCCTCTTGCTTTTTGCCGGTTACGGCTTGCAAACGGCGGGGCTTGCCGAAACCCTGCCGTCGCGGTCGGCGTTCGTGACCTCGCTGTCGGTCATTCTGGTTCCGGTACTCCAGGGGATTTTCAGGGGGCAGCTTGCGAGTGCCCGGGTTTGGATTGCCGCCGGAGTGGCCTTGGCTGGCCTTGTCCTGCTGCTTCGCCCGGAAACAGCACCCCTCACCGCGGGTGACGGGCTCACGTTCCTCTGCGCCGTGGCTTTTGCCGGCCACGTTCTGGCTTTAGCCGAGGCCGTAAAACGCCAGCATCCGGCCGCGGTCAACATCGTACAACTGGGGGTCGTGGCCTTGGCTTCTCCGCTGCTGGCGGCTCTTACGCCTTCGTACCTCCGGTGGACGCCCCAGCTAGGGGTGGCCCTCGCTGTCACGGGCCTTTTGGCTTCGGCCCTGGCCTTCGGGGTCATGGCCAAGGTGCTGGTGGTCTTGAAACCCTCAGAAACGGGCGTCATCCTCGCTTTCGAACCGGTCGCGGCAGCGGTGATTTCGGTGCTGTTGGGCTACGAGAACGTCACCGCAAGCATGATCTTGGGAGGGCTTTTGGTCGCTTCCGGAGTGGCGCTGGTGGCCAAAGCCGAAGCTTAGGGCCCCTTTCCCGTCACCAAGCGAGAGCTGCCCGGGTCGGCGGTGATGTAACGGTTGGCCCCCAGGTAAAGGATCGGCAACACCGCATCCAGGCGCACGGTGCCATCGGCGGCAAAGGCCCCTTCCCGCGCCATCACCCGCAAGATTTCCCCCACGAACAGGGACTGGTCGCCGAAGGCGTGACGCTCGACCACCTTGCACTCAGCCGCCACGTACGCACTGGCCAAGAAAGGCGGGGCCACGGTCTCGCTTTCGGCGAGCTCGAGGGAAAACACCGTCACCTTGTCCACGTCTTTCCCGGAAACCGCGCCCAACTTGGCCACCAGCTCCACCTCGGACCAGGGGAGAAAGCTCAAGGAAAACTCCCCGGCCTGCACCAAAAGCTGGTGGGAGTAAGTCTTGGGGGAAAGGCAAACCCCAAACAGGGGCGGGCGCGAGGCGAGCGGCCCGGCCCACGCGACGGGAACGAAGTTGGCCCGATCGTTTTTGCGGTCCCAAACCCCCACCACGCAAAGGGGACGGGGGTAGTAAAAGTACGCGGCACCAGGTTGTAAGCTTTTGAACTCCATGGCCACGCTCCCTGGGGATAATAGCCGAAAAAAAGAGGCGCTAACCAGGGCCCAGGGAAAAAGCCCGATGGAGCCTCTTGGCTGTGCCTTCGGGCGAAAGGAGGAAAACCCCGTCCATGGTGAGGAAGCCCCACCCTTGACCCCACGGAACCACATCAGCAACGGCCTGATTGACCTTCAAAAGCGTCGCTTGCTCGCCCGTGGCTAGATCCAGCGAGACGAGAGCCGGGGTGCAGGGAGCTCCGGTGGCGACCAAGACCTTGCTCCGAGCACTGGCCAGGGCGTGGGGGCAGGGGACGGGAAACCGCGCCCCCCGCTCGCCCTCGAGACCCACCACCACCAGCTCCTGAGCTTCGGCCAAAAGCAAGACCCCTTCGTCCAGAAACACCCAAGCCTTGGCCGCGCCAAGGGTTTTTCCCGCTGGCAGTGTGGCCACCTCCCCACTGGGAAAAATCGAAGCTGCCAGCATTTTGCCCGAGGGCGACGCACCCGCGCTGCGGAACGACCCGGCCTGCACGTTTTCGGCACCCGTCCCGGCAAGGGAAACCCGCCAGACCCCGTCGGGGTCCGCAAACACCAACTCGTTACCGCTGGCCGTGAGGTGCGGCGAGAGGACCCACCGCGGCCAGACCAAGAGCAGCTCCTCGCGACCGTTGGCTTGCCAGGAGACCGCAAAACCCGGTGGCTCCGGCCTCGCGACGCAGATGCCCTGGCGATGCCCGAGACCCTCGGGAACGGGGGCGGAAAGGCCTTGGGCGCGGCGCCGGGCGTACCAGAGGCTTACCGCTTCCTGTGGCGCGTTCCCTGGCAACGCTTGCGATGGAGGTAGAGCCCATGCGGCACGGAGGGCGGCGTCGGCGCGGAGGGCCTCGGCATCATCCCCTTCAAGCTTTCTGGGCATTCCGGCGCGAGCGGGTTGCTCTAGTGCCGACCGCAGGGCGCGCGGCGGAGGAGGGAAGCGCTTGTCGCGGTTTTCGGCCCAGGCCTTGAGCAGGACCATGGGGTCGCGCCGGGCGAGATCAGGCTGGCCGAAGGTTTCCACCAAAAACGCCGCGGCTTGCGCCAGCTCGGGACTCGCCCTTCCGGGAAGCGTGACCTCCCGCAGGCGGGTGCGCCGCCTGAGGTACGGCTCCTTGGGGTCGAGGCTCTGGCGCACGAACTGCTCAAGGGCGGGTGCCACGGTCTTGGGATCAACCCACTGGGCGAGGGGAAGGAGCTGGGGAGGTGTATTGGCCAGGGCGAGGCTTCCCAGCCAAGCGAGGCTCTCGCCGAGGCGCAGGAGGGGCTCGCTCACGCCGTCCTGCGGCGCGACCCACGTCCTGTGGGCCGCCAGCCACGCGCTCACCGCGCTTCGCGCCGCATCGGCTGGGCTCGTGGGCTCGCTCTCAGGGAGGGCGAGCAAAACGGTGTTCCCGAAGGCGGTGGCGGTTGCCGTCGGCTGTGGGCTGAACCCGTAAAAAACCTCGAGGCCGGGTGGGAGCTCCCTGGTGACGGTGCCCACGAGTTGCCGCAAGGCCCGCACTAGGGCCTCCCCGTTGGGGGGCTCGATGCCGCTTTGGGCTTGAGGGAGCGCGCCGGCAAGCACGGCACAGGCGGCGAGTTCGGGGTGCTCCCAGCGAAGGCCCGCGAAGTCTGAGGCGGGAAGCGGCGTGAGGTGCACGGGAAGCTCGTTACCGGCCGCTTCCCGTAAGGGGGTGTGGGCTCGGGTCACGCTGGCTGCGAACCCGAAGGCACCGGCGATGGTAAGAAACCACGAGAGGCCTTGACAAATCCCGTTCATGGTCCGAATAATACAGCGAGAGGTCAACGAGGAAAGGAGGAGCGAGCATGAACAAATCGGAACTGGCAACAAAACTGGCAAAGAAGGTGGGCTTGACCCAGTCCAAGGCCGCGGAGGTGGTGGATGCCATCTTCTCGCCCCACAAGGGCATCGTGGCCGTGGAGCTGGATGCCGGCCGGAAGGTAACGATTCCCGGATTTGGCACCTTCTCCACGCGCAAGCGGGCCTCGCGGACCGGGCGCAACCCGGCCACGGGCAAGACCATCACCATTCCGGCCCGCCACTACGTGGCTTTCAAGCCGGGTAAAACGCTGAAGGAAAAGCTGGCGAAGTAACGCCGGGAAGGGGAGGAGGAGACATGAACAAGTCAGAGTTGGTCGCGAAGCTCGCGAAAAAAACGGGGCTCACCCAGGCCAAAGCGGCGGAGGCCGTGGACGCTATCTTCAGCCCCACCAAGGGGCTTTTGGCCGCCGAGCTGGTGGCCGGCAAGAAGGTGACGCTTCCAGGCTTTGGGAGCTTTTTCGTGCGCAAGCGGGCGGCCCGTTCCGGCCGGAACCCGGCCACGGGGGAGCAAATCACCATTCCGGCTCGCAAGTACCCGGCCTTCAAGGTGGGCAAGACGCTCAAGGAAAAGGTCTCGAAGTAGCGTCGTCCGGTTTTTGCGGCTCTCCTGACGGCAGCGAGAGGCGAGCTTGCAGGCGCGAGCCTCTCTTGCCGAAGGCCCTTTGAGTCGCGGAAGAACATTGCCGTCACGGGCGTGCCGCGAGGCGTGCCGGAACTTTTCCCATTCGCGCCCTCCCGTGCGGTGCGGGCAGAGGGGGCTTCCTGAAGTTTCGGGGGAAGCTCCGTTTTTTTATGACCAACGGGTTCACCCTGGTTGAGACGTTCGGGACGGACCGCAACCACAAGATATAGTTGCCCCTTTCCCAAAGGAACGCTATATCTTGGGTACCCCCCTTGACAACGCCGTCGGCCAGTAGGGATACTAACGCCAGCGAAGGAGGCAGACGATGGCGGTGGAAAAAAGCGCGTTGTCTTCCCAGGTCCAAGGTGTTTCGAAAGCGCAAGGCTTGATGTTCACGCGCTACTTCACGGTGAAGGGTACCCACCCCTTCGATCTCGTTCGGTGGGAACGGCGCACGGCCAGGATCACGGGTGCCGACGGGCGGGTGGTTTTCGAGCAGGAAGGTGTGGAAGTTCCCGAGTTTTGGTCGCAAACGGCCACCAACATCGTGGCCCAGAAGTACTTCCACGGGCAATTGGGGACGCCGGAGCGGGAGTACTCGGTGCGCCAGCTCATTACCCGAGTGGTAGAGACCCTCACGGACTGGGGGATCGAAGGCGGCTACTTTGCCGACGAGGAGTCGGCGGAAGCCTTTGCCGCCGAGCTGACCCACCTCCTGCTCCACCAAATGGCGTCCTTCAACTCCCCGGTGTGGTTTAACGTCGGTGTGGAGCCGCACCCCCAATGCTCGGCGTGCTTCATCAACTCCCTCAAGGACTCCATGGAGTCCATCCTCGATTTGGCCAAGATCGAAGGGATGCTCTTCAAATACGGGTCGGGTACGGGCACGAACTTCTCGGTGCTGCGCTCCTCGCGGGAGCCTCTGGCGGGGGGTGGCGTGGCTTCGGGACCCGTTTCCTTCATGCGCGGTTTCGACGCTTTTGCCGGCGTCATCAAGTCGGGAGGCAAAACCCGGCGCGCCGCCAAGATGGTCATCCTCAACGTGGATCACCCAGATATCGTGGCGTTCATCAAGTGTAAAGCCGAAGAGGAAAAGAAGGCCCACGCCTTGATTGCGGCTGGTTTTCCAGCCGGCTTCGAAGTGGAAGGGGGGGCCTACGACTCCGTCCAGTACCAAAACGCCAACCACTCGGTGCGGGTCACCGATGACTTCATGCGCGCCGTGGAGGAGGACGGGTGGTGGGAAACGCGCGCCGTCACCACTGGGGAAGTCATGGACCGGTATAAGGCCCGGGACCTTTTGCGCATGATGGCCGAGGCAGCCTGGGTCTGCGGCGACCCCGGCATCCAATACGACACCACCATCAACCGCTGGCATACCTGCAAGACCTCGGGCCGTATCAACGCCTCCAATCCTTGTAGCGAGTACATGTTCCTGGACGATACGGCCTGCAATTTGGCGTCCCTCAACCTCATGAAGTTCGTGGACGAAGATGGAACCTTCCAGGTCGAGTCTTTCTGCCGGGCCGTGGACACCTTGATTTTGGCGCAAGAAATCATCGTGGATTTCGCCCACTATCCCACCCCCAAGATTGCCGCCAACTCCCACGAGTACCGGACCCTGGGGCTCGGTTACGCCAACTTGGGTGCGCTCTTGATGTCGGAAGGGTTGCCTTACGACTCCGAGGAGGGCCGCGCCCTGGCTGCGGCCATTACCGCCCTCATGACCGGGGAGGCGTACCTGCAATCGGCCCGAATTGCCGAAAAAATGGGTCCCTTCCCCGGCTACGAGCCGAACCGGGAGCCCATGCTCGAGGTCATCGCCATGCATCGGGACGCCGCCCACCGCTTACCTGTGCGGGCGCTCCCGGCGGAGCTGCGGCAGGAAGCGGTGCGGGTTTGGGACGAAGCTTTAAGCCTGGGGGAAAAGGTTGGCTTCCGCAACGCGCAGGTGACGGTTCTCGCCCCCACCGGAACCATCGGTTTCATGATGGACTGCGACACCACCGGTGTCGAGCCCGACCTGGCGCTCGTGAAGGTCAAGCGCCTGGTGGGGGGCGGTACCATCCGCATCGTCAACAACACCGTTCCCAAGGCCTTGAAAAAACTGGGCTACAGCGAACAGGAGCGGGAAGCCATCCTCGCCCACATCGAGAAAACCGGGACTGCCGAGGGGGCCCCCTACCTCAAAGAGGAGCACCTTCCGGTTTTCGATTGCGCCTTCAAGGCCGTGGGGGGGACCCGCTTTATTTCCCCCATGGGCCACCTGCGCATGATGGGTGCGGTGCAGCCGTTCATTTCCGGGGCCATTTCCAAGACCGTGAACGTCCCCGAGGAAACCACCCCCGAGGAGATCGAGCGGCTTTACCTGGAGGGGTGGAAGCTGGGGCTCAAAGCGGTCGCTGTGTACCGCGACAACTGTAAGGGCTCCCAGCCCCTGGCCGCTGGCGGCGCTGCCGAGACGAAGACCGCGGCGGGAGCGGAGTTTCGGCCTGTGCGCCGCAAGCTTCCCGACGAAAGGGTGGCCATTACCCACAAGTTTTCGGTGGAGGGCCAGGAAGGGTACATCACCGTGGGGCTTTACGAGGACGGCACCCCGGGCGAGCTTTTCATTACCATGGCCAAAGAGGGCTCGACCCTATCTGGGGTCATGGATGCCTTTGCCACGGCCATTTCCCTCACCCTCCAGTACGGCGTGCCCCTGGAGTTTCTGGTCAATAAGTTTTCCCACGTGCGCTTCGAGCCTTCCGGGTGGACCAACAATCCCCAGATCCCTTACGCCAAATCCATCATTGACTACATCTTCCGCTGGCTTGCCAGCAA
>JBAMMG010000071.1:0-11429 GCA_039793905.1 Thermoanaerobaculum sp. | reverse complement strand
CTGCCGCCGGAGCAGCAGGCGGCGGTGGGTGTGCAGCTTCTCCCCAGCACCGGAGACAAGCCAGTGTTACCGACAATGCCCCAGCAACCTCGGCTTTTTTCCGGAAACGGCGAGGGTGGGGAGCTGTTCGTGAACCAAGCCGACGCCCCGCCCTGCCCTTCCTGCGGCATGATGATGGTCCGCAACGGCGCCTGCTACAAGTGCTTGAACTGCGGCACCGTGCACGGTTGCTCGTAGCTTTCGCCGTCAGGGTCAGCCGGTAAGTCTCCACACCGCCCGGGAGCAGGCGGGGCAATAGGTGGGCTCCTTGAGGTCCACCGCTTCGGGGTGGAAAGCTTGGTGCATGGGGCAGGAGGCTAAGGGACAATGGACCAGACCCAACCCATGGCCCAGCTCGTGGAGGGCCTCCACCACGACCCGCCGGCGAAAAACCGTCCTGTCGCCGTTGGTCGGCTGGAGGCGGGCTACGGAGAGCACGCTCCGGCGGTGGCCCAACACCGAGGCCCCGAAGACGTACGTCAGAACGGGAAGGAACAGGTCCGAGCCGATAACGGCCAGGATGGCCTCCCCTTGCTCGGGTTGGGGTAGGGCGTCCAAAAGCTTGGCGGCGTCGAGCTGCTGGCGTAGGCGGTCGAGGCCCCAATGGGCGGGCATCGCCCACGGTTCCGGGGTCTGGGGAGCGAACGGGGGTGGCAAATGATCCCGGAAAAACGACGTCACCCCTGGGGGGAGCGTGGCGTGCTCGAGAAGGCGTACCCTCACGGCCGGTGGATGCCATAGCGCTTCATCTTGTTGTAAAGGGTGACGCGATCAATTTCGAGAATCTGCGCCGCGCGCGATACCTTCCAGTTGCAGGAAGCCAAAACCCGGCGGATGTGGGCCTCCTCGATAGCCGAAAGCGATTGCTTCTGGGTCACCGGCTTTTCGCCGAAGGGCAACAGCTCTGGGGTGATACGCTCGCCCTGGCAAAGAGCCACCGCCCGTTCCACGGCGTTAGCCAGTTCCCGCACGTTACCGGGCCATGGGTGGTGGCAGAGGATGGCCATGGCCTCTGGTGTGAAGCCAGCGATTTTCTTGCGCATCTCCCGGCAGAACCGAGCGAGGAAATGCTCGGCCAAAAGCGGGATGTCCTCCACCCGCTCGCGGAGGGGAGGCAGATGGATCCGCAACACGTTGATTCGGTAGAAAAGGTCCTCGCGAAAGCGACCGGCGGTAACTTCCGCTTCCAGGTCTCGGTGGGTGGCGCAAACAAGGCGAAAATCGGCCACGATGGGAACGATGCCGCCGACGCGGAAAAAGGTCCTTTCTTGTAAGACCCGCAGAAGGTCTATCTGCACCTTGGGAGGGATGTCGCCGATTTCGTCCAAAAACAACGTACCCTCGTTCGCCAGCTCGATCTTACCGAGCTTCCGGCTGACCGCGCCGGTAAAGGCTCCCTTTTCGTGCCCGAACAGCTCGGACTCTAAGAGCCCCTCCGCCAGCGCCCCGCAGTTGACGGGAACGAAGGGCCCGAACTGGCGGGAACTTTGGGCGTGAATGAGGCGAGCGACGAGCTCCTTGCCCGTGCCGCTCTCGCCGGTGACAAGCACGGTGGTGTCGGTGGGGGCCACCCGCTGGATGAGGTCCAGGACCTGCCCCATGGGGCCTTGTCCCCGCGTGACGAGAACGGGGAGGGTGGCCGCAAGCTGCGCCCGCAAGGCACGGTTTTCCTGGATGAGGGCGTAGCGCTCGGCAGCCTTGCGCACCAAACGGGTCAGGTCTTCAGGGTCGAAGGGCTTGACGATGTAATCGTAGGCCCCTTCCTTCATGGCCTGTACGGCCGTGTCCACCGCAGCGTACGCGGTCATAATGATGACCGTCGCATCCGGGGCGAGCTCCCGCGCCTTTCTCTGGAGCTCCAACCCATCCATGCCCGGCATCTTGATATCCACCAGGAGGATTTCCGCCCCTTCGCGGGTGAGGACCTGGAGGGCCTCGCGGCCGCTCGCGGCGGTAAACACCTCGAACCCTTCCTCGCGAAACCACGCCGCCAGGGACGAGCGAACGTGCTCTTCGTCATCCACCACGAGAAGGCGCATGGGCTTCTTGGTCATCAGCTCGCCTCCTCCTCAGGCCGGCGGGGGAGGGTTACGGTAAAGGTTGCTCCTTGGCCGGGTTCGCTTTCCACGTTGATGGTACCTCGGTGCCGCTGGACGATCCCGTACACCACCGCCAAGCCGAGCCCCAGGCTCTTGCCACCAGTGTCCTGCTTGGTGGTGAAGAAAGGCTCGAAGATGTGGGCTTTCACCTCCTCGTCCATGCCTACACCGGTATCTTTTACCACTAGCGATACGTGGCTGTTGTGGGCGTGGGTGCGCATTACAAGGCTTCCCCCGCCTGGCATTGCTTCAACGGCGTTCACAACCAAGGCCAAAATGGCTTGCTGCACTTGACCGGGGTCACAGACCACCTCTCCAACCCCGGGATCGAGGTCGAGCTTCACCTCCACCTGCGCCAAATCGAGTTTGTGCTTGAGAAGAAACAGGCTTTTTTCGACGAGAGCGTTGAGGTTGGTAGGTTCGAAGCGGGCGCTGGAACGGCGGGCAAAGAGTAGAAGGTTGGAGACGATTTCCCCGCAGCGGCTGGCCTCTCCGGCAATACTTTGGAGAATGGTTTTGGTTTCCGCGTCTGCTGCCAGGCGCTGGGGCTCGGCTTCCAGGCGCCGCAGGAGCACCTTCGAATAGGTCACCACTGAGGCCAGGGGGTTGTTGATTTCGTGGGCCACCACGGCCGCCAGCTTGCCCAGGGAGGCCATGCGCTCCACCTGCACCATCTGTTCCTGGGCCTGCCGCAGCTCCGCGGTCTTTTCCGCCACGCGCCGTTCCAGGGTTTGGGCCCAGCGCACCAGCTCGGCGTTGGCGTGCTCCAAGGCTTGGGCGGTACGGTTCAAGGCCCGCCCCAGGGAGCTGAACTCCGCGATGTCTCCGCCTTCGTAACGGGCGGTGTAGTCGCCGTTTTCCAAAGCTTCCAGGGTTTGCCGCAAAGCCGCGATGGGCCTGTGGACCGACTGCTGAACCACGACCACCACGACAACCGTTACGAGCGACAGGGCCAGGGCGGTGACCAGCACCATGAACACCGTTGTCTGCTCCTGGTAAGCCTTCATGTGCGTGAGGGCCAGCGACACATCCAAAACCCCAAGGAGCCTGCGGTCGGGGGGGTGAGCGTGGCAGGAAGCGTTGCTGCATTGGGGCTCGTTTTCGATTGGGCGAATGGCCCCGACCGCCGGCTCGTCACCAAGGCGAAACTCCCGGGTCCTTTCTCCGGCAGGCAAACGCTCGATGGGCTGGCCCTGCTGGTGGCACTTGAAACACGCCTCGGCGGAGGGGTCGAGGCGGTTACCCGCTTCCCCCTCCACCGAGGAAAAAACGATGCTTCCGTCTTTGTTGAAGATCCTCACGCGAACGTTGGGAGCCCTACGGGTAATTTGCGCCACCGACTGCCGCAGGTGCTCCCGGTCGTTGGCGAGCATGGAGGTGTGGAGCGCCCCAAAGAGAGACTCGGCCAGGGCCAGGGCGTTGGCCCTGGCGCAGGTTTTGGCGTAGGAAGCTTGCAGCTCGAGCTGGGTCCAGGTGGTGAGGGCCAAGAGCACCGCGAGGGCCAAAAGCAGCGTTCCGGTCAAGCGAACGGTTAAGCTGTTGCGGAGCCAGGGTCGCACGGAACCTCCACTATTACACTAAGGTGCCATCTATCACGCGTCAACCACAGCCTGACGCAGTTTGGCCGGAGCAGCCTCCGGCTCGGGGACGACGCGAGCCTCTGGGAAGACCGGGAAGTACCGGCACGCCGCGGCAAAGGCCAGCATGCCCAAAGCCACCAGCCCCATGGTCACCAGGAACTCGGGCACGGCCGGAAGGTACCGATAGCCGGTGGCCGCCTCCACGGCGGTGATGGAGACGTTCAAGCGATGGAGGATGAACCCGAGGACGACCATCCCTTGGGCGATGGCGAGCCTCCGAGGTGAGGAGCGGGTCCAGGGGCTGGCTAAGGCCACCATGGGGACCACTACCCCGAGGAGGATTTCCGCGAGAAACAACCACGAGGCCAGGGTCAGCGGAAAGAGCGACTGAAGTGCGCGACGGCCGACCAGGTCCCGCAGGCGGAGCGCGAGGTAAAGGGCCAACACCACAACTGAAGTGCGGGAAAGCCGAGCCAGAAGCTGGGTTTCGATGGGACGGCCAAAGGCGCGGCGGGAAAACCACGATTCCACCACGGTCATGGCCAAACCCGCGGCCACCGCCGAAACGAAGAAGAGCACGGGTTGGAGCGGCGAGTACCACAAGGGGTGCACCTTGTGGGGCAGGATCAGGAACAGGCTGCCCAAGGAGGACTGGTGCAGGGTAGAGAGGATGACCCCAAGAATCACGAGCAGGGGCGAAACTTTGGCCAAAAGCTTGAGGGCCTTTCCCAGGCGGAAACGCTCGAAAACCACCGGCAAGAACTCGAGGAACAGCACGGTGGTGTAAAGCATGACGCACCACCCTACCTCGAACATGACCGAACGGGGGTTCCACATGACGATGGGGTGCCAAATGTTCCAGGGTTTCCCCAAGTCGAAAAGGAGGGCCACGATCACCAAGGCGTACCCTAGGAATGCCGTGAGAATCGTGGGCCGAAGGATGGGCTTGAACTCCTCGAGGTGGAACACGTGCACCGTGGCGGCAATGGCAAATCCGCCGGCCGCCAGGCCCACGCCGCAGAGGATGTCGAAACCGATCCAAAGACCCCAAGGGAAGCCATCGGTGAGGTTGGTGACCGCTCCGAGCCCTTTGGTGTAACGAACCACAGCAATGGCTGTAAGGAGCACCAGGAGGATCCCGGCAACGCTCCACCAAAAACCTAGGCGCGGAAGCTTCCATCCCTTAACGCTCATGGTCTTCCTCCCTTCGGTAGCGGCCTTCGGCCTTGGCCACCTCCTCCTTGCGTTTGGTGAGCCACCAGAAACCCGACAGGAGCACGCCGCCGAACAGCACCACGTCCGGAACGTGTTTCAAAGCCCGCCACGTGAGCTGCGGCAGGGGCTCGGTGCCCACGGCCGTGGGCAATCCGAGGGCTGCCGGGTCCTTGGGGCCAATGACGAGCACCGACGTTCCACCCGCTTCCTTTTCGCCGTAAATGTAGGGGTAGTAGGTCTGGGGGTCATTGGCGATGCGTTTGCGGGCTTCGGCCAAAAGCTCGTCGCGGTCGCCGGTCACCGTGGCGCCGGTGGGACAAGCCTCGGCACACGCCGGACCGTTGGGCCTTTTCGCACACATCTCGCATTTGCGAATGCGGGGGGTCGGGGAGTTCCACTCGTAGGTTGGCACCCCGAAAGGACACGCCACCATGCAATACCGGCAACCCATGCAGCGGCTGGGGTCGTAGACCACGGGGCCGGCCGCGGTTTTTTGCAGGGCGGACACGGGGCACGCCGATGCGCAGGCAGGGTTCATGCAGTGCATACAGAGCCGGCGTACGTACACGTCGTTGCCGCGGTCCATGAGGTAGGTAAAGGTGTCCGAGTCGAAGTGCCGGGCCTCGTGGGGAGGCTGGCCGTTGGCTTCTTGGCACGCTTCCACGCACGAGCCGCAGCCGATGCATTTGGTGACGTCCACGAGAATGCCTCGGGACATTGCTAGGCCTCCTTTCCGCTCAGAAACTCCTGGCAAAAGGCGATGAAGCTTGCGTCATCCAGCATCCTCACGGCGCCCTTGAGCGGGAGCCCGCCGTCGGCCAAAGCCGGGGCTGGCCGAGCCAAAGAAAGGCCCGCCAGGAACTCGTGGAGCCGCTCCATTTCCCGGCGCAGGAAAGCATCGGCGTGAGCACCAATGCGCAGGGACTTGAGGGCCTCGTGGAGATCCCTGGTCCAAAGGGCCACGATCCAGCCCACGCCGTACGGGTCTCGGGCAGCGAGGTACGGCCTTTCCGCCACGGCCGGGTTCGTGGCCACTACCTCTCCGGAAAAAGGCGCTAAAACCGTGATCTCGCGTCCGCCCACCGCGAGGGTGAAAAGCGGGTCTCCAGCTTCCAGCTTGGTTCCTGGGGCAGCGACCTCGACGCTGTCCACCTCACCGGCGAGCTGGGCCAGGAAATCGTCGGCCCCGATCCGGACCGTGCCGTCGGTAGCCAGGTGCGCCCACGCATGAGTGGGCGCCAAAAAAACCGACGGGGGCACGGTCGGTACCCTCATGGGCTCGAGCCTTGCCACGGCAGGGGCCGCGGTGCGGCGCCGCAGCTTCACCAGCGCCACGTCCACGGCCACCGCCACGATGATGGTGAGAACTACGAGAATGGCGGTCATCGTTCACCTCCCGGTGGTACCCTAGGGGTCCCACCCTCAACCTTTGTGAAAGCAAGAACGAGGCCACACGCGTGGTTTTCAAGCTAAGTCATTTAGTTTCTAATCGTTCCGTAAACCGAGAGGGGCTTCGAAAGACACTGGGTGTTGCGTTTCCCAACACCCGCCCTTCCGCCGCTGTCCGCTAAGTCGTTGCCTTCGAAGAAGAAAAGAGGTTTCAGCCGGTGTTAGGCGCCAACGCCCCCAGTGCTGTTTTTTTCAACGCCCACGTTGCCCTTCCTCGAGAAACGCCAAAACCTTGGGGAAAAACTGCGGCTCCAAATGGACGTCGGAATGCCCGCGATCGGGGAGAAGCCACAGCTCGGCACGGCCGCCGGATCCCGAACACAAGCGCTGAGCATGGGCCACGGGCACCACCGTATCGCGGGCGCCGTGCACCAGGAGGACAGGCTGATGGATCTTGCTTATGTTAGCTTCCGGGGCCAGCTCATCCAAGGGGGTTCCGACCCGCCACTCGATGAAGCGGAACAGGAGCGGGGCGATGGGGGCAAAGACGAAGCGCCCAAAGCCCAGGGCAATCATGGCGTCGCGGGGGTGGGCGAAGGCGCCCACGGTCACCACCGGCCCCAACCGAGGGTCGCAGGCGGCAGCGTAAATGGCGGCGCTGCCGCCGATGGAAAGGCCAATCACTGGGAACGGCGGCCGGTGTCCCTGGTTTTCGAGGAAATCCGCCGCCGCTCGGATGTCCTCGGCGAACTTCTTCATAGACGCGTACCCGTCGCGGTCGGAAAGCCCGTGATGGCGGGCGTCGAAGGCCAGGGTCGGAAACCCGGCGGGAGCCAAAGCGCGGATGTAAGGGAGCATGCGCTCGGCGTTGCGGCCCCACCCGTGGACCAGGATCACCACCGGCCTTTTGGGATGGGGTTTTTCCCCTGGGGGAGGGGTGAACCATCCGTGCAGCTTCTTGCCGCCGGCGGTGGGAAACCAAACCTCACGGAAGGCCAGGCCCAGGTTGGCCGGGGTCTTCCGGGGTGGTGTGCGGGCGTTGCGCCACGCCACCACCGTGAACACAAGCCCCAGCACCACGTAGCCGACCGCGCCAAGAAACAGCCACAAAACCCACGCCATGCCGACTTTTACGGCGGTTTCCGTGGAAAGTTGTGGCCCTTACTGCCCCAAAAGCCCCTTTTTCAACTCTTCCGAAGGCGGCTTAGGCCCGAGCCACACGGAAAGCAAGGCGTCAGCAAAGGCCTTGCCCTCGATGGTTCCCGCTTCCGTCCCGCCGAAGGCTACGGTGGTGCCGCGGCCGGGAAGGTAGGTGATGGTGACCTCCTCGCCTTCCTTCACGTCGCGCCAAAAGCCGAGGAACCGCTCCATTTCCTTGGCAAGTTGGGCCTGAGCCTGGGGCGCATTGGCGGCAAACCCTTCCTTCCAGGCTTCGACCAGGCGGTCCTTACCCACGTCCCGCAGGAAGTGCATGACCATGCGGCGCGGCGAATCGGCGGCGATGATAGCGGCCGGGTTACTGGATTTTTGGGTCAGGTAGAGCGCCCCAACGTACACCTTGAAAATCGCTTTCTTGCGCAACCCCATGCCGTTGAGGACCAGCGTGGCGTCGCCTGCCTTGACCTTCTCGGGCATGACAACCCCGGCGAGCTCCCCAGCCTGCACGGTCAAACCCAAAACCAGCAAGCCCAAAAACGCGGACCAAACTCGAGCCATACCCACCTCCCGTTGACCTCCTGGCGCCCAGCTTAAAACACCGGGTTGCCGGTCGCAAGAGCACAGCCCCGGAACCCAAGTGGGCACGGCATCCCAGGGCCGATGTATCCTTCCTCTATGGAAAACGCCGCGTCGTTCGTCCTTCGCCCCATTGGCTACGTGGAGAGCCCGTACACCAGCACGGATCAAATCCCCAAGGGCCCTGGCGCCAAACACGAAGCCGAAGGGTTTCTGGTGATCCACCGTGAGTTTGCCGAGGGACTTTTGGACATCGAAGGCTTCTCGCACCTTTTTGTCCTTTGGGTTTTCCATCGCTCGGAGGGCTTCAGCCTTTTGAGCCACCCCCCGACCGCCACGCGCCCCCACGGGGTTTTTGCCACCCGCTCCTCCCGCCGGCCCAACCCCATTGGCCTCACGGTGGTGGAGCTGCTCGCCCGGGAAGGCAACCGCCTCCGCGTCAAAGGGGTGGACATGCTGAACGGAACACCCGTTTTGGACATCAAGCCGTACCTTTCCTCCATCCCTGAAGAGAACATCCGCCGCGGTTGGCTCGACCAGGAAACACCTCCGCTGTAGCCCCTACCGCAAGAGCTCAAGGGTTTTTCCATTCTGAGATTGCGTTTCTGTCATCTGCGTTTGTCGCCTGGGGCTTGACACGGCCAAAGGGATTTCGTATTTTTTCATCCAGAGGTCGTTTGAGTGCTCACGGCAACCACCCAGCACGCCTTGCGAGCCCTCGCGGCGCTAGCGGCCCTTCCTCCGGGGGCGCGGGTGCTGGCCCGGGAGCTAGCCCGAGTCACCAACACCCCCCTCAACTACATGGGCAAGATCCTCGTGAGCCTGGAACACGCCGGGTTTGTGGACGGGAAGCGCGGGGCGAGGGGAGGGTACCGCCTGGCGAAGCGCCCCGAGGAGATCACCTTGGCGGAGGTGGTGCGGCTCTTCGAGGGGAGTTCTGGGCTGCCTTCCTGCCTCATGGCCGGTTTTCGCAATTGCTCGGACGAGGATGGGTGTCCCGTTCACAGCGAGTTCAAGAAGGTGCGACAGGCCTGGGAGGATTTCCTCTCGCGCACCACGCTTTCGGCTGTAGCCCAGGGAGCGGCGAAGGATTTAGAAGCCCAGCGTTTGCTGTGGTCTCCGGAGGGAGGGTAAGGGGCGAAGACCGAGCTTTTACGGGTTTTTGCTGTTCGGGGTGGTGGCGGCGATAGCCTCGGCCCAAGATGCGGCCCAAGACTTTCGCGTCAACTGCATGAGCTGCCATACCATCGGTGGCGGTCGCCTCACCGGCCCCGACCTCAAAAACGTGGAAAGCCGCCGGGACCGGGCCTGGCTTTTGAAGTTTTTGCAAAACCCCAAGGCCGTCATCGAGGCCGGTGACCCTTACGCTGTGAAGCTCAAGGAGGAAGCGCGGGGCGTGGTCATGCCGACCTTACCAGGCATGACTCCGGAACGGGCAGCGGCGCTTTTGGACCTCATTGCTGCCGAATCCAAGCTGGAGCGTTCGCAGTTTGCCGGGCTTTCCATCCCTGAAACGCCGTTCACCCCCCAGGACATTGCCTTCGCCGGCAGATCTTTCTGGGCGAGAAGCGGCTCGCCGAGGGGGGTCCGCCGTGCCTTTCCTGCCACGGGGTGGCGGGGTTGCCGCTCCTGGGCGGTGGGCGCTTGGGTCCCGAGCTGACCCTTGCCTACGAACGGTTGGGGGGGCGAAAGGGGCTTGCCACGTGGCTTTCGGCCCCAGCCACAGCTACGATGCAGGCGCTGTTCGTCAAACGGCCGCTGACGTCGGCGGAAGTTCTGGCGGTAACGGCGTTCTTGGAGGATGGGGCGCGGCGGGGAGGCCAAGTGCCGGTGGAAACGCCCTTGGATTTCTTCCTCCTGGGCCTTGGCGGGACCGTCGCTGCCTTAGGCGTCTTCGGGCGGGTGTGGCGGTTCCGCTTTCGCGCCGTGCGCCAGCCCTTGGTGCGTGAGTCGAACCTCTCGAGGTGAGCTATGGCCAAAAACGGGCACAACCCCTGGATTGCCGATGACTTCCGTCCAGCACTGCGACAGTGGGAGGAGTTCTACCGCAACCGCTGGCAGCACGACAAGGTGGTGCGCTCCACCCACGGGGTGAACTGTACGGGCGGATGCTCCTGGCAGATTCACGTGAAAGACGGCATCGTCACCTGGGAAATGCAGGCCCTGGACTACCCCTCTCTGGAGCACGGCCTGCCGCCTTACGAGCCGCGAGGCTGCCAGCGGGGGATCTCCTACTCGTGGTACCTGTACTCGCCCTTGCGGGTCCGCTAACCCTACGCTCGCGGCGCCCTTTTGGACCTTTGGCGGGAGGCCCGCTCCCGCTTTGCCGACCCGGTGGAGGCCTGGCGGGCCATCGTCGAGGACCCGGAAAAACGCCGCCGTTTCCAGCGCGCCCGGGGCAAGGGCGGGTTCCGGAGGACCAGCTGGGATGAGGTGCTGGAGCTCATTGCTGCGGCCACGGTGTGGACCGTGAAGCGCTGGGGTCCGGACCGCGTAGCCGGTTTTTCACCGATCCCCGCCATGTCCATGATTTCCTACGCCGCTGGTTCCCGCTTCCTCCAGCTTTTGGGCGGGGTTTCCCTTTCCTTTTATGACTGGTACTGCGACCTTCCACCGGCGTCCCCCGAAACCTGGGGGGAACAAACCGACGTCCACGAGTCGGCGGGCTGGTACAACGCCAAGCTCTTGGCCGTCATGGGCTCCAACCTCAACATGACCCGTACCCCCGATTGCCACTTTGCCGCCGAGGCCCGCCACAACGGCTCCAAGATGTGGGTGTTTTCGCCGGACTTTTCCCAGGTTTCCAAGTACGCCGACGAGTGGGTCCCCCTTCTTGCGGGCCAGGACGGGGCCTGGTGGATGGCGGTGAACCACGTTTTCCTTTCCGAGTTCCACCACCAGCGAAAGGTGCCTTACTTTTTGAATTACGTCACCTGCTACACCGATGCCCCGCTTTTGGTGGACCTCCTGCCCACGGAAGGCGCCTACTAACCGGGCAAGCTCCTGCGCGCTTGTGAGCTTCCCCGCTACGCCGCCGAAGAGCACGGGGAGTGGAAGTTTCTCATGTGGGCCCAACGCGAGGGGCCCAAGATGCCGGGAGGCTCGGTGGGCTTCCGCTGGGGGAGCAAAAAGGGGACCTGGAACCTCAAGCTGGAGGACCCCACCGATGGCTCCCCCATTCGCCCGGCCTTGAGCTTGCTGGACCAGGAGCATCGGGAGGTACCGGTGGCCTTCGAGGATTTTGCCGCCTCCACCGTGCGCTTCCGGGGTGTTCCCGCTCGCGAGGTGAGCACCACCAACGGCCCCAAGCTCGTAACCGCCGTGTACGACCTCCTCATGGCCCAGTACGGGGTCTGCCGTGGCCTTTCCGGTG
>JBAMMG010000070.1:0-25028 GCA_039793905.1 Thermoanaerobaculum sp. | reverse complement strand
CGATCTTGCCCAAGATCTCGGCTTTGTCCCGCTCGATCTTGCCCAAAAGCTCGGCCTTGTCCTTCTCGCTCTTCTCGTAAAGCGCAGCAATCTTCCCCAAAAGCTCGGCCTTGTCCTTCTCGGTCTTCTCGTAAAGCGCAGCGATCTTCCCCAAAAGCTCCGCCTTGTCCCTTTCGGTTTTTTCGAAGAGGGCACGGAGCTCAGCCAGCAGCTCTGCCCGCAGCAGCGCCAGCTTGTCCTCGAAAAGCTCCCGCGTGACGAAATCCCGCCGCAGCGCCTCGAAGATCTGGTCCCGGTTGGCGTTCCAGGTGGCCGCCATGGAAAGCTCGATGCTCTCCTCCAAGGACCGGACCACCACCAGCGCATCCTCCCGCCCCAGGTGTCGCTCCAGAGCTTCGTAGGCCTCCACAGGTAACCTCGCCGCCATGGCTTCATTGTCGGGCCAAAACCGGGCCGCTGTCAAATGCCTCTAACCCGTGAGGAGTTTTTCCCCGCGGCTTGTTCGCCCCCGCCCCCGCTTTCCTCCATGGGCTCCGCGTCAGCTCAGCGCCAGCCGCACCAGGTGCTCCTGCTCGGCTTCGTGGAGCTTGGCGGAGCCGGTGGCAGGGCTTCCCGATGGCGGCCGGCTCACGACGTTTAGGGGGGCAGTTCCCACCACCCGGGGAAGGTGTTCCTTGAGGAACGGCCAGGCCCCCATGTTGCAGGGTTCTTCTTGAACCCACCGGACCTCGCGGGCTTTCGGGTAAGCTGCCAAAGCCTCGGCCAGTTCCTTTTGGGGGAAGGGGTAGAGCTGGTCCAAACGAAGGATGGCGACGGGAGCTTGGGTTTTCTCCCGAACCGGGTAAATGTCGAAGAAGACCTTGCCAGTGCAAAGGATAACGACCTGCGGTTGGCCAGGTGGGTTGGGATCGGGCAGCACCGGCTGGAAGTGGCCGGAGGTGAGGGCTTCCCCTGGGGATTTGGCGAGCTCGGCACGGAGGAAGCTTTTGGGGGTGAAAACCACCAGCGGCTTGGGGTGGGGCAGGTGCGCCTGGGAGCGCAAGAGGTGGAAGTAGTTGGCGGCGGTGGTGGGGAAGGCCACCCGCATGGAATCGCCCGCGGCCAGCTGGAGGAAGCGCTCCATGCGAGCCGAGGAGTGCTCGGGTCCCTGCCCCTCGTAGCCGTGGGGCAAGAGAAGCGTCAAGCGGGCGTGCTGGTCCCACTTTTCGTGGGCGGAGCTCACGAACTGGTCAATGACGATTTGCGCGCCGTTGGCGAAGTCCCCGAACTGGGCTTCCCACAGCACCAAGGCTTGAGGCCGGGCCACGGAGTAGCCGTACTCGTAAGCCATGACCGCGTACTCGGAAAGGAGCGAGTCGTAAATCAAGAACTGGGCGCGGCTTCCGGGCAGGTGCTCGAGGTTGACGTAGACCTCGCCGGTCCTTTGGTCCACCAGCACCGCATGACGCTGGGAAAAGGTCCCGCGGCGGGAGTCTTGGCCCGAGAGGCGCACGGGGATACCTTCCAAAAGCAAGCTCCCAAAAGCGAGCAGCTCAGCCGTCCCCCAGTCCACGCCTTCCTCGAGGCAGCGGGCGCGGTAGGCCAAAAGCCGGGCCAGCTTGGGGTGGACGGCAAACCCCTCGGGGACCGTGCCCAAGCAGGCGGCCACCTGCTGGAGGGCTTCCCGGCTTACGGGCGGGGCCGGGGGCACGGGCTCCGGCGGAGCCGGTTCCCGGAACACCACCTCCACTGGCGGTGGCGCCGATTCCTTGGTTTCCTCGAAGGCGTGCTCCAGGATCCGCTGGAACTGCTCCAGGGCCTGCTCGGCTTCCTGGAGGGTGATGTCACCGCGGTTGACGAGAAGCTCGGTGTAAAGCTTGCGCACCGAGCGCTTGTCGCGGATTTTGGCGTACATGAGGGGCTGGGTAAAAGCAGGCTCGTCGGCTTCGTTGTGCCCCCAGCGCCGGTAGCACACCAGATCCACCACCACGTCCTTGTGGAACGCCATGCGGAAGGCCACGGCCAACGCGATGACGCGCAGACAGGCTTCCGGGTCCTCGCCGTTGACGTGGAAGATCGGGGCTTGGACCATGCGCGCCACGTCAGTGGCGTACACCGAGGAGCGGGCATCGGCGGGGGCGGTGGTAAAGCCAATGCCGTTGTTGACCACGATGTGCACGGTGCCACCGGTGCGGAAGCCGGAAAGGGCGCTCATGTTGAGGGTTTCCGCCACCACCCCTTGGCCGGCGAAGGCAGCATCGCCGTGGATGAGCACCGGCATGACCCGGGTGCGCTCGGTGTCCCCCCGCTCGTCTTGCTTGGCCCGGGCCATGCCTTCCACCACTGGGTCCACGGCTTCCAGGTGGGAGGGGTTGGAGGCCAGCTCCACGGCCACTTTTTTGCCCGAAGGGGAGACGTAGGTGCCCTTGGCCCCCAAGTGGTACTTGACGTCGCCCGTGCCTTCCCGGGAGTTGGGGTCCAGGTCCCCCTCGAACTGGCGGAAGATCTTGCCGTAGCTCATCCCCAGGATGTTGGCCAGGACGTTGAGGCGACCCCTGTGAGCCATCCCCATCACCACTTCCTCCACGCCCAGGTCAGCGGCCTGGGAAAGGAGGTGGTCCAGCATGGGGATGAGGACCTCGCCGCCTTCCAAGGAAAAGCGCTTGTGGCCAATGTACTTGGTGTGGAGGAAGCGCTCGAAGGCTTCCGCCTCGTTGAGCTTTTGGAGAATGCGCTTTTTGGTGGCCAACGGCAGCTCGGGCTGAGGGTCCTGCTCGACCCATGAGGCGATCCAAGCCCGCTGTTCCGGGTCCTGGATGTGCATGTACTCGACCCCTACGGTGTGGCAGTAAGCCCCGCGCAACAGCCGCAACGCTTCCCGCAGGGTGCTGCGAGCTTTGCCGCCGAGGCCGCCCACGTAAAACTCCCGGTCCAAATCCCAAATGGAAAGACCGTGGCGGGTGAGCTCCAGCTCCACGTGGGTGCGGGGCTCGGAGGATAAGGGGTTGATGGCGGCAATGAGGTGCCCGCGGACCCGGTAGGTGTGGATGAGCTGGAGCACCGCCGCTTCCTTTTCGATGAGGTTGTCCCGGGCCACGAGGTAGGGGTTGGCGTCCCGCACCAGGCGCAGGGGCTCGTAGGGGATTTCCAGGGAGGCAAAAATCTCGTCGTAAAAGCCCTGCTCGCCGTTGAGGAGGGCCGCGAGTGTTGCCAGGTACGCCCCCGATTCGGCCCCTTGAATGACGCGGTGGTCGTAGGTGCAGGCCAAGGTCATGACCTTGCTGACCCCTAGTTGCGCCAGGGTCCTGGGGTCAGCGTGTTGGAGCTCCGGCGGCCAGTCAATGCTGCCGGTGGCGAGGATGAAGCTTTGGCCGGGCATGAGGCGGGCCAAGCTTTGGGAGGTGCCGATCATGCCGGGATTGGTGAGGCTGGCGGTGGTGCCGGCGAAGTCTTCGGGGGAAAGCTCGTTGGTACGAACTTTGCGGAGGATCTCGTTGTAGGCGGCAAAAAACGCCGGGAAGCTCATGGTTTCAGCGGCCTTGATATTGGGAACCAAAAGGGTGCGGGACCCGTCCCGGCGCTGCACGTCCACGGCAATGCCGATGTTCACGTGGGGCGGCACCACCCGGTAAGGCGTGCCGTTGTAGACAGCGAACGTATTGCGGAGGGCCGGGACGTGCTCCAAGGCTTTGACGGCCGCAAAGGCCAGGATGTGGGTGAAGCTCACCTTGCCCCCCAGCTTGCGCGCCAGGTACTCGTTGATGAGCTCCCGGTTTTCCTCCAGCAGCTTGATGGGGACCGTGCGGTAGGTGGTGGCGGTGGGGATGGCCAGGCTCGCCTCCATGTTCTCCACGAGCCTGCCCAGGCTCCCCACCAGGGGCACTGCCCCCGGTGGTGGCCCTTCGACAACCTCCTCCCGTTTTTCGGGAGCCTTGACCGGAGGCATCAGCTGCAAGCTGCGCGCTCCCTGGGGCCGGTAATCGGAAAAGAACTCCCGCCAGGAGTCGCTCACGCTCTCCGGATGGGCCAGGTACTCCCGATACATTTCGTCCAGGAGCCAAACGTTGGGGCCAAAGGCGGCTGACCGGTCGGACACGACACACTCCTCCGGTACGTTCGTACCGAGACTCAAAGTGTACCAGCAGGGCGGGTACACTATTCCTCCATGGGGTGGCGCTTGCTGGTGACCGAGCCGGCCCCCGGGGCCTGGAACATGGCGGTGGACGAAGCCGTCGCGCGGGCGGTGGATTCTGGGGAAAGCCCACCAACGTTGCGTTTTTTCCGCTGGCAGCCTCCTTGCCTCTCTTTGGGTTTCAACCAGCCGTACACCGTGGCCGACGCAGGCTTTTGCCGGCTTCACGGGGTGGACATCACCCGCAGGCCCACGGGGGGGCGGGCGGTGCTTCACCACCACGAGCTCACCTACTCCGTGGCCGTCCCCTTGGGGCTGGCGCCCCTTCCCCGGGACCTCCAAGGCAGCTACCGGCTCGTTTGCCAAGGGTTGGTTTCGGGCCTGCGGGGTTTGGGGGTCCTGGCCGAACTGTCGCCGGCACCTTCCGGCCTGATCCATCCCAAAAGCGCGGCCCCCTGCTTCATTCAGCCTGCTGGAGGGGAAATCGTCGTGGGTGGCCGAAAGCTGGTGGGTTCGGCCATGCGCCGTTTGGGGAAGGTCATCCTCCAGCACGGTTCTCTCTTGCTTGGCTGGGACCCGTTTCTCCAGGCAGGAGCGCTGGGGCTTGCTTCGGACACCTCTCTCCGCACGGCCGTGGTGACCGTTGGCGAGCTCTTGGGGGAGGTTCCCCCGTGGGAGGTGATGGTGGAGCACCTGGTCGCCGGTTTTTCCCGGACCCTGGAAGCAGAGCTGGTACCCGGAGCGTTATCTCCGGAGGAGCGGGAGCTGGCTTCGTACTTGGCGCGGGAGGTTTACGGTCACCCGCGCTTCGTCGAGAAGCGGATGCGTCCGCCGCTTCCGGGGGAAGGCGTCACGGACGGGGAGGAAGGACGCGGTGAAGCCCTCACCTTTGGAACTTAACGCGATCTTGACCTTTCGCCAGGAGGTGGCCCCGGGGCTCGCCATCTTCCGGGTGGTTCCCGACGGCTGGGAGCTTCCGGACTTCGTACCGGGGCAGTTCGCGGTTTTGGGTTTGCCGGCGGAAGCCCCCCGGGTGGCGGGCGCCGACCCCGAGGACCCACCCCCCAAGGCGGGAACCCTCATTCGGCGCTCCTACTCCATTGCTTCGTCGTCGCGGCAAAAAGAGTACCTGGAGTTCTACCTGGCCCTGGTGCGCTCGGGCGCCCTCACCCCGCGGCTTTTCGCCCTCCAGCCCGGGCAAAAGCTGTATCTGGGCCCTAAGTTTTCCGGGCTTTTCACCCTCAAGGAAATTCCGGAGGAGGCCAACCTCGTCATGGTGGCCACCGGCACCGGCATTGCTCCGTACATGAGCATGCTCCGCACCCACCTGGCCGAAGACAGCCGCCGCCGCACGGCGGTGATTCACGGCGCCCGACACGCCTCGGACTTGGGGTACCGCAACGAGCTGGAAAGCCTGGAGCGGCAGTTCCCGCACCTTTCGTACATCCCGGTGATTTCCCGCCCCCAGGAAGAGCGGCACCCGTGGGGAGGGGAAACCGGGTACGTCCAGGACGTGTGGCGGCGGGGCGTCGTGGCCAAAAAGTGGGGTTTTGCCCCTCACCCCGACCATACCCACGTGCTTTTATGCGGCAACCCCGCCATGATCGAGGACGTGATCGCGCTTTTAAAAGGCGAGGGGTTCCGCGAGCACACGCGCCAGCAGCGGGGCCAAATCCACACCGAGAAGTACTGGTAACCCCTCGGACCAAGGCCAAGACCTGCCGCCGCAACCGTCGCCAGGCAGGTCCTCGAAAGGCGGGTACCGGGGTCGGGGAGCGGCAGCGGACCCGCCGTTCCCTGCCTCAGGTCCCGGTTGTCACGAACTGTGGGGCGGTGCTTTTCCCTGTCCAAGGTGCTGCACAAGTGCTACATTGGAGAACGAAAGGGGGGCTCATGCCTGCCAAAAGTCCTCGCTTGAGCGTGGTGGTGGAACCCGAGTTGGCACGCTGGTTGCGCCAGCGGGCCCGGCGCCGTGGGCTATCGGTTTCGCTGTTGGTGCGGGACCTGCTGCGCCGCGCCGCAGAAGAGGAAGAAGCTCAGTTTTGGGCGCGGGAAGGGGAGACGCGGTTGGCCAACTTTGACCCCGGCGCGGCCTTGGACGCTCGAGAGGTGTGGGGTGAGTAAAAGGTGGGCGCGCGGCGCGTGCTTTTTCATCCCAAGGTCAAAAGCGAAGACCTTCCAAAACTCGACCCCGCGGTTCGCCACCGTGTGCGGGTGGCCATCGAAACCAAGCTTGCCGTTCACCCTGAAGCGCATGCCAAGCCCTTAGGCTATACCTTGGCTGGGCTCTGGTGCCTGCGGGTGGGTGACTGGCGGGTCATTTTTGCCCTTCGCCCGGAGGAGGTTTGGGTGCTCCGCGTGGGACATCGCCGGGAGGTGTGCAACGAGCCCGGGAACAGAGAGCCTCGCGACCAAACGGGGGGCTGAACTTGTCCTTGGCCTACTGGAACCCTCCCTTTAGCCTTCGAAGATGACCACGGCAACCGCAAACAGCCGTTCGTGGGTAATGCTAACCTGCATGTGCTGCACCCCCAGAGTCTCGGCGAGGCTTTTGGCCGGGCCGAGAAGGAGCAGGCGCGGTTTGCCCCCGTGATCTTTGGCCACCACCACATGATGGAAGCCAACACCTCGACCCCAGCCCGTGCCCAGGGCCTTGAGGGCCGCTTCCTTGGCGGCAAAGAGCCCCGCCACGTGCTGGGGGTCGTGGGGGCGGAGGACCTCTCCCGGGTTGAAAACACGGGCGAGAAACCGCTGGCCGTGACGGCTCAAAGCTGCCGCCACCCGGCTCACCTCCACGAGGTCCAAGCCTAAGCCTACTATCACGATCGTTCCCTCCCGCTACCGGCAAGGAGTAGGGCAACGGCAAAGTGCAGCACCCCGAAACCCGAAACCGCCCCGCGGCAGGCAGGATGGGCGAGGACCCGCGCCCAGGAAGGGGGCAGGCTCCACGCCAGGGCAAACCACGCGCTGCTCCACGGCAAAAGGGTCAACGTCCAGCCGGCGAGAACCAAATAGCCGCCCATCAGCCACCAGCGGAAGCGAGCATCCACCAGGGTATTGTAGGCACTGCTGCTTTCGTTTACACTCGCTGGCAGGAAAAAGAGGTGCCATGAAAGGGTACCGTGAAGTCAAGGTGACGCTTTCCGGAAAAACCGTGCGCTGCGATCCGGACCCTGCGGTTCTTTACTTCAACTCGGGCCCTGACTGCTTGCGGTTCGTGTTTCCGGGGATGCCCAAGGAGGTGGATTCGGTGGTCATCCGCTGGAAGGACCCCTCCCGCCCGCTGTTTGCCGGCTGGGGGCTTGCGCCTTCGTCGGTGGGCTCCCATCTGGCCGAGGTCATTACCCGCGGCAACAACCGCGTGCCGGGGAAGTACTTTTACTCGGTGGAGCTTTTGGACGCGGCGGGGAACGTGGTGGCGGAGGCTGACCCGGGCGTGGAAAATCAAGGTGACCCGCCTTGAGGCTTGGCGGCCAAGAGCCGCCGAAACTCCGGGAGATCCCGGTAAGGGGCGAACTCCGGACCGGAAAACCAGGCTTGGGGGGCTCGGAGCTCGCGCGCCTTACGAGCGTAAGCCAGCATGGTTGTCCTATCCCCAGCGAGGGCTGCCACCTCCGCGGCAACGAAGTTTTCCCAGCTGCGGTTGGGGTTTTGGGTCAGGGCCTTTTGGGCGGCGAGGATCGCCTCCTCGAAGTGGCCCAGGTGCGCCAACAGGTGGGCCTTGAGCTCCCAGTAGCGGCTGGAATTGGGGGTTTTTTCCAAAAGCTCCAAGGCCTTGGCGTAAAGCTTTTGGGCTTCGTCGCGGTTGCCGAGCCAGTAGTGGGTGTCGGCCAGGTTGGCATGAGGGCGCGGGTCCGAGGGCGCCCGCGAAACCCCTTGTGTGTAGATTTCCAAGGCGCCTTTGAGGTTTCCGCCGTAAAAGGCGCACGTTCCCCAATTGAGCAAGTCCAAAAGGGACTGGGTTTGCGGGTAAAGCTTGGCGAAAAGCGCCTCGCAAAGGGCGAAATCCCCTGCGAGAGCGGCCACGTACCCGAGGCGGAACAGCCCCGCAGGATGGTCGGGGGCGCGGCGCAGGATCTCTTCCGCTGCTTGGCGGGCCCCGACCAGGTCCCCCCAGTCAGCGCGGACCGAAGAAAGACGGTCCAAGGTGACGATGGAAGGCTGCAAGCGCAGGGAGCGGGCGAGGGCCTTTTCCGCTTTTTCCTTTTGGTTGAGGCGGGCCAGCACCGAGCCGAGGGCGGCCCACGCTGCGGGGTCGCCGGGGCGGGAACGGGTGAGCTGGTGCAGGATGCTGGCGGCTTGCTCGAGCTGTCCCCGGGCCACGGCCAGCTGTGCCTGGCGCAGGGGGATTTCCGGGTGGTCCGGTTCCATCTTGGCCGCCCGGTCCAGAAGCTCGGCGGCTTTTTCCAGGCGCCTGGTGTCGTTGAGGCCTCCACCCAGGAAGCGCTCGATGGAAGCGTGGGTGATGAGGGCGTCAGCGAAGTCGGGCGCCAGGTTTTCCGCTTTCTCGAGGAGGGCCAGCTCTTCGGCGTACTGGGGGGAGGTTTGGCCGGAATCCAAACGCCTTCTCACTTCCAGGTACGCTTCCAAAGCTTCCCGCGGGGGTGAGCGCCGCGCTGTGCGGGTGCGGAACCGGCGGAACCCATCGGCCAGGGCCGTGGCGATGCGTTCTTGGAGCAACACAGGGTCCCCCGAGGCCAGCTCCAGGGTTTGGGACCAGAGGATCCGGCCGGTACTGCCCGAAAGGCGCGCCAGCTGCACCCGTACGGTCCCTGGCTCGGCCCCTGGGGAGAGCACCGCCTCCACCAGCTCCTCGACGCCGAGGATGGCCGCCGCTTCCCGCACGCCGGTTTTCTCCCGCATGACCGCGCGCACTTCCCGGCCCGCCACCACCTGGAGCCCCTGGAGGTTGGCCAAGAACCCGGCGAGGGCGTCGGCGACCGCCGTGGAAACCAGGGGGGCGTCGGCAGGGGTTTCGCCGGAAACCGGCAGGACGGCCACCGTGAGGGGCTTGGGCGCGCCGATCCAGCCCCGGAGAACGGCCAGCGCCACCAGGGCTGAGACGACAGCAACGGCGGCGACAACGTAGGGGAGGCGGCGGGCCATCTTCCGCACCAGCACCGTGGTTCGCGGGACTGGGGTGACGACGGCCGTGCCCAGGGTTTGGGACAGACTGCCCAGGGCTCGGGCCACCTCCAGGGCGTCCTGGAAGCGCTTCTCCGGCTCCCGTTGGAGGCAGCGCTCGATGACCACGGCGAGATGAGGTGGAAGCTCGGGGGCGACCTCGCCGAGGGGTGTGTACTCCCCCCGCGCGACTTTGTGCATGGTTTCGAGGACCGTTTCCCCCTCGAACGCCGGCTTGCCGGTGGCCGCTTCGTAGAGGAGGGAGCCCAAGGAAAAGATGTCCGAGCGGTGGTCCAGGGGCTTGCCCATGGCCTGCTCGGGAGACATGGCGCGGGCGGTCCCCACCACCAGTCCTTCCTGGGTGAGCCGCTGGTCCCGGGGGAGGGTGAGGATTTGGGCCAACCCGAAGTCCAGCACCTTAGCGGTGCCTTCGGGGGTCAGGACGATGTTTTCGCACTTGATATCCCGGTGGATGATGCCGCGCCGGTGAGCAAAGGCGAGAGCCTGGGCAATCTGGGTGCCGATGCGAGCGACCTCTCCCGGGGAAAGGGGTCCTAAAGCCACGAGGTCAGCGAGGGTGTGCCCCTCCACGTACTCCATGACCACGAAGTCCTGGTCATCGGCAGTGATGACGTCGTAAATTTGGGCGATGTTGGGATGGGTGAGGGCTGCCGCCGCCCGCGCTTCCCGGCGCAACCGCTCCCGCCGCTCGGGGGTGGCCTGGCCCGTGCCCAAACCCTTGATGGCCACGTGACGGGAAAGCTCGGGATCGAAGGCCAAGTACACGGTTCCCATGCCGCCCCGTCCCAGCTCTTTGAGGATTCGGTAACGGCCAACGGTGGGTGGGTCCACGGAAAGGATTGTAACGAAAAGCCCGGCACCGGCGTCAGGGGTTTTAGGACCCAGCGAACCCCTCGAGGGCCGCCTGGGCTTGGCGGGCCGCCTGTTCGCGGGTGGGAAGGGGGAGGGCCGAGAGGCGGTCCAGTTCCCGTCCGCCCCCGCGCGCCAGCGTGCTCAGGACGTGCCGGTACTCCGCTTGGGCTCGGCCCGTTTCTCCTTGCCGGCGAAGGGCGTGGGCGAGGAGCAGCCGGGCCTGGAAAAGGTTCGGGTCCAGGTAAAGGCAGGCGCGGAAGGCCGCAATGGCCTCGGGGCTGCGGCCCTCGACCTCGTGGAGGTAGCCTTCCAAGGCGTGGGCCTGGGCATCGGTGGGGTTGGCGGCGAGGAAGTGGCGAAGGGTTTCGGCCGCCAGCTCGAGGTTGCCCCGGGCGAGGTGCTCCACCGCTTGGGCCAAAGGGTCGGGCGGGAGTTCGGGTTTTTCCGGTGGGGCCGGTGGCGGGGTTGAGGGGCGCGGTGGTGGAGGGACGGGCCATGGGGGCCCCGAGACCCTGGTGGGTGTCCGGGGGCGTGGGCGAGCTGGAGCGGCAGGGCTTGGGCTCGCCCGGCGGTAGGCAAAGCAGCCACCCAAATCCACCGGAGCAAAGCGGTCGCTCACCTGCCAGACGGTTTCCGCTGGCCCCAGGAACAGGAAGCCGTCGGCAGCAAGGGATTCGGCCATAGCGTTCAGCACCCGCCTTTGGGACGGGAGGCGGAAGTAAATGAGGACGTTGCGCAGGAAGATGACGTCGAAGGGCGGGGTGAACGAGGGGAACGGCTCGGCCACCAGGTTCAAAAACCGGTAGGTGATGCGCTGCATAAGGCGCGGGGAGAGCGCCCAAAGCTCGCCTTGACGGGTAAAGTAGCGGGCCTTGAACTCCGCGGGCACCGCCGCTAGGGCGCGGTCGCTGTAGAGGCCGCGGCGAGCCACCTCCAGGGCCTCCTGGTCCACGTCGGTGGCGAGGATGCTCCAGCTCCAGCCGGCGAGGAGGGGGTGCTCGGCCAAAACCATGGCCAGGGTGGCGGGTTCTTCCCCCCGGGCACACCCCGCGCTCCAAAGCCGCAGGGTCCGGCAGGCTTGGCGAGCGTGCACGAGCTGGGGGATGATCTGGCTTCCCAGCGCCTCGAAGTGCTGGGGGGTGCGGAAAAACGAGGATTCCTTGATGGTGATGGCGGGAAGGAGCTTTTGCCACTCCTCCTCCAGACGGCCAGCGGCCAGGGCCTTGACGTAGCTCGCGAGATCCGCAAACCCCCGGGCCAAGCGCCGCTCTTGGGCCACCTCCGCCAGGAACGGGTAGAAGCTTTCAGGGATGACGTTACCGCTCACCTGCTCCACGAGCTGCGCGAGGTGCCGCACGGTAGCGGCCGGCGTGGGTGAGGATGCCGTCACGGCTTGACGCGGTTGCGGCCAGCGGCTTTGGCCTGGTACAAGCGCATGTCCGACAACGCCACCAGGGCGTCGGGGGTGAGGGCACCCACCACTTCGCCCGAGGAGGCCACGCCAAAGGAAGCCGTGACGTGGATCTTTTGGCCCGAAGCAACGGGCACCGCCAGCTTTTCCAGGGCTGCCCGCAAGCGCTCGGCGGTGTGGCGGGCAGCCTCCAGGTCCGTTTCCGGCAGCACCAGCAGGAACTCCTCGCCGCCGTAGCGGCCCACGGCGTCGGAAGCTCGCAGCAGCTGGCGGAAAAGCTGGGCCACGGCGCGCAGTACCGCGTCTCCGGCCAGGTGGCCATGGGTGTCGTTGATGGCCTTGAAGTGGTCCAAATCGCAGAGGGCCACGGCCACGCTTTGCGCCCGGCGCGCCCCGCGGGCGAGCTCTTCCTCCAACCTCTCGAGGACTGCCCGGTGGTTCAAGAGCCGGGTGAGGCTGTCCAGGGACGAAAGCTCCCGCAAGCGCTGGGCCAGCCGCGCGTTGTCCAGGACCAGGGCCAGGTGGTTGGCGAGCTCCTCGAGGAGCGGCTTGGAAAACTCCGCAAACGGGGCTTCTTCCTTGGGGAGCATGGCCAGCACCCCTTCCGCTTCCCGCAAGGGGAGCGGTACGTAAGCCATGGTTTCGGGCCGAATGGGGGACGATGCCGCGTCGTGCTCGCCATCGAAGGTGAGCTGAACCTCGGCACCGGGTGTCACCGGGAGGCGCTCCAGGAGGCCGCGGTTGATGGCATCGAAGGTGGCCAGGGAAAGGTTGGTCTTGGCGGCGACGTAAAGGCTCACGGTGTGGGCTTCCGCCACCCCAACGGCCAGGAGGTGGGCATCCACCACCTCTCCCAAAAGCCCCAGGACCCGCCGGCACGCGGTGATCAAATCGGGGCTCCCCATCCCTTGCGCCAAAAGGGAGCCGGTGAGGGTCGCCTTCATGAGCGCCGAGTCCAAGGTTCGGGCCACGCGGGCGAGAACATCCAAGGGCCCCTGAGGGAGGGGACCAGCCGGCGCCGAGGTCACGGTGGATTGGGCCGCGAGCTTGGCCACGGCGGCCAAAAGCTCGTCAGGGGAAGCGTCCTTGGTGATGTAAGCGTCGGCACCGGTGGCCAGGCCCCAAAAGCGGGACGGGGCCTCGCCGTGGCTGGTGAGGATGATGACCGGAATGGTGGCGGTGGCGGGGTCGCTCTTCAAAAGCCGCAGGAGCAGGTTCCCGTCCATGACCGGCATTTCCAAATCGGTGAGGACCACCTGGGGAAGGGCGCGGAAGGCCATGACCGCGCCTTCCATGGCATCGGCCGCCTCCAGGACCTCGTACCCGGCGCCGGTGAGGGTTCGCACCACCACGGCGCGGGCGAGGGGTGAGTCGTCCACCACGAGGACCTGCGGCCTCACGGTTTCTCCCCGGCAACGAGGGCCACGTAGCGCGCCAGGTCCTCAGGGCGCAACGCCACCTCGGCAGCGCCCAACTCCAAAGCTTGCTTGGGCATGCCAAAGACAGCGCAGCTGGCCTCGTCCTGGACGGCGGTGACGGCCCCCGCGTTCTTGAGGGCCAAAAGCCCCGAAGCCCCGTCGTTTCCCATGCCGGAAAGAAGGATAGCCACCAGGCGCGTGGGGCGAAAGGCCAAAGCCGATTCGAAAAGCACGTCCACGGAGGGCCGGTGGCCGTTGCGCGGTGGGGTGGTGGTGTCGAGCTGCAAAAGCCCCCTTCCGGTAAGCCGGAGGTGGGCTTCGGCAGGGGCGAGGCGCACCGCCCCCGGAGGGGGCTTTTCGCCGTCGCTCGCGAGCCTCACATCGCGGCCGGTGGTGCTGCCCAGCCACTGGGCTAGCCCTTCCTCGAAACCGGGGGTGATGTGCTGGACCACGGCCACCGGCGCTTTGAGGGAGGCTGGGAGGGCGTCGAGAAAGCTCCTGAGGGCCCCGGGGCCGCCGGTAGAAGCCCCCACCAGGATACACTCCACAGCCCTCGGCGCGGCGGCTGGAACCGCCCGCGGCGCTGTTGGGAGCTTTGGGGCGGGGGAAAGGCGGGCCGCCGTCCGCACCATTTCCGGCAGCCTTTTGGCCAGCTCGTGCCAGCCACCGGGGGCTTCCGGCTTGGGCAGCACCTCGAGGGCGCCCCGCCGCAGGGCTTCAAACGCTACCGCCAGGCGATCGCGGTTGGCCCGGGAGGTGACGACGAGAATCGAGGTCGGGCAAAGCTTCATGGTTTGCTCGATGGCGGCAAGGCCGTCCATGACCGGCATTTCCACGTCCATGAGGATCACGTCGGGGCGCAGCTTCAAGGCCTTTTCCACCGCCTCCTGGCCGTTTTCCGCTTCCCCGATCACCGAAAGGTCGGGGTGCTGGCTCAAAAGCCTTCGCAGCACCGCGCGAACGGTGGGCGAGTCGTCCACGATGAGGACCCGGGCCATTACCCCCGCCCTCCCAAGCGGCGCACGAGGGCCACCAGCTCGCTGGCATCGAGGCCTTGTTTGGCGAGGTAGGCATCGGCACCGGCGGCCAGCCCTGCCAAGCGGTCTTCCGGGCGATCGCGAGTGGAAACCACGACGACCGGCAGGTGGGCGAGCTGGGGCAGTGACCGGACCCGGCGGGTGAGCTCCAGCCCGTCCATCTCTGGCATCTCGATGTCGGTGACCAGGCAATCCACGGAGGTTTCGGCCAGGATGGTGAGGGCTTCCTGGCCATCCCCCGCCACCAGCACGGAAAGCCCGGCATCGGCCAGGAGCCGCCGCTCCATTTCCCGGGTGACGAAGGAGTCGTCCACCAGAAGCACCTTGAGGCGTTCCTTGGCTTCCTTCGGGGGCGCCGGCAGGGGGCGCTCGGGGAAGCGGAGCTGCTTGAGGGCCAGGGGCGAAAGCAGTGGCAGTGGCTCCCCGCTTCCGGTCACAGCGGCTCCGGCAAAAAGGCTTTTGGGGAAAACCCGGGACGACGCGAAATCCCGGACGACGACCTCCTCTTCCCCCAGGACGGCATCCACCGCCACCGCCACTTCGGCCCCGGCCACTTCCCCTTCCAGGAGCACGACAACTTCCGGCGCCGGCTGGCCGAAAAGCCCGTGGGTGGACACGTAGGGCTTCAGGCTCTCCCCCAAGCGTGCGTAGGTACGGGAACCCCGGCTCACCACCGCCCCTCGCTCCACGAGGTGAAAGCGGGTGACCGCCGAGGCAGGGTACAGCAGGCGCAGCTCCCCGACCTTCACCACCAGCACCTCTTCCCCGCGCCGCGCCGCGGGCACCGTGAGCGTAACCCTGGTGCCGCGACCGGGGGTGGAGGCGATGTCCACCTCGCCCCCCACGCGGGAGCAAGCCGCCGCCACCGCATCCAGACCGACGCCCCGCCCGGACACCGCCGACGCCTCCTCGCGGGTGGAAAAGCCGGGGAGAAAGAGGAAATGCAGGACCGCTTCGGGAGCGAGGCTGGCCGCTTCCTCGCGGCTCACCAGACCACGCTCGACGGCTTTGGCCACGACATGCGCCGGGTCAATACCGCGGCCGTCATCGCTTACGGCAATCCGGACCTTGCCGCCACCAGCCGCCGCTTCGACCGTGAGGGCGCCGGCCGCAGGCTTGCCGGCTCGAGTCCGCTCCGCCGGCGGCTCCAGCCCGTGGTCCACGGCGTTGCGCACCACGTGGATGAGGGCCTCCTCCAGCTCCCGGGTAATGCGGCGGTCGAGGGTCACCTCTTCCCCCCGAAGTTGGACCGAAAGCTCTTTGCCCAGCTCTCGCCCAAGCTCCCGGGCGTGGCGGGCCAGGGTCTGGAGGAAAGGCCCCAGGGGTTGCATTTGCAGGCTCACGGCGTGGTCCAAATGGGCGTCGGCCAGGCGCTGGAGGCGCCCCTGGCCGAGCTCCAGCTCCAAAGCGACGCGGCGGAGGGTGGCCGAAAGTACCGACAGCACCTGGCGGGGATCCTCCTCCGCCAACCCTTCCTGAGCGAGCTGGGCGAGCTCCCGCAAGCGTCGGTGGAAAGCTCCGGCGCCTCGCGCCAGGATGCGGAGGCGGGTGGCGCGGTCGGCCAAGAGATCCACGTCGCGGGCGGACAGGCGCACGTGCTCGGGAGAAGGCTCGGGGGCTGGGGCGGTCTTGGGGCTTTCGGCCGCTGGGGGTTTAGCGAGCTGCTCTAAAGCGGCGGAAAGCCGATCCAAACCCGCCTCCAAGGTTGCAAACCACCCCGGCGGGGTCTTCTGCACCAGCTCCTCCAGCTCGTGGCAGAGCTCGGCAAAGGAGGGCAGCTTGAGCATGCGGCCGGCGCCCTTGAGGGTGTGGAGCTCCCGCTGGGCTTCCCTGCGGCTTGCCGGATCCTCTTCCAGGCGCGGGAGGAGGGAATGGAGCCGCTCCAGGCGCCCGCTGGCTTCGGCGAGAAAAACCGGCAGGAGGTCCGAAAGCTCGGCAGTCACGCGGCGATCTTCGTCCACGAGGTAGCGTTCACGTCGAGACCCAAAACCCCCACCAGGTTGCCCTGTGGATCACGCACCGGTGCGGCCACCGTGAAGCACCGCTGGCCGGTGAGGAGGGAGGTGTACAGGGGGGTGAGGGTGGTGCGCTGGTCCCGCATGACCGCTTGGAACCAGGGCCGCTCGGAGAGGTTTTGGCCCACGGTTACGGGCAGGGCCGTGTCGGGAAGCTTGAGGTCGGGGTTGGGGGTAAAGGCCACGAGGTTGCCCTCAGCATCGGTGAGAAAGGCGTTTTCGAGGAATCGGTAGGTCTTGAGGGCCTGGGCAAAGGTGGTGTCCAAAGCCTCCCAGTGCCCGGCCTCCGCTCCCAGGGCTTCGGCCAAGGTGTGGGCGATGTGTTTGACCGAGCGGGGCGAGTCCAGGTGGAACGACTGGGTCACGAGCTGGATGGAAAGGGCCAACTGGCTGAGGCGCTCGGCGGTGGCCGAAAAGGCCTTGAGGCCTTCCGCCATCTTTTGGATGACTTGACTCACCTCCTTGAGAGTCAGGACCACCTGGTCCGAGGCGGTGCGCTGTTGCTGGGTGGCGAGGGAGATTTCCCGGGCGGCGTGGGCCGTTTCGCTTACCGCTTGGCGCAGCTGCTCGATGCTGGCGGCGGCGGCGCGAGCGCGCTCCAAGACCTTGGCCACTTCCTTGCTCGACTCCTCGGTGGCCACCACGGTGGCGCGGATGGAAGCCGAAAACTCCTCGAGGAGCGTTCGCACGGAATCCACCGACTCTCGGGAGCGCTCGGCCAGGCGCCGCACCTCGTCGGCCACCACCGAAAAGCGGCGGCCGTGCTCCCCGGCGGCGGTGGCCTCGATGGCGGCGTTGAGGGAGAGGATATGGGTTTCTTGGGCGATTTCGGTGATGAGGTCCAAAACCCGGTAAATCTCCCGGGAGCGGGTGCCCAGGGAGTCGGCGCGGGTGGCGATGGCGGCAATGCGCTTTTGCACCTCCTCTACTCCCCGGACCGCGTCTTCCACCGCCGCAGCGCCCACCGTCCCCGCGTCCTCCGCTTGCGCTGCCAGCTCGGCCTGGTTGGCAGCGTTAGTGGCAATTTGCGCCGCGGTCCGGGCCAGCTCCTCCATGGTGGCCGTAATTTCCACCACCGCCGCCGCCTGCTCGGAGGAGCCCGAGGCCAGCTCCGAGGCGGTGTTTTGGACTTGCTGTCCGGCCAAGGCCACGTCCACCGAGCTGCCGAGGATTTGCTGCACCAGGGCGCTGAACGCCCTGGTTGCAGCCAGAAACTGCGGCTCCACCCCAGGGGCGAGGGCGCGGGCCCCGGCCTGGGCAGCCACCAGATCTCCAGCTTGGAGGTGCTTGAGCACCTGGTCAAAGGCCCTCTCGGCGTGCTGGGCCTGGGCGGCCAAGCGGGCAAAACGCCGGGCGAGCTTCCGCGACGGCTGCAGAACCAAGCCCACGTAAAGGCCGAGGACCCCCAGGGCCACCACGAAGTAGGTATCGAGAACCCAGCGTGGCAAGCCGTAGCTTGTGGCCAAAAGCAGGCCGGCGAACCCTAAAAGGCCCAAAAACCCCAACAAAGCGATTCCCAGAACGGGCACGATGGCGACGGCTTTTTCCTGTTCCCTCATGACTCCCCCTTGACGAGCAACGGTGGCCAGGCCCCAGGGGCCAGCACCACCGTTGGCTCACGGTTGACAAGGGCCAGACCCGTGCAGGCAAAGGGCCAAAAGGCCGAAAAGACGGGGCCTGGCGCCACCACCTTCAACTCGGAAGTAACCCCCAGGACCGCGTCTGCTTCGAGACTTTGGTCACCAACCCTGACTTCCGGGGATTTACCTACCACCAGGGCGGTGACGTGGTGGGCGGGAACGGCCCAAAGAACCCCAAAGCGCCGGAACACGAGGTGCGGGCTCGGGCTCATGCTGCCCCCAAGCGGGCAAGGTCCAGGAGCTCCACGGTGCCTTGGGGCAGCACCGCTTCCCCGGCCACCAGCCCTTCGCCTCCTGGGGTCACCCGTTCCTCCGGAATCGTCACGAGATCCAGGGCGGCATCGGCGGCTAAGCCCACCAGCTCTTTCCCGGAAGCCGGCCCCGCCCAAACCACCACGGTCACGGGAAAGGCCGGCGTGGCCCCCGGGGTGGCACCCAAAAGCCGCGTCAAGTCCAGGACCGGGAGTGGTTCCCCGGCAAACTCGGCAAGCCCCAAAAGCTCCGGCTGGGCGCCGGGCAGCGGCACCGTGGGAAGGGCACGGAGGATGCGCCGCACCTGGCGGGCTTCCACTGCCGCCAGCCTGTCGCCGGCGGCCAAAAGCAGGAACCGCCGTCCCTCCACTTGGGCCGTCACAGCCAAAGACTACCACCTTTGCGGTGGCTTCCCACATGAAGCAGGGTGTGTTTCAACCCTCCTGGCTGGACCTTCGGGAGGTGAGGAGAGCCAAAAGCTCCCGTTTGGCGACCTTTCCTCGAGCGGTGACCGGCAGCTCCGGCACCAGGACCACCTTGCGCGGCACTTTGTACGGCGCCAAACGGGCGCGGCAAAAGCTCACGATGCGGTGGACCGAAAGCTCAGCGTGGGGGGCCACGGCGAGCACGGCTCCCAGCACCTGGCCGCGGTGGGGGTCGGGGACGCCCACCACCGCGGCGCTCGTCACCCCGGGGATGGCCTCGAGCACGCGGCGGACCTCCTCGGGGTGCACCTTCTTCCCGGCGACGTTCACGACTTCTGAAAGCCGGCCGGTCAAGTGCAGGACCCCATCGCCGTCGAAAAAGCCGGCGTCGCCGGTGAGGAAACACCTGGGGGTGAGGACCTTGGGGTCAGCAAGGGGCGGCACAGCGCCCAGGACCACGGCCCGGGAGCGCACCCGGACCCGTCCTTCGTGGCCCTTGGGGAGCGGACGGCCTTCCTCATCCACCACGTCCACCTGGACGCCTTCAAGGGGGGAACCCACCGCTCCTTCCTCGTGGGGGCAGGCGGCGCTCCGGTCGTAGGTAATGCCGCCGCATTCGGAGGAGCCGTAAAAAACGTGGGGTTTGTGGCCGGTGGCCCGGTAGAAGGCAGCGGCGTCCCTGGGTGCCAAGGGCGCCCCGGCGGTGAGGCACACCCGCAGGGAAGGCCAGGGGGTGAGGTCGGGGAGCGAGGCCAGGGCCCTGATCATGGCCGGCACCGCCGGGAAATGCTCCACGTCGGCCGCCGCGAGGGTGTGGGCCAAAGCCGCCGGCAAGTTGCACGAGGGGAGCACCAAGGGTGTCCCCCATGCCAGAAGCGGCACCAGACACGAACCCAAACCGTAGGAGTGGGTCAGGGGAATCGCGGCTAGCGTTCGGTCCTGCCGGCGGATCCCCATGGTCCGGAAGATGTGGGAGCTGTCGGCCAAGAGCTGATGGGCGGCGGCGGCGAAGGCCTGGGGCTCGCCGGTGGAACCCGAGGACAGCTTGAAAACGGCCGTCCCTTTCGGAATCGGCACCGGATCCGCCGCGCCCAGTTCCACCCCCACCCCTGGGGGCAAAAGCTCCTGGCCGTGGCCAAGGCGCTCGAGGTTGGCCACCATGGCAGCTGCTCCCACCGCCGAGGCTATCCGCGAAAGCTCGGGGTACGGGGCGGTGGCGTCGGCTAAGGCCACGGGGTGCCCCAGGGAGCGCAGGGCCAAAAAATGGGCCACGAGGGCCGGCCCGTTGGGCAGGGAAAGCACCACTGGCTGCGGGGCGAGTTGCAAGCGGCGGTAAAGCTCACCGAGCTGCTCGGCCTGCTGCGCTAAAAGCCCGCGTGGGGCCAAAAGGTGGCCGTCGGCGTCCAAAAATGCTGGCGCCGTCGGATCGCCTACGGCAAGGCGAAGAAACCGCGCGACCAGCTGACAGGACACGGAGCTCATGACGTTTCCCGCAGGCGTGCCAGCATCACGGCCACGGTGGCTTGGGCCCGCTCGTTGTAAAAGCGTTCCAGCACCTGGGAAACCTCCGGGTGGCGCTGGGAAATCTGGGCCAGGGTTTCCCGGGAAAGCTCGATGACGGTCACCGTATCCTCGGCCACCACCGTGGCGGTGCGGGGTTTGCCCGTGAGCACGGCCACCTCGCCAAAGAAATCCCCGGCCCCGAGGGTTGCCAGCACCACCTTGCGTCCCCGGGGGTCGGTGGCCTCCACCCGCACTTTACCGTCCACGATGAGGAACAGCGAATCGCCGTAGTCCCCTTCCCGCACGATGGGGTCGCCGGCACCGTAGGACCGCACCGAGGTGGAGCCCAAAAGCTCAGCCAGGGCTTGGCGGGGGAAGGCAGAGAAAAACCGCAAAGCCTCGGCTTCTTGGGGAGGAGCTGGCGGTGGTTCCGGGGGTGGTGGTGGTGTCGGGGTCACACGCACGGGTGGGGTCTTGGTAGCTTGGGCCAAAAGGGCTCGGGCCCGCTCCTCCTCCGCTTGTTGCGCGGCCAAAAGCTCCTGAAGCTCGGCGGCGGCGTCCGTCAAGTTCGGGTCCAAACGAAGGATCTTGTTGGTGACGGCAATGGCCATGCTGTAGCGGCCCTGTTTGGCGAAGTGCCGGGCGAGGTTGCGGTAAACCTCGATGGCGTGTTCGCGATCCCCAGCCAGGCCTAAGATTTCGGCTTGCCGCAGGAGCAAGTTGAAGTTCTCAGGGTGGCGCTTGAGCTCTTCGGCGATGGCCGAGAGGGCGGCGGCGTAATCCCGCCGCGCCAGGTACTGGTCCAGCTCCGCGATGCGGTACTTCGGCCGCAGGATCATGTCCACCTCAGCCTTTTCGCGACGGCACCGGCAGCCTTGCGGGCGTCTTCGCCAATGGCGGCAGCGTCCGCCGTGAGCAACTGCCCGTCCTCCACCACGATTTGGCCGTGCACGACCACGTGCCGCACGTTGGCTGCCCCGCCCGAAAAGACTACCATGCTGGCCGGATCGCCCCACGGCTCCCAGCTCAAGGAAGGTTCGAGAACCACCAGGTCCGCCAGATAGCCGGGTTCGAGACGCCCCAGCTCGCCCCTCCACCCCAGCACCTCCGCCCCCCGCCAGGTGGCCAGCTCCAGAACCTGCCACGGGGAGATGCTCCCGGCCCCGTGGCGCAGGTTGTGGAGCGTGCCCGCCAAGGCCATCTCGTGGAAGATGGAGAGGCGGTTGTTGCAAGGAGGACCGTCGGCTCCCAGGCCCACCCGGGCGCCTACCGCCAACAGGCGGGGCAGGTCGGCAATTCCCGAAGCCAGCTTGAGGTTGGCTCCCGGGCAATGGGCGATGCCGGTGCGCGTTCGCGCCAGAAGGTCGTATTCCCCGTCCTCCAGGTGCACGCAGTGGGCGAGGACCGCATCAGGCCCGGAAAAACCCAAGTCGGCCAAGTACGCGACGTTGCCCTTGCCCGTGAGGGAGCGCACGAGCTGGGTTTCCTCGCGGTTTTCGCTGGCGTGGGTATGGAGCACGAGCCCGCGGCCCCTGGCAAGCTCCACGCAGGCGATGAGGAGCTCAGGGGAGCAGGAGAGCACGAACCGCGGGGCCACGGCGTAGCGCAATCGGGAGGCGTAACCGTGCCAGCGGGCCGCCAAGTGCTCGGCGTCGGCCAGAGATTCCTCCCGGTCTTCCAAAAGTCCCGGCGGCACCTGCTCCCCCCGGTCCATGTGGCACTTGCCGGAAACGAAGCGGATCCCCAACTCGGCAGCAGCCGCAAACACCTGATGGTGGTGATGGACCGTGCCCATATCGAGAGCGGCTGTGGTTCCCGAAAGCAAAAGCTCGGCAACCCCCAGTCGCGCCGCCGCGGCAACTTCCTCCTCGGTGAGGGCGGCCTCGTAAGGCCAAACGCGCGTGGCAAGCCACGCCAAAAGCGGGAGGCCTTCGGCCCGGTGGCGGGCGAGGGTTTGCACCACGTGGACGTGGGTTTGCACGAAGCCGGGGAGCACCAGGCACCCCCGGGCGTCAAGGGTGCGGTCCCCGGGCGGGGTTTCCGGGGCTACAGCGGCAATACGGGTGCCCCGAATGAGAACATCTCCGGTGAAAAAAGCACCGGGCTCGGTCATGGGCACGACCGTTCCCCCGCGTACCAAAAGCGAGCTTTCCCCGCTCACGGGGCGATTGTGGAAGGGCGACATCCCGGTGTCAACTGTGTCTTGGGTATACTCGCGAGGTGCGTGCCGACACCCGCTTCGCCATGCGCCACGTGGTGGTTCTCGTGGTGCTGGCCGTGGTTCTCAACGCCCAATTCACCTGGTGGGTGGTGTACTCCCTGCGGGAAAACAGCGTTCGCTTGCGGCTCGAGCGCCAGCTCATGGTGGACGGGTTGCGGCGAGCGGCAGCCGTGGTTTCCGAGCGTCTGGCAAGGCTTCAAGCTTCGGTGAGCAGCGGCAGCGTGCCTTCCCCCAAGCCGCCTTTTGCGTCTTTGCTGCTCGTACCCCGGACGGTAAACGAAAAAAAGTGGGAGGTGCGCGGGGGTAGCCTCGTGCTTTTGGTGCCGGTGCGGGCGGGGCTCTCGGCAGAGCTGGGCATGCCCCTCGAGGTGGTGAGGCGGTGGGTGGATGAAGAAGAGGCGGGAGCGTGGCTCCTCCTGCCCGGCGCGTTGCGGCCCCGGGGCATGGAAACGGTTCCCCTGGGCCTGCCTTTTCCCGGGTACGCCTTGGCTCCCGACCGGGAGCGCTGGGAAGTGGCCACCATTCGCTACCAGCGGCGGGTGCTCATGGTGGTGAGCGAGGGGGTCTTCTTTTGGGTCGGCATGGCCGCGGTGGTGGCGCTCCTGTGGAAGATGCTGCGGCAGGAGGCGGTGCTGGAGCAGCAGCGCCAAAACTTCATTTCGGCCGTGACTCACGAGCTCAAAACCCCCATTGCCGGGATCCGCTTGAGTTTGGAAACGGTGCTTTCGGGACGCGCTCAGGGGCCTGCCCGGGAGCAGTTCCTCCGCAACGCCTTGGCCGATGCCGAACGCCTCCAGAACCTCGTGGAAAAAATCCTGGAGCTCACCCGCTTTGCTTCAGGTGTGCACCGCCTCAACATCCAGGTGGCGGATCTCTCCCAGCTGGTGGAGGAGGAACTCATGGTGGCCCAGGGGCGAGCGGAAGCCCGCGGTATCCAGTTGGAAGGGGATATCGCTGCCGGGGTTCGGGTGCCCCATGACCCCGAAGGGGTCAGCATCATCCTCTCCAACCTCTTGGAAAACGCCTTCAAGTACGCCGCGGCAACGGATCCCAAGGTTTGGGTGCGTCTGTGGGTGGAGCAGGGCCAGGCGATCCTGGAGGTGCGCGACAACGGCATCGGCATTTCCCCGGAGGAATTGCCCAAAATCTTTGGGGTGTTTTACCGCGGTGGCGACGAGGTGGCGCGCCGCACCCCCGGCACCGGCATCGGCCTTTTCGTGGCCCGGGAAATCGCCAAGGCCCACGGGGGGAAACTGGTGGCGGAAAGCCCCGGGCCGGGGCGGGGGGCCAGTTTCCGGCTCATCCTCCCGGGTGCCCACCTTGTAGACGGGGAAGTTGACTTGGAGTACGATAACGGCGAGGTGAGCCATGGCAGCTAAGATCCTGGTGGTGGAAGACGAGAAGCACTTGGCTGAAGCTTTGGCCCATAACCTGCGGTTCGAGGGGTACGACGCCACCGTCGTCCACGATGGCGAGCAAGCCCTGGAGCGCCTCTCCAACGAGGACTTCGATTTGGTGGTGCTGGACGTCATGCTCCCCGGGATTTCCGGGTTCGAGGTGTGCCAGCGCCTGCGGGACATGGGCAACCGCGTGCCCATCCTTTTCCTCACTGCCAAATCCTCCGACGCCGACAGGCTCCAAGGGCTGAGGCAGGGAGGCGACGACTACATGACCAAGCCCTTCCTTTTGGAAGAGCTGGTTTTGCGCATCAAGGGGATCCTTCGCCGGCAGGAGTGGTTCAAAACGCCGGTGGCGGAGCGGGGGCTCTTCCGCTTCGGGGACAGCGAGATCAACTTCCGCACCTTCAAGGCTCGCGGCCCCCACGGCGAGGTGGAGCTCACGGAAAAGGAATGCATGCTCATGAAGCTCCTGGTGGAAATGCAGGGCCAGGTGGTTTCCCGGGAGCTCATCCTCGACCGGGTGTGGGGGTACAAGTACGGCTCTTCGTCCCGCACCATTGACAACTTCATCGTGCGCCTGCGCCGGTACTTCGAGCCCGACCCTCGCCGCCCGCGGTATATTCACTCGGTGCGGGGTGTGGGTTACCGCTTCACGCCCGAAGGAACGCCCCCGGAAAAGCGTTGACCCGTTGCTCTCCGGGTGGTAAGGTTCCCCTGGGTATCCGGTCCCGTCCACGCCGCAGGAAGGAGCGTGTCCCATGGGTGATGTGAGTCCCGACAAACTCAAGGCCTTAGAAGTGGCCGTGTCGCAAATCGAGCGGCAGTTCGGCAAGGGCGCCATCATGCGTTTGGGCCAAAGGGAAGCCCTGGCCGTGCAGGTGATCCCTACAGGTTCCCTGGGGCTGGACGCGGCTCTCGGCGTGGGTGGCATGCCCCGGGGGCGGGTGGTGGAAATTTACGGCCCGGAGTCTTCCGGAAAAACCACGCTGGCACTCCACGTCATTGCCGAAGCGCAAAAGCAGGGGGGGTTGGCCGCGTTCATTGACGCCGAACACGCCTTGGACCCCGAGTACTCGGCCAAGCTCGGGGTTGACGTGGACAATCTCTTGGTTTCCCAGCCCGACAACGGCGAGCAAGCTCTGGAAATTGCCGAAACCCTCATCCGCTCCGGCTCGGTGGACGTGGTGGTCATTGACTCGGTGGCGGCTCTGGTACCGCGGGCGGAGCTGGAGGGGGAAATGGGGGATGCCTCCATGGGCCTCCAGGCCCGGCTCATGTCCCAAGCTCTGCGCAAGCTCACGGGCGTCGTCTCCAAGTCCAAGACCTGCGTCATTTTCATCAACCAAATTCGGGAAAAAATCGGGGTCATGTTCGGGAACCCGGAAACCACGACCGGTGGCCGCGCCCTCAAGTTTTACGCTTCCGTGCGCCTGGACATCCGGCGGGTGGCGCCCATTAAGTCCGGCGAGGAAGTGGTGGGCAACCGAACCAAGGTGAAGGTGGTGAAAAACAAGCTGGCGGCGCCCTTTCGCGTGGCGGAGTTCGACATCCTTTACGGCGAAGGTATTTCCCGTGCCGGGGAGATCCTGGATCTGGGC
>JBAMMG010000069.1:0-26020 GCA_039793905.1 Thermoanaerobaculum sp. | reverse complement strand
TTCGCGTTGGGTTTCGTACGCCACCCTCGCCTTGGCCTTGATCACCGAGCCACGAGCGGAAATGAAAAGATCCAAGGTCTCTTCTAGCCCCAACGGGTAAGGGTGAACGAAAAGACAGCCGCCCCGGCCCACGACCTCGGTCTTGCCGAGGTTTTCCGTTTCCGCCGGGTCCAGCTGGCGAACCAATACCGCAAATTCGGCGGGGAACCTCACGAAACGGCGACGGTCCCGATGCTCTTCCGTGGCCCCTGCCCTCTCTTTCACCTTTTAGCATAGGGCTTCACCCAAGAAAAACAAACCCTCCTCGCCCGTGCGCTAGACTTGGTTCATGGCTGAAGCGCTCCACCAGGTCGAGGTCCTTCCTCCGAACCAGTTGGAAGCCTTCATCGAGCGCTACCGCCGGGATACGGGGGTCCCGGAGGTCATGCCGGCCGCGGCCTTCTTTCAGGAGGTCCTGCAGCGGGCCAACGCTTTTGTTCCCTCGGAAGCTGGGTCACTGCTTTTGGACAACCCCTTCGAGCGCTCCCCGGAAGGCCAGGCCCCGTACCTTTATTTCGTGGCCGCCTTTGGGCCCGCCGCCCAAGCCCTTCTCGGCCAGCGGATCGCTGTGGCGGAAGGGGTCGCCGGTTTCGTGTACCGCAGCGGCTTGCCCCACGTGGTCAAAGACGTGGCCTCGGACCCCAACTTTTGCCCCCGTTTCGACGAGCAAGCCGCCTTTCGCACCCGCACGCTTCTCGCCGTACCCATCCGCCTCGGGCACACCGTGTGCGGGGTTTTGGAACTGGTCAACCGCTTGGACGGTGAGCCCTTCAACGAGCGGGACAAGGACCTTCTGGGGATTTTTGCCGCCTACACCGCCGTTTCCCTGCAAAACCTTTTGGACGCCCGGCGCGCTGGGGAAGCGGCACGCTCGGACGACCTTACGGGCCTGGCCAACGACCGCCACTTCCACCGCCGCCTTGCCGAGGACTTGGAGCGGGCGGACGCTGCGGGCAGCCGCGTGGCGCTGCTTTTTCTCGACCTGGACAACTTCAAGAACGTGAACGACACCCACGGCCACTTGGCGGGAAGCCAGGTGCTGAAGGAGGTGGGCTACGTCTTGCGGCGCACCGTGCGCCTTCCCGGTGTCACCCTGGCCCGCTACGGGGGGGACGAGTTCGTGGTGATCCTCCCGGGCTTGGACGTGGACGCCGCCGCCCGCGTCGCCGAGGAGATCCGCCAGGCCATCCGCAAGCAGCCTTTCCTGCGGGGTCGTTTCTCCTGGGCCCCAGGCCCCGTGGAGTTCCAGGGCCCCCTCACCTGCTCCGTCGGGGTGGCCGTGTACCCCGACCATGTCCCCCGGGAGGGAAGCTCCGACCAAAAGCGCAACTTGCTCCTGCGGGAAGCTGACCAAGCCATGTACGTGGCGAAAAACTCCGGGAAAGACCGGGTGGTCGTGGCCGGCCCGCGAGGTATCCGGCCAAAATGACACGCTAGGCTCCCCGGGTTTGGCTGGACATTTCATGGCACGGTTCTTGCTCTCAAAATTTGGTGCGGGCTTGGGGCCCGTGAAAGGAGACAGTTATGAAGCCGACACGGAGAAGCTGGATGCTGGCCCTGGCCGCGGTAGGTGTGGCCGGGTTTACCGCCGGCGTGGTGTTCACTGGGGGTTCCAACCTGTCGTCAACGACCCAAGCGCAAACGAACCCTGGGGTGGCCGCTCCGGCCAAGAACTTCCCGGACTTCGCGACCCTCGCCCAAGAGGTCATGCCGGCGGTGCTGGCGGTCACCACCGAAGACGTGGTTTCTCCCCAGGACCTGCGCCGCATGCACCCCAACATGGACCCCTTCGAGTTTTTCTTTGGGCCGAGAAACCTGCCCCGGCAAAAGGCCTTCGGCGCCGGGAGCGCGTTTTTGATCTCCGCCGATGGTCTCGCCCTCACCAACAACCACGTGGTCGCCAACGCCGAGAAGATCTTCGTGTTTACCGACGACCGGACCCGCTACGAGGCTAAAGTCGTGGGGCGGGATCCAGCCACCGATCTGGCGCTCATCAAGGTCCAGGGCAAAGGGCCCTTTGCGTACCTGAAGCTGGGCGACTCCGATGCCCTCAAAGTGGGCGAGTGGGTCATGGCCGTGGGCAACCCCTTGGGGATCGGCCAGACGGTGACGGTGGGCGTCATTTCCGGAAAAGGGCGAACGCTGAACCTCTCCCGGACCACCCAGTCCTTTGAAAACTTCATTCAAACCGATGCCGCCATCAACCGCGGCAACTCCGGCGGCCCCCTCATCAACCTCAAAGGCGAGGTGGTGGGGATCAATACCGCCATGAATGCCGGTGCCGAAAACATGGGTTTTGCGGTCCCGGTCAATACCGCCAAGGCGATCCTGCCGCAGCTCAAGGAAAAAGGCAAAGTGGTCCGCGGCTATTTGGGCGTCAACATCACCAGCGTGAGCGCCGAAGATCAGGAAGCCTTCAATTTGCCGTCGCGGGACGGCGCCTTGGTCCACGACGTCATGGAGAACAGCCCAGCGGCCAAGGCCGGTTTGAAACACGGGGACGTCGTCGTGGCCATCAACGGCAAACCCATCAAGTCCCAGCGGGAGCTCATCGACACCGTGGCCTACATGGCCCCCGGCACCAAGGTGGAGCTGGAAATCATCCGCGATGGCAAGAGAAAGACCCTCACCGCGGTCCTCGCCGAACGCAAGAACGAAGGCGAGGAAGAAGAAGGGGAAGAAAGCGCCGAACCCCAAGAAGCGGCCGCCAAGCTCGGACTCGACGTGACCGACCTCACCCCTCGCCTGCGCCGCCAGTTCGACATCCCCAACACCGTTCTCGGCGTGTTGGTCCAGGATGTGGAGGACCTTTCAGTCGCCGACGAGGCGGGAGTTGCGCCGGGCGATGTGATCCTGGAAGTCAACGGCCAGGAGGTGAGCTCGGTGGACGAGTTCAACTCCAGGCTGGAGAAGCTGCGGCCAGGGCAAGCCGTGCGTCTTTACGTATACCGCGAAGGAACTAAGCGCTTCGTGGTGTTCCGAATGCCGTAAAAGCCCTCCTCCTTTCCCAAGGCCCCCGGGAAACCGGGGGCTTTGTGTTTTCCCGCCCGAGACCTAGAATCAAACGAGCGGAGGCCGGAGTCTTGAACCTCGCCGGGCGCGTGCTTGTCGTTGACGACCAGGTCAGCAACACCGAAGCCCTGGCCCAGGCCCTGGAGCCCCTGGGGTACGAGGTCTGGCAAGCGCTGGATGGCCCAACAGCGCTGCTTTTGGCCAAAGATCGGAACCCCGACGTGATCCTTCTCGACCTGCGCATGCCGGGCATGGACGGGTTCGAGGTTTGCCGCCGCCTCAAAGCCGACCCCGAAACTCGCCTCTTGCCGGTGGTGGTTCTCACCGGTTTGGACTCGCGAGACGTCAGGCTGGCAGCTTTGGAGGCGGGAGCCACGGACTTCTTGGCCAAGCCCTTCGATCTCGTGGAGCTCGAGGTGCGCGTCCGCAACCTCGTGAGCTACCGCCGGCTCATTCAGGATCTGGACGACGCCGAGCGCATGCTTTTCGCTGTGGCGAGAGCCGTGGAGGCGCGGGACGAGGGAACCGGCGAGCACTGCGATCGCCTGTCGCACCTTTCCGTTTGGCTGGGGCACAAGCTCGGCCTCGGCGAAGAAGAACTCAAGGCCCTGCGGCGCGCCGGGTACCTGCACGATATCGGGAAAATTGGCATCCCCGACGCCATCCTGCACAAACCCGGACCCCTCACGGCGGAAGAGTGGGTCGTCATGCGCTCTCACGTGGAGATCGGCGTGCACATCTGCTCCCCACTCCGAACCCTGAGGCCCGTACTGCCCATCATCCGCCACCACCACGAGCGACGGGATGGCAGCGGCTACCCCGACGGCTTGCGGGGAGACCAAATCCCCTACCTCGCTCGGGTTTTCCAAGTGGTGGACGTGTTCGATGCCCTCACCTCCCACCGCCCTTACCGCAAGGCCCTCGCACCGGCGCAAGCCGTTGGCATTCTCCGGGAAGAAACGGCCAAGGGATACTGGGACCCTGAGGTGGTGGAGGTTTTCGCCAGAAGTTTGGAAGCCGAGGGGTTTACCGTTCCCACCTCCAACCTTGGCGGGAAGGAAGGGATGGAGTAAAGTACGGGCGGCGCCACCTCGGCGCCGGTCTCGACAACGGCAAAAGGCCTTCGGTGCCCGACGAAACGTGCAACCCAAGGCCAGGGAGCAAACTCGATGGCTGAAAGCTCAGAGCGCCTAGCAAGCGCTCACAAAAAACCTCGCAAACGGCGAATTGGGAGTCGAAGAAGGAAAACCCACTGGCAGGCAAGCCAACCCTTGGAAGGCTTTCTGCGCCTGGCCGAAGACGGAAAAGCGTTTCTTTCACAGCTTTCTCGCGGCCTTCGGCCGGCGCCGGGCGACCCCCTCGTGGATCCGCGCCTAGTCGCCCAGTGGCACCTGGAACCTGGGGTAAGGCTTTCCGGCCGAGGCACCACCAACGGCAACGCTTCCGTGGTCACCGAGCTCGAAACCATCGAGGGATTGTCGCCCCGGGAATATCGGGAACGAGCTATCCCGTTTTCGGAGCTGGTTTCCATCGATCCCACCGAGCGGTTCCGCTTGGAAACCACACCTGATGTGCTCGAAACCCGAGTGATCGAGCTTTTGGCTCCCATGGGCAAAGGCCAACGCTGCCTCATCGTCGCTCCACCCAAAACCGGCAAGACCACCCTCCTCCAGCAGCTTGCCCACGCCATCGCCGTCAACCACCCGGACGTGCACATCTTCGTGCTTTTGGTGGACGAGCGTCCCGAAGAAGTCACCCACTGGACCCGCAGCGTCGTGCGGGGCGAAGTTTTCGCGTCGTCATCGGACCAAGACGCCGCCTCCCACATCGCCATTTCCGAAATGGTCCTGGAGCGGGCACGGCGGCTCGTGGAGCTGGGGCGCAATGTGGTGGTCTTCGTGGATTCTCTCACCCGCATGTCCCGCGCCTACAACAACATCCAAAAAGGCTCGGGGCGTATCCTTTCGGGTGGCATGGACGCCCGCACCATGGAAAAACCCCGGAGGTTCTTTGGCTCGGCGCGCAACGTGGAAGATGGGGGTTCCCTGACCATCGTGGCCACCTGCCTCGTGGACACGGGATCGCGCATGGACGAGGTGATCTTTCAGGAGTTCAAAGGCACCGGCAACATGGAAATCGTCCTCACTCGCGACCTTTTCGAGCGGCGGATCTTCCCTTGCATTCACATTTCCAGCTCCGGGACGAGGAAGGAAGAAAAGCTTTACTCGCGGGAGGAAGTGGAAAAGCTGCACCTCCTTAGGCGAGCCCTGGCCACCCTTCCCAACCACGAGGCCATGCAGCTCTTGCTCGCCAAGCTCAAGCAGTTCCCCACCAACCGCGAGTTTCTTGCCAGTCTCAAATCCGCTAAAAGCTAAGGCCGCGGGCGCAAAAGCCCGCGGCCCGGTTTCCGGGGACTCGCGGCTTACTTGGTGGGGTCCACGATAAACGTCAACGTTGCCGTGGTCTTGACCCGCACCCCACCCTTGGTGGCCGGACGGAAGCGGTGCTTCTTGGCGGCCTCCAGGCACGCTTCGTCAATCCCGAACCCGCCCACGGGGTAGCCGCGGAGGATTCTGGCCTCTTCCACTACCCCTCGAGCGTTCACCACCACCTGCACGATGACCACGGCTACTTGGGTCAGCTTGGCGCGCTTGGCCGCCATAGGCAGAACCGCCTTTTCTTCCAAAATCGCCTGAGGCATGGTGTCAACTTCCGAAGGGTCGAAGTACTGGTCTTCCCGGATCCCAGCTCCACCGGGGGTGGGCACCGGGATCTGCGCCACCACCGGCGCTTTGGTGGGTTCAGGAGTGGGGGACGGGACCGGCGTTGGGGCTGCGGGGGATGGCGTCGGAACCTCCTGGATGGCCGCCACCGTGGGCGAAGGAACGGCCGTGGGCACGGCCGTAGGCAAGGCAGCAGGCGGCGCCACCGCGGCTTTGGCCTTTTCCTGCTGGACCTTGGCCAGCTCGGCTTCCTTCCGACGCTGCTCTTCTTCCCGCTGGGCCAGGAGGCGCTGGGCTTCTTCCAATTTCCTTTGTTCTTCAGAGGTCAGCTTTTGCGCTCCGGTAGCCGCCTTTTTCTGGATTTCCGCCAGCTGCTGCTTCAAGGCTTCCGTTTCCTGCCGTGAGCGTTCCAGCTCCTCCCGCAGCGCCTGCTCGCGTTTGGCCAGCTCCTCCGTGAGCATGGCTTGGACCTGCCGCCGCGTTTCCTCTTCGCTGGGACCCTTGGGCCGGGTCACGAGGAACCCCACGACGCCGAGGAGAACCACCACGGCACCCACGGCCACGTAGAGACCCGCGCGGCTCGCCGGGGCAGGAGCGGCGGCGGGCGCCGGCGCCGAGGGAGCTTTGGGCGGCTTGTAGTAGGGCGTCACGTCCAGGTTCTTTTCCCTCTGGAGCTCCCGGTCCTCCTCCTCGATTTCCTGCCGGTAGAGGCGGTCCATGAACAGGGCCAGGTTGAACGTCGTGGGCGAGTAGGCCCCGCCGTAAAGCAGCTTTTCCAGGTCGCGTTTGAAGTCCACGGCCGAGGAGTACCGATCCTCCGGCCTTTGGGCCAAAGCCCTGCGCAACACCGCCGCCACATCCTCGGGCACCGGCCCCTCGTCGACGGCGAGCTGGGGTTGGGCCACCGCCTGCGCCCGCGCCTGGGGATCGGCAGGCAACGGCGCGCCGGAAAAGAGCTGGTAGAGGATGGCGCCAAGGGAGTAGACATCGCCGCGGCGGCTGGGGTGGCCCGTCGCCAAAACCTCCGGCGCCAAGTAGGGAGCCGCCAGCTCGTGCATGCCGGAACGGTCCAAGTTGGCTAAAAGACCCTTGGCCAAGCCAAAGCCCGCGAGCCGAGCTTCGCCGTCGTTGGACAGTACCACCAGGTTGGGCACCAAAAACCCATGAATGACCGGCTCCCCCTCGTGCTCCAGGGCCATGGCCGCGGCCAGGGCAGCCGCCAGCTTTTCCGCAATCAAAAGGCAGTTGTCAATGGCAATGGGGAACTGCTCCTGCTGGACCCGGGCCAAAAGCTGGTCCAAAGGCTGCCCGGGGAAGTAGTCCCAGGCCATATACGGCACGCCATCCACCTTGCCCACGGTGGCGCCGGAAACCACGTTGGTGGCCTTGAGGGTCTTGGCAATTTCCTCGGCAAGGGGAAACTCCGCCGCTAGCGCCTGGCGATCGAAACCGCTTCCGTCGAAGCGCCGCAGCCACACGATGCGCTTGAACCCAGTGGCTTCCATTTCCCCGGCCCGCCAAAGCGACCCCAGGGCGTCCTCGCTGCGCTTTTTCAGAAGGAGAAAGTTACCGAAGGTTGCGTAGCCTTGGGCCATGGCCATCCCTCCCCTGTCACGCATCCAAAGCTAGCACCGCGCACCTGCCAGGTCAACCGCCAATCAGGTCTTTCTCTGTGCGTTCTCGAGGCAAGGCCAGAAATGTTTCCAAAAGGACAGCCGCGGCGACAGCGTCAGCGGTGGCCTTTTTCTTTTTGCCGGTAAAGCCGCGCTCACCGAGGCGGGCCAAGGCCTCCTGGGTGGTGCCCCGCTCGTCGAAGGTGCGCACGGGAACCGTAAGCCTCCGGCGCAGGGCCTCCACCACCGCCAAAACCCGTGCTTCGCCGCGGCTTTTCCCTCGTTGAGTCAGAGGGACGCCGACCACCACCGCCTCCACACCCCATCTGGCCACGAGGCCCGCCACCTGCTCCGCAAGAGCCTCGGGGGACCCGAAGGCCAGCGTGCCGTGGGGGGTGACGACCTTTTCGCTGGAATCGGAAAGGGCCGCCCCGACCCGTCGGGCACCGATATCCAAGGCTAGCCAGCGCATCGGTCAAGTCTACCCGCACCTTCGGCGCTACAATGCGCCGGGAGGTGCGAGCCATGGAGGCGATTTACGTGGTGAGCGCAGCGCGGACACCCATCGGTAGCTTCCTGGGACAACTGGCCTCGCTTTCGGCCCCGAGGCTGGGAGCCATCGCCATTGGCGAAGCCGTGAGGCGCGCCGGGATCGAGCCTGGACAGGTGGACCAGGTCATCATGGGCAACGTCCTCCAGGCCGGAGTCGGCCAGGCCCCAGCCCGGCAAGCCATGCGGTTTGCGGGACTTCCGGACAGCGTGCCAGCGGTGACCCTGCACAAGGTGTGCGGCTCGGGGATGCGGTCCGTCATGATGGCGGCCAACGACCTGCGGGCCGGGGACGGCGCCATCATGGTGGCCGGCGGCATGGAGTCCATGTCCAACGCCCCGTACCTCTTGCCGGGCGGGCGGCGCGGTTACCGGCTGGGGCACGGGCAGGTCCTGGACCACATGGTTTACGACGGCCTTTGGGACCCCTACGGGGACAAGCACATGGGGAACTGCGCCGAGCTCTGTGCCCGGGAGTTCGGTTTTACCCGCGAGGAGCAGGACGCGTACGCCCGAGCGTCTTACGAGCGGGCCATTCGCGCCACCGAAGAGGGGGACTTTGCGGACGAAATCGTCCCGGTGGAGGTGAGCGCCGGCAAAGGGCAAACCACCTTGGTTTCCCGCGACGAAGAGCCTTTTCGGGCTGACCTCTCCAAGATGCCTTCCCTGAAACCGGCCTTCGAGCCTTCCGGTACCGTCACCGCCGCCAACGCTTCCAAAATCAACGACGGCGCAGCGGCGCTCCTCTTAGCCACCGAAAGTGCGGTAAAAACCCACGGCTTGAAGCCCCTGGCCCGAATCGTGGCTCACGCTTCCTTCGCCCAGCACCCCGAGTGGTTCACCACTGCCCCTGTGGGCGCCATTCGCAAGGTCCTGGAGCGGGCCAGGATGAAACTCGAAGACATAGACCTTTTCGAGGTCAACGAGGCGTTCGCGGTAGTGGCCATGGCCACCATGCGGGAGCTCAACATTCCCCACGAGAAGCTAAACGTCAACGGTGGGGCTGTGGCCCTGGGCCACCCCATCGGTGCTTCCGGGGCCCGCATCCTCACCACGCTCCTCTACGCCTTGCGCCGCCGCGGCTTGCGTTGGGGCCTTGCGGCCATTTGCATTGGCGGTGGCGAAGCAACCGCCATCATCGTCGAAAACTTGGCGTGATCCTGGCTCTCGTGCTCGCCGCGGTCATGGCCCAGCCTCAGGGGCCCGTGGAGGTCACCGCCCTGCGCCAGCAGTGGATCGGCGAAAGCCTGTGGTGCGGCATTGGCGATGTGGTGGTGAGGTACCAGGACATCACGTTACGGGCCGACGAGCTGGAGGTGGACGTCAAAACCAAGAAGCTCACAGCCGAGGGGAACGTGGTCTTTGATCAAGGGCCCAACCGCTTGGCTTGCGACCGCTTGGAGTTCGATCTCGAGGCGAAGACCGGCACCTTCTACCGGGTGGACGCTTTCTTTGCCCCCACCTACCACTTCCGCGGCCAAGAGGTGGAAAAGCTCGATGAGGACCACTACCGCTTCCGGCACGGAATCTTTACCTCCTGCGCCCTGGATGCGCACACACCTCCTTGGCGCATTTCCGTTCGGGAGGCCACGGTCCAACTGGAAGGGTACGGGCACTTCCGCAGCGCCGCCTTGTGGCTCAAGGACGTGCCGATCTTTTACACCCCCCGCCTGCTTTGGCCGGTGATGCGGGAGCGAGCTGCTGGGCTTCTCGTCCCCCGCATTGGGTACAACAACCGCCGCGGCGCCTACGTTGGCAACGCGCTCTTCGTGCCTTTGGGTCGCTCTTACGACACCACCCTGTACCTCGACCTTTACAGCAAAAAGTACGTGGGGCTGGGCCAGGAGCTGCGCTGGGCGCCGGCAGAAAACGCGTACGGGGAGTTTCAGGTCAACTACTTCCGCGACCCTGAAAGCGGGCGGTGGGAGTGGAAGCTGGAGGGCAAACACCGGCAGCTTCTCCCCGGAGGATGGGCCATCAAAGCCGACGCCCTCGACCTCTCGAACCTGGACTTTTTCCAAAGGTTCGAGCGGACCTTCGACCCCAACGCCTTGCGCCGGTTGCCGGTGTACCTCACGGTTACCCGTACGGTGGGGAACCAAACGGTGAACTTTCGCTTGGATCACGAAAAGACCTTCTTCCAAGCTTTCCCCAACACGACTTCCGTGGTGGTGCTCGAGCGCCAACCTCAACTGGAGTACCGCCTCCGGCCCACCCAGCTGGGGCGAACCCCGTTGTACCTTTCGGCGGTGGCCGAGACCTCCCATTTCCGCGTCAACCGCTCCGCCAGCTTGCGGGGTAAGTACTCCCGTTTCGACCTTTTCCCTCAGCTTTCCCTCCTTGCTCCTTCCTTGCCTTGGTTTTCCGTCACCCCGTCGGTGGGCGCCCGCGCCACGTACTACACCGCGACCTACACCCGCGACCGCAAGGCGTTCAGTGACCAAGCTCTCCTGCGACGGTACGGAACAGCGGGGGTGACGGTCACGGGCCCCAGTGTTTCCCGGATCTACGCCAGAAAAACATCGAAAATCAAGCACCTCATCGAGCCACGCTTGGAATACGCCTACGTTTCCGATCCCGGGCCCCAGGAACGCGTGCCCCTCTTTGACGAACGGGACGGCGTCACGGTTTCCAACCGCCTCCGCTGGACTCTAGCCAACCGGTTGTTCGTGAAAACCGAAAGCGGCACGCGGGAAGTGGGGTCCCTGGAAATCACCCAGGAGTACTCGTTCTCGCAACCCCTCACCATTCGCTATTCGCCCCGGGAGGAAAGTCAGCGGGGACCCCTGACCCTGGCCCTCCACGTGAACCCCACCGATACCTTGCTGGTGGATGCCCGAGCCAGCTACGACGCCATCACGACCAAGCTTTCCTCCGTGTCCTTGGGCAGCATGGTGCGCGGCGCAAGCGCCTACGCTCAGGTAACGTACTCGGCTGGGTTTAACCCCCGGACGGGCAATACCATCTCCTCTCAGGTGCAGCTTTTCGTTGGCAGTACCAGCCAGGGCCCGTGGCGGTGGCAAAGCATGGTGGCTTACGACCTCTGGCAGAAAAAGCTCTTGCGCCAGGAGCATACGGCCAGTTTCCGGGGGAGCTGTTGGGCCGTGAGCCTGCAAGTCCGCGATTACCGGATACCGCCCCATCAAGTCCGGGATTATCGAATCATGCTGGACCTCACGGGTATTGGGACGCTTTTCGATATCCGCGGGGGGCTCCCGGGCACAGCCAGGTGACCCTTTCCCTTGCGCGGCTTTTCGTTTTTGGCTACTCTTACGCTCCCAGGTCGGGGCGTAGCTCAGCCTGGTAGAGCACACGGTTCGGGACCGTGTGGTCGGAGGTTCAAATCCTCTCGCCCCGACCACGACTCCAGGTTGGCACAAATTTCGCATTGAAAAGGGCCGCCGGAACGCCGGCACGAGGGGGTTCTCATGAGAGCTGGACGTTTTACGGGTCTTCTTTTGGGGACAGCGATGCTTGTGGGGCCGTTGGGGGCGCAACAGGCTTCCAGCCCCCAGGAGGTGCTTACGAAGGCTTGCGAAGCCGCCGGTGGGGTTTCGGCCTTTCGCCGCTTGGGGTACCTCCGCGCCGAAGTGGCTTCCGAGGAAGTGACCCAGGACGGGCACACCGCCAACACCAAAAAGGTCTTGGTCTTCAATACCGCGGCCGTTTCCCCCGTTCGCTTGGAGATCCCCGACCTGGGCGTCGTGGCTGGTGACGACGGCTCCGGCGGGTGGGCTTTGGTGAAAGGGCGTCCCGACACCCGCCCCTCAACCACCCTCATGGTCAAGCGCATGGTGACCGCCCACGCCTTCCCTTTGCTTTTGCCGTGCAGCCTCACCTGGCCGGGAGTGGTCGTGACCGAAGTCAACCCTGCCCAGGTGGGCGACCGGCCAACTTGGCGCCTTACGGTCACCGTTGCACGCAATTTCTTCCACACCCCGCAAATCGCCACCGTCTGGACGGTGGATGTGGACCGGGAAAGCTTCGAGCTGGTGCGGGCCGACAGCCCCTACACCGACCTCGGGAAGGGTGTGGTGGCCGACGGCATGCGCTTTTCTTGGAGCGGTTACGTGACCCTCGAGGGGGTGCGGCTCCCCACCAAGCAAACGGTCGTGGGCTTGGATGCCCTCGGACGCGAAAAAACCCACACCCGCCGCGACCAGATTCAGTGGCAGCGGCTTTCTGAGGAGAAAACCGCGGGTCTTTTCGAAAACCCCATCCCTCCCGAGCAGAGACCGCGCCTGCCGGTTGGCAAGCCCGTCAACCTGCCGCAAAACCCGCCCCGGCCCTAAGGGCTGAGGGGCAACAGCATCCGCACCTCGAGACCCTGCGGGAGGTTGCGGGCCTCGGCTCGCCCTCCCGCCCTTTGGCAAACGCGGAAAACCACCGCCAGGCCCAACCCCGAGCCTTCGCTGGTGGTGGAAAAGTGGGGCTCGAAGAGGCGTGGGAGGTGCTCTTCAGCTACGCCACCGCCGGTGTCCCGTACCGCCACCACCGCCCAATCACCGTCCTTGCGGGTCTCGACCGTAATTTCTCCTGCCCTCCCGCCCAGTGCCCGGGCGGAGTTATCCAGGAGGTGGCGGAGTGCCCGCCGCAACCACAAGGGATCCGCGTTTACCGGGAGAGGCTCGGGGCAGGGGTGCAACACCACCTCCACCCCGCGCCGGGCCAGGACCCGGTACTCGTCCACAACCTCCCGCGCCAAAGCCTGAGTATCCACCACCATGGGCTCCCACCGCTCCAGGGCCACGAGGTTGGAGAAACCTTGCGAAACCTCTTTCAAGCGCGAGACCTGGGCGAGGACTTCGGTCACGGCGGCACGGGCCACCTCCACCACGTCTTGGGGCGAGCGGCCAAGTGCTGCTTCCAGCTCCTCCATCCACAGGCGGATGGGGGTGAGAGGGTTCTTCACCTCGTGGGCAACGATGCGGGCGAGCTCCGTGAGGGACGCGAGGCGTTCGGCGCGAGCCACCTCGGAAAGGTCTTCGAGAACCAACAGCACCCGGCCAGTCTCACCGGGAAGCGGCACCGCGGTGACATTCCAAACCGCGTCGGCTTGGCCGCGGGGGGAAATCCGTGCCGATGCCGCGGCACCCTCCCGGGCGCGCTCCAAAGCTTCTCCGAGAGCTGGACCGAAGCTGGCCACAAGCGCCGAAAGGCCCCTTTCGACCCCAAGCGCCCCGGCTACGGCGTTAGCCAAGAGCACCACCTCCCCTTCCACCACCAGCACCGCTGCCGACAGGTTCTGGAGCACCCTTTCCAGGAGGTCCCGCTGGCGCTGGAGCTCCTCCTGGCGGGCCTGGACCTCGGACGCCATGGTGGTGAAGGCCCCGGCAAGGGTCGCGAACTCCTCGTCGCGGAAAGCCTCCGGGGATTCGGGGACCGACTCCCCGCGTCCCAACCGCCGAGCCGCCTCGGCGAGCCGCTCCACCGGGGCAGCCAAGCTGGCGGCCAGGGCCTCGGCCGCCCACAGGGACAGGAGCGCCACTCCCAGGGCGGTGATCACGAACCACTCGACAGGGGTAAAGCGGCTCCCCGCTGCTTCCGCGAGGCCCAGGACAGCCACCACCAGGTTTTGCCCCCCGACCCGGACCGGCAGGAACACGTCCACCCTCCCCACCCCCATCACCACAGGTTCCCGCCAGCGCCGCACCGTCCGCACGAAAGCCTCGGCCGGCGGCACCATGGGTACCCCTCCGGTGAGGGCAGCATCGGGACGGCTCGTGAGAGCGAGAAAGCTCGGGCGGTAAACGGCAACCGTAGCACCGAGATCGCGTACCAGACTTGCCAGGACGTCCCCTCGCGGTCCTTCCGCAATACCCGCACCCAGCGCCCGTGCCACCTCCTGCCGGGCTTGCTCCCGCTCCCGGATCCACTGCCTGGGAAGCACGTTGGCCAGCAACAGAAGGGGGAGAAACGCGGTGGTAAAAGCCAAGAGCCGCAGGCGGGTGGCAAAGCTCTGGCGCCGTTGCCAGGAAAGCCAAAGGCGCTGCCGCACCTGCCACAAAAGGAACGGGGCCGAAGCCCACAGCGCAAGGCCTACCACAAGCAGAAAAAGGTCCGGAGGGGCAGGCCGCACCCACGGCACCGCCAAAACCCAGTCCCCGAAGACCCGCAGGTACGTTGGGAGCGAGCGGTTCCCCACGATGGCCCGCCCCCACCACCGCTCCCGGGCCAAGGCCTCCCCGACCACCCCCGGAGGTAACGGGCGAAAAGGCGCTCCTCGTGAAATCGGGGACCCCGCCCGATCGAAGGCGGCCACCGGCACTCCCACTCCGGAAGCGGCAAGGGCCGCCAACACGTCGTGGGGGGACGGTGGCGCCAAAAGGCGCAACGAAAGCCCGGCCCCCAAACTTCGAACCGCAAGCTCCTGCTCTCCGCCTTCCCCCAAAAGCCCCATTTCCCCCCACGTCGCCACCGGGCTTCCCGCCGCGTCTTCGAGCACCAAGGCCGTACCTGGCAGCACCTCTCCGAGCCCGGCAAAAGCGGCCAGTTCCCCGAGCAGCACCAGGCGCTCACCGGGGACCGCCATAGTGAGGGCCTCCAGCCTGCCTTCGGGGAGGGAAGCCACGAGGGCCCGCGCCACCGACCTCACCTCCCCCCACCGCGCGAGGGTGCTTTCCGTTCGCGCCAAAACGTTGCTCCGGCTCACCCCGTCCCCGCCCGCCACGAACGCCGCGGCCAAACCCAAGCTCGCCACCACTGCCCGTCCCCTGACCGGTGCCGAAAGCGCCACCAAGACCACGCCGAGAGCGCCCCACACCCCCGAGGCGGTGGCGAGAGCCAGGAAAAACGCGGGGAGGGAAAGCCAAAACCAGGTGGAGGGCCAGGCCGGCGGGAGGAACACCACGAGGGCCACGAGGGCCACGAGGTTGGCCAGAACCACGAGCGGCGGGGGCAAAAGGGCCGGGGCCAAGGCGGGCGCGCCCAGCTCCGAAAGGAGGGGTGGCAAGGCCCACGCCGCCAGGCCCGCGAGGCCCGCACCGACGGGCCCCAGCCATGGCCACCGCCAGTCCCGGAACAAAAGCCCGAGGGTCCCCAGCACCACGGCCGGCAAAAAACCCAGCGGCAACCAGCCAACGGCTATGGCCGAGGCGGCGGCCACGAGGAGCCAAACCGCGGCGTCAAGGCCGAAAACCGCCGGCAGCAGCGGGGTTACGACCAGGGCGGTGCCGGAAGCGGCCCAAAACCGCGGCGCCCCTGGTCGCAGCTCAAAACGCAGGGACGGCCGGCCGTCCTCTTCTGCGAGAGCCGGCACTGCCAGGCGCTGCCAGCCCGCGGAAACGCCCAACAGCCTGGGGCTTCCCTTTTTGGGGAGGGGAACGCTGGCGAGCAGGCTCCCCACCACGCGCCCGGATTCGTAGACGGGCTCCCGGCACCACAGGACCACCTCGCCAACCCACGCCTCGGGGAGGATCGCCCTTTCACCCACCGGCCGCCACCGGAGGGGCAGCCGGGGCCTTGGCCCCACCCACGCCACCGGCTCTCCACGGCCATCGGCCAGCACCAGGCCCTCCACCCCTGGAGGCATGCGGCGCAAGTGGCGGAAGAGAATTTGAAAAGGCTTTTCCGGCTCGGCCTCGGCCCCGGTGCCCGCCAAAAGTTGCGAAAGCTGAGGCTCTTGCGCCGCCAGCGCGAGCTCGCCGGTGAGGTCGCGCACCTTCTCCCAAAACCGGGCCTCGAACGCCGTCGGCGAGGTTGTGCGGCGGCTGGCCACGTCGAAGGCCCAAAACCCCGCCACCACCAGGAAACCCAAAACCCAAAGGCGTTCGTAAGGCCTGAGCAGCCAAAGGGCTGCGGCGAGCGTCAGCGCCCGCGGAACGAAAGCCCACAAGGGAAGCTCCGGCCATGGCCCAGCGGCAAGGGCCAAAGCCGCCACGGCCGCCCCAAGGCGCCAGGTCACGAGCGCAGCATGGGGATGCGGATGCCGTGTTTCTTGGCGCAGGCGAGAGCCTCCGGGTAGCCGGCGTCGGCGTGACGCACGACGCCGGTTCCAGGGTCGGTGGTCAACACCCGGGCCAGGCGCCGGGACGCCGCTTCCGTGCCGTCAGCCACCACCACCATCCCAGCATGAAGGGAGTAGCCAATCCCCACACCGCCGCCGTGGTGGAAGGAAACCCAGGTGGCGCCGGCGGCGGTGTTGAGGAGGGCGTTGAGGATTGGCCAGTCCGCAATGGCGTCGGAGCCGTCGCGCATCCCCTCGGTTTCGCGGTTGGGGGAGGCGACGGAGCCGGCGTCCAGGTGGTCCCGGCCAATCACGATGGGGGCGTGAACCTCACCTTTCGCCACCAGGTCGTTCAGAACCTGCCCGAACTGGGCGCGCTCCCCGTAACCGAGCCAGCAAATGCGGGCCGGCAGCCCTTGGAAATGCACCTTTTCCTGGGCCATGCGGATCCACCGGCAGAGGGATTGGTTTTCGGGAAACGTTTCGAGGATGGCCCGGTCCGTGCGGTAGATGTCTTGGGGGTCGCCGGACAGGGCCACCCACCGGAACGGTCCCTTACCCTCGCAAAAGAGCGGGCGGATGTACAGGGGAACGAACCCCCCCACATCGAAGGCGTTGTTCACACCCGCCTTCAAGGCTTGGCCCCGCAAGTTGTTCCCGTAATCGAAGGTCACAGCACCCCGCCGCTGGAGCTCCAGCATGGCCCGCATGTGCTCGGCCATGGTCCGGTAGGCCTCCCGGATGTAGTGGGCCGGGTCGGTGGCCCGCAGGCGGAGGGCCTCCTGGTAGCTCATGCCGTTGGGCACGTAGCCGTTGAGCTCGTCGTGGGCCGAAGTTTGATCCGTGAGGACGTCGGGGACCACATTCCGCTCCAAAAGCCGCCGCAAAAGGTCGGCGGCGTTGGCCACCACGCCTACGGATCTGGCCTCCCCTCGCGCTTTGAGCTCCAACGCCCGGTCAATGGCGGCGTCAACGTCGTTGAACTTTTCATCCAGGTAACCCGTTGCCAGGCGCTTGTCCATGCGGGCTTCATCCACCTCCGCGGCCAGAAACGCCGCTTCGTTCATGGTTGCCGCCAGGGGCTGCGCACCTCCCATGCCGCCGAGGCCGGCGGTCACCACCAGCTTACCCTTGAGGCTGCCCCCGAAGTGCTTCCGGGCAGCGGCGGCAAAGGTTTCGTACGTGCCCTGAAGGATCCCCTGGGTGCCGATGTAAATCCAAGACCCCGCCGTCATTTGCCCGTACATGGTGAGACCCAAGGCCTCCAGGCGCCGGAACTCGTCGGCGGTGGCCCAGTGGGGAACCAAGTTAGCGTTGGCCATGAGAACCCGGGGGGCATCCTCGTGGGTGCGAAAGATACCCACCGGCTTGCCCGACTGCACCAGAAGCGTTTCGTCGTTGTCGAGCTCCCGCAGGCTCGCCACGAGGGCGTCGAAGCACTCCCAGTTGCGGGCTGCCTTGCCGGAGCCCCCGTAAACCACCAAATCCTGGGGGCGCTCCGCCACCTCCGGGTCCAGGTTGTTCATGAGCATGCGCAGGGCGGCTTCCTGCCCCCAGCCTTTGCAGGAGAGCTCTGAGCCCCGCGGTGCCCGTACCGTTCGCGGTCCTGTCATGGCTTCCCTCCGGCCCTCGTCAGGGCAAGGTAATGGTACCGCTCACGGGACCAAAACCGGAACCGCCAAGCCCTTGGGGCAGCAGGCGAGGGCAGCCGCCTGCACCGTTGCCTTGGCCTCGGGGGGAGCCCAAAAGAGCACGCTCCCACCGCCGCCGGCGCCGCAGGCTTTGGCCGCCCAGGCACCGGCCTCGAGGCCCGCGGCGAGCACGTCCTCGAGCTCGGGAGGGGCAACCTCAGGCGCCAGCTTCCGCCGCGCCTGCCACTCGCGGGCGACGGCTCGCCCCACAGCCTTGGCGTTACGGGCCTCGAGAGCCGCAAGGCAGTCCCGGGCCGCTTCCCCTATGGCCTCCAGAAGACGGCCCACCCGCGGGTCTCCGTCCACCCGAGCCCGGTACACCTGCCAGTTCACCATCCCCGAGTGGTGGGTAACCCCCGTGAAGACCACCGCCAGGTGCGAGGCTACCCAGCCCTTCGGGATCCTCAAGGCCTGCACCCTCTCGCCGCCCGGAAGCAGGCGAATGGCCAAAACGCCGGGGATGAGGGCCGGGTAGTAGTCTTGGACCCCCGTCGGCGCCCCCAAGACCTTGGCTTCCAGGTCCTTGAGGATCGCCACCAATTGCCGGCGGGCAAGCCTCCGGCCGGATAGGGCCAGGCATCCTCGGGCCAGGGCCACGGCGTACACCGAGGATCCTCCGAGGCCCGATCCCACCGGAAGCTGCTCCAAAACCCGAACCCGGATCCCTCCCTCGGGCAGGAAGTGCCCGACCACCGCCGCCGTGAGGTCAAACGCCGCATCGGCTGGCGTAAGATGGCGCTGGGTTTCGGGGGTTTCGTGGACGACCCAACCGTCGGCCGTGGGCTCCACCGCCACCCGCACCCCGGCCCCGAGGCTCACGTTCACCGTCACCGAACCGGGGTGGAAGCAGTACAGCGGCCAAAGGTCCAGGGTTCCTCCGGCCAGGTCGGCCCGAGCCGGCGCAAAGACCTCGACCCTCGCGCTAGCCGCCACCAGCCAACACCTCCCCAGCCCGTGAGGCCTCGCCCCTCCGCGCCCCGGCAAGGAGTGCCTCGAGCCGCGCCTTTTCACCTTGGAACGCCTCCTGGGCGCTCCCGCTCAAGGGCGGGGGCGGGTCGCTGCCCATGCGGGCCGGGTTCACGTAGCGGCCGTTTCGAAGCACCCGGTAATCCAGGTGAGGGCCGGTTGCCAGCCCCGTGGAGCCTACGTAGCCAATGACCTCTCCTTGCCCGACGCGCTTGCCCACGGCCAGCCCCGAGGCAAAACGGGAGAGGTGAAGGTAGGCGGTCACGAAGCCGCCAGAGTGCCGTACCTCCACGGTTTTGCCGCCACCACCCTTCATCCCCACGAAAGCCACGACGCCGTCGGCGGTCGCTCGCACCGGCGTCCCTTCCGGGGCTGCGTAATCCACGCCAAAGTGGGGAAGCCTTCGGCCCAATATGGGGTGGCGGCGCGACAGGGAAAACCCCGAGGTCACCCGGGAGTAAGGGAGCGGCGAGCGCAGGAATTGGCGTCGCAGCGGTCTTCCGTTTTCGTCGTAATAGCCCGCGCTCCCGTTCCAGGCGAACCGAAACGCGCGCAACGTGTTTCCGGCGTTGACAAGGGTAGCGGCAAGGACCTGCCCGTAACCAACCAATTCGCCGTCACACTCCCGGCGCACGAACGCCGCGGTGACCTGGTCCCCTCGGCGGAGGTCGCGGTGGAAGTCCACCTGCCAGGCAAAGATCTCGGCCACGGCAGTGGCCAACTCGTCCCCTTCCCCGAGCTTTTCGAAGGTGGCGAAAAGGCTGCGGTCGATGGTGCCGCTTTTGACCTCAACACGCTCGCGCACCGGCCGCGGCTCGAGGCGGGCCCCCACCGTCCCCGACCCGTCCTTCTCCAGTACCAGCTCGTTCCTCTCCAGCGTCACGCGCACGGCCTGCGGCTCCACCCCCCAGCGGCAGAGCACCACGACCCGTGTCCACGCCGGCAAGCGCCGCGCGTCCAGCTTGGACCGTGCCGGCGCGAGCCACGCCGCCACCTCTCCCGCGCCCATCCCCGCCCGCACCAGGAGCTCGCCTAGAGTTTCCCCGGGGTACAGCGCCACCGCTCTCGCCACGTGCGGAGCTTCGAGAGCCCGAACCGTTACCCTCGAGCGGGGGGCCGGAACGGGGTTTTCCCTGCAGGCCGCAGCACTCACCGCCATGACCACCATGGGCAACCACGGGCGTTTCATGGCCGGGTGAGGGTTTCCAAGAGCTGGCGCACGCTCGCCACGTCGGGGCCGACGACCGCCCGCACCTCACCCCCCGGGGCCAGAACCGCCACCACCGGGGCGCGGCTCACCCCCAGTTGCCGTAGCAGCGTCCCGCGGCGGTCCACCACCCGCGGCCAAGGGCGCGCGGGACCCAGGGCAACCGCCACCTCTGCCGCGTCCTCCTCCTGGAATATGACAACCGCGCCAGCGAACCCCTTGGCCGCAAGTTTCCCCTCGAATTCGAGCACCAGAGGCACGAACTGGGGGTCCTGGGGTACCCAGGAGTTCCAGAAAACCACCACCGCCGTCTTGGACGTAAGGGCGTCGAGGGAAAAGGGCTTTCCGTCCAGGGTCAGGAGGGCCTGAGCGGCAAGGACGGTCGCAACCAGGATGGCGCGCACGCCTTATCTTAGCAAAAGCCGAACTCCAAAAGCGGCGTCAGCGAAGCGGGCCTTGTTCGCCCGCGGCAGGTGTGCCGGTGGCCGCCAGGTCGGCTGACCGCAGCCGCCGGGGAGCTCGGTGGAGGTAGTTTCGGCTGCGTCCGTAAGCGAGCAGGGTCTTTTCGAGGGCGCGCCGGCCCCGGTAGAGCCGCGACATCACGGTTCCCAGGGGAATCGCGAGAATCTCAGCGATTTCCTTGTAGCTGTAGCCCTCGATGTCGGAAAGAAGGACGACGACTTTGTAGTTGTGGGGAAGCTTTTTGATGGCGGCAAGAACCTCGTGGTCCCAGCACCGCTCCATGAGCTCGTCTTCCGGGCTCTTTTCCGGCTCGGCCAGGATGTGGTTTTCCATGTTTTCTTCGAGATCCGCGAAGTCCGCCTGGGGGGGCACCGCCTTTTGTCGCCGGTAGAGGTTGATGAACGTGTTCTTCATGATCTTGAAAAGCCATGCCTTGAGGTTGGTACCAGGCTGGAAACGATGCCAGTGGCGGAACGCCTTGAGGTGGGTTTCCTGCACCAGATCCTCGGCGTCTTCCCGATTGCGGGTCAGGCGCAACGCGGTCTTGAGGAGCTGCTCCCGAAAGGGCAGCGCGGAAGCTTCAGACCACAAGTTGGCACTCACCTCACACCTCCAGGGTGAGGATATCGAAACCGAGACCCGGTGTCAACACAAACCCAAGGAAAACCCACTGGCGCGCGGCCAGTGGGTGGACCCTTGGCTGAAAACGTTGTTAAGCCAGCACCCTAAAGGCAATCAGCAAGGCGTAAAGCACGAGAGACTCGATGAATGCCAGGCCCAGAATCAAAGCCAGGCGGATGGCGCCGGCGGCCCCAGGGTTGCGGCCCATGGAGGTGCACGCCGCGGCAATGGCTTTGGCCTGTCCGAAGGCACCAGCAAACGCCGCGATGCCCAGAACGAACGCGGCCGAAATGTACTGCCACTGGTTTTTCCCCGTTACCGCAGCGCCTTCTTCCGCTGCACTGGCTGGCAACGCCAGCACCAGACCCAAAAGCACCAAACCCAACACGAGACCCTTCTTCATACGTCCTCCTCTCCAGTTTTCAGTGTTCCTCCGCCGTAACCCCGGCGATGTAAACCGCAGTAAGCATGACGAAAATAAAGGTTTGAATCGTGGAGCCCAAGATTCCGAGGCCCATGAGAGGCCAGGGAACCATCAAGGGAACGAGCGCTGCAAAAACCCCTGTGACCGCATGCTCCCCGAACATGTTGCCAAACAGACGAACGGAAAGGGAAAGAATCCTCGCTAAATGGGAGATGATTTCCACGGGCAGCATGAGCGGTGCCAGCCACCATACCGGGCCAATAAAATGCTTCAGGTGACCGAGAAGGCCGTTGTGGCGAATCCCGACAGCGTTGTAGAAGATGAACGTGGTCAAAGCCAGGGCGAAGGTGGTGTTCAGATCCGCCGTCGCAGGCTGAAGGAAAAAGAAAAGCCCAAAGATATTGCAGGTAAAGATGAAAAACGTGAGGGCAGCAATGAACGGCACGTACGCCCGCCCCACTCCATGGCCGATGACGTCTTCCGCCATGTTCCTAACCCCGCCCACGATGACCTCGAACGCCTGCTGGAGGCCTGACGGCTTGTCGAGGGACAGGCGCCGTTTGACCCACGTGGCCATTGCAGCAATAACCGCGACCGCAAACAGCGCCATGATCACGTGGTCGGGGAGCCACGCCCCATCGGGGACGCCGAACGCCTTACGGAAGCTCTCGCTGGGCTCACCGAAAAGGCGAAGGAGGAGGGCGTTCACCGGCTTGTAAAGGATCGAGTGCTCGTGCTCCATACCCTGGCTTCCCCCCCGTCACCGGGCCTTGAGCCCGGCCCAAACCCAGCCAACGACGGCAACGGTTACCCCTGCGCCAACCGCCCAAAGCTCGAGGTCCCGGCGAAGGACAAACAGAACTGCTGCCACCCCAAGCAGAAACGCCATGCGAGCAACTGCCTGCCACGCCAGGGACTTAGTGAGCCGCGGGCGGCCCGGCTGAAGCACACGCCAAAGCAAGTGCTCCAACCAAAGCGCCGAAATTGTAACCGCAAGCCAGCTGACCGTCAAGGCAGCGGCGGCTTGCGCGCGGCCGGAGGCGGCAAGGGCCAGTCCCGCCCCCAAAGCCACCGACGCGCTGCTTCGAAGCGCCGCTGCCATCACCCTCACCGCTCGTTTTCCTCCTCTTCCCGGGAAAGCCTCAGGGCCACACGAATGGCGTTCACGAACCCGGCAACGACTCCGAAACCGGAAAAAACGTAGGTCAGCACGGGCTCCGTGCCAAAAACCCCGTCCAGCCAGCGCCCCCAGAGGTAGCCAAGGCCGAAGGCCAGGGGAAAGGCAAGACCTATGCTGGAAGCTTCCGCGAGGCGCCGGGCGGCGGCAAGCTTTTTCTTGCGGGCCTCAGGTGTCGTCACCAGGGCCAAATGTTAGCCGCTGGTGCAAGGAAATCCAAAGTGGAGGTGGGGTACACCCCGAAGAGCAAGGTGGCCACGGCGCAAACCACCAGCGCTCGCACTCCCCAAGCCTCGGCAAGGATGGGCAAGCCATCCGTTCCCTCGCCTCCCGAAAGGTACATCTCCCTGACGATGCGGAAGTAGTAGTAAAGCGAAACGGCGGACATGATCACGCCCACCACCGCCAGCCAGGCGTACCCAGCGTGAACCGCCGCCGCAAAGAGGTACAGCTTGCCCATGAAACCTGCCGTGGGCGGGATCCCCCCAAGGGACAAGAGGAACAGCAGCATGGCAAAAGCAGCCAGAGGCTGGCGGCGAGCTAAGCCGCGGAAGTCCGCAACCTTTTCGCCCGCGTACTCCTTGGAAGCGAGGAGCACCACGAGGCCGAAGGCCCCCAGGTTCGTGACCGTGTACGCCAACATGTAGAAAAGCACAGCTTGCGTGCCCAGTGGGCCGCCAGCGACCACCCCCAGAAGCGCGTAGCCGGCGTGGGCAATGGAAGAGTAGGCCAGCATGCGCTTGACGTTTTCCTGAGTGAGAGCGGCCACGTTTCCCCAAACCATGGTAGCGGCCGCCACCCAGCTCACGAAGACCCGCCAGTCCGGAGAAGCTGGCGCCAAGCCGGCCCAAAGCACCCGCAAGAGCATGGCGAAAGCCGCCGCTTTCGGTCCCACCGAGAAAAAGGCAGCAATAGGCGTGGGCGCACCCTCGTACACGTCGGGAGTCCACACGTGGAACGGCACCGCCGCTACCTTGAAGAGCATCCCCGAAAGGAGCAGGAAGATACCCGCGGTCGCCGCCACCGACCGCGGCCCCTGGGCCAGCCTTTGGCTCAGATCGGCGAGGCTCAAGGTGCCGAAGGCCCCGTAAAGGAGCGACAAGCCGTAAACCAGAACCCCCGAGGACAAGGCACCGAGGACGAAGTACTTGGTTGCAGCTTCGTGGGACTTGACCTCACCGCGGTAGTAGCCGGCCAAAATGTACGAGGAAAGCGCCATGAGCTCCAGAGCCACGTAAAGACCAGCCAGGTTCACCCCCGAGGCCAAAAAGGCCATGCCCAAAGTCGCGAACACCACGAGGGCGTAGTACTCCCAGGGGTTTCTCCCAGCTCTGAGGAGAAAGGGCCGGGACAGCCAGCAAACCAAGAGCGCCGCAACCACGAAAAGGAGGCGAAAGTACAAAGCGAAGCGGTCCAACTGGATCATCCCCGCAAAAAAGGGGCCATCGTCCCGCTCCCCCACCGCAATCACCCCGGCGGCAGCTGCCACCAAACCCAGGTTCACGAGAGCGAAGGCCAGCCTTTGGGAAGCTTTTCCCGCCACCCCGGCCAAAAGGATGAGCATCCCCGCACCGGCAAGGATCAGCTCAGGCGCAAGCACCGTAAGGTTGGCGTTCATGGCTTACTCCCCAGCCGCAGGACTTGCTTCGGGCTGGCGCTTCGCCTCGGGCGCGGGCAAGCTGGCAACGGGCGCCTTCAGGTAGCCCGGATCCACGACCTCCACAACCCGCCTTATGGAGGGCTCCATGATCTTGAAAAACGGCTTGGGGTAAAGGCCGATCCAAAAGCACAGCACCACCAACGGAATCAACGTCCACTGCTCGCGGCGGTTGGCATCGGGGAGGTTCCTGTTTTCTTCGTGGACCACCTCCCCGAAAAACACCCGCTGGTACATCCACAGCATGTAGGCCGCCCCGAGCACGATGCCGGTGGCGCCCGCTACCGCCCACCAGGTGTTGCGGTTGAAGGCCCCCAAGAGAATCGTGAGCTCGCCAACGAAGCCGTTCAAGGTCGGCAAGCCGATGGACGCCATGGTGATGATCATGAACAGCGTGGCGTACACCGGCATCACTTTCGCAAGCCCGCCGAACTCCGAAAGCCCGCGGGTGTGGCGCCGCTCGTAGATGATCCCCACGAGCAAAAACAAACCGCCGGTGGAAAGACCGTGGTTGATCATTTGCAAAAGCGACCCCGAAAGCCCCTGGGGGTTGAGGGCAAACATCCCCAGCATGACGAACCCCAAGTGGGACACCGAAGAGTACGCCACCAGCTTCTTCATGTCCTGCTGGGCCATGGCCACGAGGGCGCCGTAAATGATGCCAATGATGGCTAGGGCCACCATCCAGGGCACCGCCCACCGGCTCGCTTCAGGCAAAAGCGGAAGCGAAAACCGCACGAACCCGTACGTCCCCATTTTCAGGAGGACGCCAGCCAGAATCACGGAACCTGCGGTTGGCGCCTCCACGTGGGCGTCGGGCAACCACGTGTGAAACGGGAACATGGGCACCTTGATGGCGAACCCTACGAAAAACGCCAAGAAAACCCATTTTTGCAGGGAGAACGGCATGGACGGGGCGATCTTCATGAGTTCGGTGACGTCGAAGGTGGGGGGGTTGCCGAGACCGGGTAGACCGACCAAAGCAAAGCCCGTGGAGTTGTAAAAATAAAGAGCCAAAATACCAATGAGCATGAGCACCGAGCCTACGAGGGTGTAAAGGAAAAACTTGATGGCAGCGTAAAGCTTGCGTGGCCCACCCCACACCCCGATCAAAAAGTACATGGGCACCAGCATGACTTCCCAAAACACGTAAAAGAGCACAAAATCCAAGGCCATGAACACGCCAAGCATTCCCGTTTGCAAAACCAAAAGCCAAACGTAGTACTCCTTTTCCCGGTGGGTAATGGCCGTGTAGGACGAATACACAGCGATGAACCCGAGGAGGGTCGTGAGCAGGATGAGGAGAACCGAAATCCCGTCAACGCCGAAGAAGTACTGAGCACCAATGGCTGGAATCCATGGCTTCTTGTACACGAGCTGGAAAGGCTCGCCGTTGGGGTCGTAGGCAAACCACAAAGCCAGGGAAATAAAAAAGTCGGCACCAGCAAACAATGTTGCCCAAAGCTTAATAGCTTTCGTGTTTTCCTTCGGAACGAGGAAAATAATGAACAGCGCCCCAAGGAGCGGCACGTAACAGATCACATTCAGCAGGTTGGTGAAAAACTCCATGGACCCCTCCTCCTTACCGTGAGAGCAACCATGCAGCCACAAGGGCCGCCAAAAAACCAAAGGTCACAATCAGCGCGTAGCCTTGCACGAGGCCCCACTGCACCCGGCGCAGCACGCGGCTGGCCACCTCGTAGGCGCGAGCCACGAGGTTAACGAGACCGTCCACCACGTGAAGGTCGAAAAACCCCGAAAAAAACGATGTTCCCACCGTCACGTCGCGGGTCCCGTTGACCGCACCGTCCACCACCTTGCTGTCGAAGGCAAAGCTGGCCCGGGAAAGCCCCAACGCCCCGGCCACCACCGTCGCTTGGTACAGCTCGTCCACGTAGTACTTGTTGGCGACCAGTTGATAGAGGCGGGGGAAG
>JBAMMG010000068.1:0-26352 GCA_039793905.1 Thermoanaerobaculum sp. | reverse complement strand
CTCAAGCAGAAAGTGGCTTGATAGACCCCCAACAGCCGGCCTCAACGCTCCGCGCTGGTCTGTTCCGCCCGTACTTTTGGAACATTCTCGTAATCCCGGAGCCCGCACCAAGCTGGGTTGCGGGGGCAGCTGGGAGCGCGGCCTCCCCGTCGGCAATAACGGCCATTCGCCATTCGCTTTTCGCCATTCGCCATTCGCTGTTGCCCATTCGTCGTTCGCCTCGAGCACTGGGTGGCACCAAAGGAAAAGCTTCCTTAATGCCGGCGCTTCCCGTACCCAGCTTTGCCGCTCGCTGCTTCGCCTAGGCCCAAGGGCGTGCCCAGGGGCGACGGTTCCCTTGCCCCCTCCAGGCGCACCAACCTGGCCCCAAAAACCGGCGTTCTTTTTCCGCCGAGAGCGGCGATTTGCCTTGCCGAGTTTCGGCCCACCAGAACGGTTTGACGTTCCCAGGCTGGTGCCCAAGCTAGCGGGCAGATACCTTGACTTGACGCAGCGAGTGTTTTGTCACATATTGTTTGTGGAACGCGCCGGCGTTCCACACCGATCTTGCTCCCCCCAGCGCGGTAGGGAGCTCCCGGTGCCCCACTCCGGGGGTACCTGCCGCAGTGCGGGACTTCGGTCCCGCATTTTTTTGCTTGCATCTTCAAGCTGAGGCGGCGGCCAGAGGCTTGCTGTAAAGCCTGTAAATCTTGGTGAGTTCCGCATTCATGAGGCGGACGGTCCGCTTGGCCAGCTCGTTGTCCTCCAGGATCCACGAGTACTCGCACCACTGGTACCCGCGGTCGAGGGCTGCCTGCAGCCCGTGATAGAACATGACGCCTTCAATTCCCCGCAACCGGTACTCCTGTTTGACGCCCATGGTGATGAGCCTCAGCCCCTGGGGCTTGCGCCCGACCCACATGGCCCGAAGGAGGCGGAAAGGGTTGGCCATGGTGCCGTTGAGCTCGGCCAGAGCCGGGTTCACGTCGGGAAGCGCCAAAAGGAAACCTGCCGGGTCGCCGTCCCAGAAGGCGATGTAAAGGAGCTTGGGATCCACGAGGGGCTTCAGCTCCTTGGCCAACCACGCGAACTCCTCATCGGAGGTCGGCACGAAACCCCAGTTCTTTTCCCACGCTTTGTTGTAAATATCCTGGATGATGCGCACTTCGTTGGAGAAGTCCTCGAGGTTGACCGGCCTCACGGTCAAACTTGGCTCGCGCTTCTGGGTCTTCTCGGAAAAACGCCGCAGGCGATCGAGCGAACCCGGGTGGACCGGCGACCAGTAGGCGTAAAGGTCCTTGGCTTTGGCTAAGCCCCATCCCTCGAGAAGCGCGGCGTAGTAGGGCGGGTTGTAGGTCATCATGACCGTGGGCGGCTTCTCGAAGCCTTCCACCAGAAGGCCGCACTCGTAGTTGGTGGAGGGGCTGGTGGGACCAACCACGGTGTCACAGCCGGCCTGGGAAAGCCAACCGGCCGCGGCATCGAGGAGAACCGCCGCCGCTTCGGGGTCGTCCTCGCATTCGAAAAAGCCGAAAAACCCCCAGCGGTCACCGTGGAAGGCGTTGTGAGCGCGGTTGACGATGGCCGCAATGCGCCCCACGGGCCGGCTCCCCCGGAAGGCGAGGAAGATCTCGCGGTCGGCCCGCCCGCCAGCGTAAAAGGGATGGGCCCGGTCCAGGTAGCCCTTGACCTGCTTTTTCAGGGGGGGGACCCAGCACGGATCCCCCTGGTAAATCCGCCAGGGAAGCTCCACGAAATGGCGCCAGTGCTGGCGAGTCTCGACCTTTTCCAGGCGCAGGGGGAGCTCGCTCATGGGATGAGGCCAACCTCGCGGCCCACCTTGGCAAAGGCTTCCAGAGCCCGCTCCAAATGCTCCCGGGTATGGGTCGCCATATACGAGGTCCGCAGCATGGCGCGGCCGGGGGGAACAGCAGGGGAAATCACCGGATTGACGAAAACCCCCTCTTCCTCCAGGCGCCTGGCCATGAAGAAGGCCAAGCGATCCTCGCCAACCACCACCGGAATCACCGGGGTTTGGGAATCACCGGTATCGAAACCCAGGTTGCGAAGCTCCCCCTTCATAAACGCGGTGTTTTCCCAAAGCCTCGCCCGGCGCTCAGGTTCCCGCTCGATGATTTCCACGGCTTTGAGGACGGCAGCCACCGAGGCCGGCGGCGGCGCCGCCGAGAAGATGAGGGACCGGGCGCGGTGCTTGATCCAGTTGATAACCCGCTCCTCCCCGGCGATAAAACCGCCCACGGAGGCTAGTGACTTGGAAAACGTCCCCATGATGAGGTCCACCTTGTCTTCGAGGCCGAAGTGCTCGGCAGTCCCGCGGCCATTGGCGCCCAAAACGCCGATACCGTGGGCGTCGTCAACCATGAGGCGGGCGCCGTGCCTTTGGCAAACCTCCACCAGCCCAGGGAGGTTAACGATGTCCCCCTCCATGGAAAACACACCGTCCACGACCACCAGCGCCCCGCGCGACGGGTCTTTGAGGGCAAGCCGCCGGCCCAGGTCGGCGACGTCGTTGTGCTCGTACTTCACCACCGTCCCAAAACCGAGGCGAGCCCCATCAATGATGCAAGCGTGGTCCAGCTTGTCCAGGTAAACGATGTCCCCCCGTTCCACCAGGCAGGAAACCGTCCCCAGGTTCACCTGAAAGCCAGTGGAAAAGGTAACGGCCGCCTCCTTGCGCATAAATTGCGCCAGCTTTTCCTCCAGGCGCACGTGGATGTCGAGGGTGCCGTTGAGAAACCTGGAGCCAGCGCAACCGGTGCCGTATTTGGCGATGGCCTCCTGGGCCGCCTGTTTGACTTCGGGGTGGTTGGTGAGCCCCAAGTAGTTGTTGGAGCCCAGCATCACCACCTCCCGGCCATCCATGAGGACGACTGGGTCCTGGGCGGAGGAAATCATCCGGAAGTAGCTGTAAAGCCCCGCCGCTTTGACCTCATCGGCATCCCGAAAGTCGTAGCACTTTTGAAAAATGTCCACGCTTTTGCCCCTTTCCCTCGCTCCGTCCGTCATCGGCTCAAATCCTACCACGGGGCAACCACCCGTGGTTCCGGTACCAACGCCAGGTGAGCTCCGCGCCACGGGGAAACGGTACCGGTTCGGGCAAGCCGAGAGCCTGGAGCGATGCTTGCGTGTGAGCGGTCCAGTGTCGCGCCAAGAGCTCCCGAGCCTTGTCGGAAGTCATGGGGACGTCACGCCAACCCAAAAGGTGCAACCCGTCACCAACGAAGCCGGCGAGCCGAAAAACCATCCCCGGCAAAGGGACGATCCTCGCCCTGACGCCACCCGCGGCCGCAAGCTTCGCCAAGAGCTCCCTCAAAGGGTAGGGGGCTTTCTCGCCGAGGTGAAGGACCTTGCCCGAAAGGGAACTGGAGGCGGCTTTGAGCACGGAAAGCACCACGTCCCCCACGAACGCCACAGTGACGTACCTGTCACCCGCAGGGAAAGGAAGCCAGCCGCGGCTCGCCATCTTGAAAAACTGGAACACGTCGCGGTCCCTCGGCCCGTAAATGGCCGGGGGACGGAGGATGAGCCAGGCTCCGGGGTATGCCGCCACGGCCCGTTCCCCCGCAAGCTTGGACCGGCCGTAGGCCGAAACCGGGGCCGGCGGGTCCTCGGGCAGCTTCCCTTCCGGCGCCGGCGACGGCCCTGCGGCGGCCAGAGACGACACGTAAACCAAGCGGGGCCGGCTTTCCGAAGCTTGGGCTGCAAAAACGAGGTTTTGCGTTCCTTCGGCGTTGGCGGCAAAAAACGCTTCCGGCTTCGGGGCGCGAACCACACCGGCCAGATGGAGGAGTATCCCCACCCCGGCGGCGAACCTCTCGAGGGCTTGCCGGTCGGCGAGATCGCCTACCACCACCTCGACCCGGCTGGCAAGCCCGGCCGGCAGCTTCCCGGGATCCCGCACCAAAACCCGTACGGAAGCGCCGCCCGAAAGCAAAGCCTCCAGGAGGTGACTTCCCACGAACCCGGTGGCGCCCGTAAGCCCCACGGGTTGGGGGATCGTGAGGCAAAAAGCCCGAAGGTCGAGCTCCGCAAGCGGAGGAACAAGAGGCGTTTGAGGCGTTCCGCTCATGCCTCGGCGTACTCCGCCCAGGTTGTGGGCGTTTCCCACAGTCTCACGGCCACCAGCCTCACGTCCGGCCGCCAGCGGTACGGGGCCACCCGCTGGGGCTGCGAAACCGCCGCCCCAAAGGCAGCCCTGATTTCTCCGAACAGGTGCCTCGCCAGCGCCTCGGCCGTGGGCTCAGCTTCCAGCAGCACCACCCGCTCCCCCGCTGCTTCCAGGAGGGCGCAAAGCGGGTCCCCCCGCCACAGGATCATGGCGTGGTCCAGCTTCTGGATGACCGAACGCACGAGGATCGAGAGGGCCTTGTAGTCGCAAACCATGCTGTTGGCGTCGAGGGTCTCGGCCTCGAGGACAACCTCCACGCGGTAGGTGTGGCCGTGAGGGTGGCGGCACAGCTCGGGGTGAGACACCAGCCGGTGCCCAGCGTCGAACGTGAACTGCTTGGCGACCCTAAACCTCCCCACGCTCCCCCCTCTTCGAGTGTAGCGGCAGCGAGCCTCGCCGCGGTGCCAGCAAACCTAACCGAGCTTGCGGCTCACGAGCCTTGCCCCCCGTCCGGCATCCAGCGCAAAATGGGCTGGCGAGCCGCCCGCACCTCGTCCGGGCGGCGAACCGGTGTGGTGTGGGGCGCGGTTTTCACGATCTCTGGGTTTTCCCGCGCTTCCCGGGCAATGGCTTTCATGGCCGCTGCGAAGGCCTCGAGCTCCGCCAAACCCTCGCTATCCGTGGGCTCGATCATGAGCGCCCCGTGGACGATCAGGGGGAAGGAAACCGTTGGCGCGTGGAACCCGTAATCCAAAAGCCTTTTGGCAATGTCCATGTTGGTCACGCCAAAGCGCTTCTGGAGCGAGTCATCGAAAACCACCTCGTGGAGGGTGGGACTTTCGTAGGCCAAGTGGTAATCCTCTTCGAGGGCACGCCGCAGGAAATTCGCCGCCAAGACCGCCGCTTCCGCCATGCCCTTCAAACCGTTGCGGCCAAGGGAAAGGATGTAGGCCATGGCCCGCACCATGATCCCGAAGTTGCCGTAAAACGACCGCACCTTGCCGATAGTCTTGGGCCGATCCGAGTCCAGGAAAAACCGCCCGTCCCTCTTTTCCACCACCGGCACTGGCAGGTACGGCTCCAACAGCTCGGACACGGCCACCGGCCCGGCCCCTGGACCGCCGCCACCGTGGGGGGTGGAAAAGGTCTTGTGGAGGTTGATGTGAAGGGCATCGGCCCCCATCTTCCCAGGAGACGCGACACCCACAAACGCGTTGAGGTTGGCGCCGTCCATGTAAAGGAACGCGCCTTTTTCGTGAAGCATGGCGGCGGCGCGAGCGATTTCCGGCTCGAAAACTCCCAGGGTGTTGGGAACCGTAATCATGAGAGCCGCTACATCGCCACCGGCGAGCTCCTGCTCGAGAGCCTGGAGGTCGAGGGTGCCGGCAGGGGTGGACGCGAGTTCTTTGACCTTGAACCCCGCAAAAACCGCGGAAGCAGGGTTGGTGCCGTGGGCGGAGTCGGGAATGAGCACCGTACTCCGGTGCTCGCCGCGGTCTTTCAAGGCTTTGCGGATCATGAGCATCCCCGTGAGCTCCCCGTGGGCACCGGCAGCTGGCTGCAGGGTCACGCGAGCCATGCCGGTGATCCCCACCAGGGCTTGCTCCAGCTCCCACATAAGGCGCAGCGCCCCTTGGACGTCTTCGGCCGGCTGGAGGGGGTGCACCTGGGAAAAACCTGGCAGGCGGGCCAGCTCCTCGTTGAGGCGGGGGTTGTACTTCATGGTGCACGAGCCCAGGGGGTAAAGCCCGTCGTCTACGGCGTAGTTCCAGCGGGAAAGCCGGTGGAAGTGGCGGACCACGTCCACCTCGGAAACCTCGGGAAGCTCTCGGATTTCCCCTCGCACGAGATCCGCGCCCAGGGTGCGCTCCGGGTCCACCGGCTCCACGTCCAAGGCCGGAAGTTGGTACCCCACTGCCCCTGGGGTCGAGCGCTCAAAGATCAAAGGCTCCCGCTCCCGCAGCTTGTTGCCGTTCATGCTAGCCTCCCCAACGCCTCCACCAGGCGGTCGCACTCCTCGCGGGTGTTCTTTTCGGTGACCGCCACCAGGATGCCAACCGGAAGGTAGGGCGCCAAAAGCGGCGTGGCCACGCCGCCGAGGATCCCCTCCTCCGAAAGCCGCGCCAGAAGCTGCTCCGGCTTCTCGCGCAGCAGGAGGAACTCGTTGTACGTCGGGCTGTTAGGGAACGCCAGGCGCACCTTAGGGGCAAGCTCCGCCAGGCGTTTTTTGAGGTAACACGCCTTGGCATGGGAAGCCAGGGCCAGCTCCCGCACCCCCTTCTGACCCAAAAGCGAGAGAACCACCGTCACCCCGAGAGCCATGAGCGAGTGGTTGGTGCAAATGTTGGAGGTGGCTTTGGCTCGGCGGATGTGCTGCTCACGGGTTGAGAGGGTGAGAACGAAGGCGCGCTGGCCCTCGGCATCAATCGTTTGCCCCACGAGCCTTCCGGGCATCTGACGCAGGTATTCCTTGCGGGTGGCAAAAAACCCCACGTGCGGCCCACCAAAGGACGGTGGAAGGCCGAAGGCCTGCATTTCGCCGCAAACCACATCGAAGCCGAACGCACCCCCCGGCGCCAAAAGGCCCAGGGAGGTCGCCTCCGCCACCGCCTGGATGGCCAGCGCCTCACCCGCAGCTCGGCGCACGGCAGCTAGGTCTTCCACGACCCCCACGACGTTGGGGGACTGCACCACCACCGCCACCGCGCCCTCGGGGGCAACCCGTGAAAGGTCTGTGCGGCCGGTATTGTCCCAGGGGAGCTCGACGAGCTCCAGCTCTGCCGCCTCGGCGTAGGTGCGGAGGGTGGCCAGGTAGTCCGGGTGCAGGAGGCGGGAAACGAACACCTTGCGCCCTTCGGGGCGGAGACGGGACGCCTGCAGCACGGCCTCGACGACGGCGGTGGCGCCGTCGTAAAGGGAAGCGTTGGCTACGTCCATCCCCGTGAGCAGGCACACGAAGGTTTGAAACTCGAAGATGGCTTGAAGGGTGCCCTGGCTCACCTCGGGCTGGTACGGGGTATAGGCCGTAAAGAACTCGGCACGGGAGAGCACGGCGTCCATGACCGCCGGCACCACGTGGCGGTACACGCCAGCCCCGAGGAAGCTCGTCTTTTCCTCGGCGGTAACGTTGGAAGCCGCCCATTCTCGGAGGATGCGGCGAACCTCTTCCTCAGCCATCCCCAAAGGCAATGGGAGCTCGCCGATCCGCAGCTCCTGCGGAATCGGGGCCAAGAGCTCCTCAACCGAGCTTTTCCCCAAAAACTCGAGGATTCGCCGCCGGTCCCCTTCGCCCGGCTGGTAACGGTGCATCAGTGACCCCCTTCCTCCTGGACAAACGCCTCGTAGGCAGCAGCATCCATGAGGCCCGAAGGCGGCTCGCTCACCTTGACCCTCACCAGCCAGCCTGCGCCGAAAGGATCCTGGTTCACGAGCTCCGGATGGGCCTCCAGCTCGCCGTTGACCTCAACGACGGTTCCCGAAACGGGAGAGAACACTTCGGAAACGGCTTTCACCGACTCAACGGTGCCCATCTCCTGGCCCGCGGTCACGCCTTTCCCCACCGCCGGCAGCTCCACCATGACCACGTCCCCCAGCTGCTCCTGGGCGTAGTCGGTGATGCCTACGGTGGCCACCTCTCCCTCCATCCGCACCCACTCGTGGGTCTTGCTGTACCAAAGGTTTTCGGGTCTTGCCATGGCTGCCTCCCTTTACTTGGCGCGGCGGTAGAAGGGTGTCGGCACCACCCGCGCCGCCACCTTCTGCCCGCGAATATTCACGAAAAGCTCGCTGCCTTCTGCCGCAAGCTCCACCGGGACGTAGCCCAGCCCCAGGGGCTTGCCCAAGGTCGGGGAAAAGGTCCCTGAGGTGACCACACCCACCTCGCGGTCGCCCTGGAAAATCGCGTACCCGTGCCTCGGAATCCCCTTGCCCACCATCTCGAAACCCACCAGCTTGCGCTTGATCCCAACGGCCCTTTGGTGGAGCAAGGCTTCCCGCCCCAAAAACGGCCCCTTTTCAAACTTCACGATCCAATCGAGGCCCGCTTCCAAAGGCGTGGTGCTGTCGTCAATGTCGTTGCCGTAAAGGGGCATGCAGGCTTCGAAGCGCAAGGTATCCCGGGCCCCAAGACCGCACGGCGTAATCTCGAACTCGGAACCTGCATCCATCATCGCGTGCCACACCTCGGCTGCTGCCTCCGGTGCCACGTAGACCTCAAACCCATCCTCGCCGGTGTAGCCGGTACGGGCGAGAATGGCGGGAACGCCGGCAACCTGGGCCTCGACGAACCGGTAATACTTGAGTTCGCTCACGTTTTGGTCCGCGAGCTTCTGCACGACCTGTTCCGCGAAAGGGCCCTGAATGGCGAGCTGGGCGTAGTCGGCGGAGCGATCGTAGACCTCCACGTTATCGAAAGCCGGGGCTTGGGCACAAAGGTACGCGTAATCCTTGTCCTTGTTGGCAGCGTTGACGACCAAGAAGTAGCGCTCGGGGGAGAACATGTGCACCAAGAGGTCGTCCACGAAGGTCCCTCGCGGGGTCATGAGCCCGGAGTATTGAGCGCGACCGGGAGTCAAGCGGGAAGCGTCGTTACAGGTCACATACTGCACGAAATCCAGCGCTCGCGTGCCCACCACTTCCAGCTCTCCCATGTGGGACACATCGAAAACGCCAACACGGGTTCGCACGGCGCGTACTTCCTCGATGACCCCTTTGTACTGCACGGGCATCTCCCACCCGGCAAAGGGCACCATGCGGGCCCCCGCTGCCAAATGCACCTCGTACAGCGGTGTGCGCTTGGTTGGAGCGGACGTCATGACCCCCTCCCGGCGCTCGTGGCGCCGGTTGTGAAGGCTATCACTTCCCCCCTGATAAAGACAACGCGGGGAGAAGGACCGCTACCGGCGGGGCGCACCAAATAACGTGTCCAGTGGCACGGCGTTTGCCGCCAGACCCGCCGATGGGTCGGCCAACCGCTCGGCGAGCTGGGGCAACGGAAAGGCGAGCTGAACCAAGAGCGGGTCCACCGGCTGGCTTTCCCCACCGATGGGCCAACGAACCTCGAAGTAGAGCGCGGAAACTCGGGTCCACCCGCTGGTCCCGACGGTACCCACAGGCTGCGAGCGCGTCACCCATTGCCCCGGCTTGACCAGCACGTTTCCCAAGTGACCGTAAAGGCTAAAGACCCCGCCCCCGTGATCCAAAACCACCAGGGTCCCAAACCGTGACCACAGGTTGGTCTTGCGCTCCCGCGGGGTCCCAGCGAAGGCCACCCGGCCATTGCCAGCGGCCAGGACTCGGGTTCCTGCGGGTGCCGCCAGGGTCAAACCCAGGTGCGGCTCCTCCCGCCCTGTGAACGGTGAAACCCGCAACCCGAAGAGCCCCACCGGCACCGCCTGGCGCAGATCCAGGGGCATCCCCGTGGGGAGGTTGGCGAGGGCGCAAGGGGCCCCAGGGGCCACCGTGAGCTTTTCCGCAAGTTGGAGGAGCTTTTGGCTCTCCCCCGAAAGCCAGGCAACCGTGGTGTCAATGGGTGCCCCGTCCTCCGGTAGCGAACTCGGAGGGTCCAGGCTCACGCCCGTCATCCAGCCCAGGCGCCAAGCCCGGTTCAGGCGGGCCGAAAGCTCCCCCGAAAGCTCCCGCGCTTGCTCCACGAGCTTTTCGCGTGCTTGCTTGAGGCGCCTGTTCTCCTGCTTGGCTGTCTTGACCGTGAACCGCGCGAAGTAACCCCGGACCCCAACGGGCAGGGCTCCAACGACGGCGAGAACGAAAACCAGAGCCACCGCGGCAAAGGCCCGCAAGTACCACAACCTCTTGCGCGTGAGGTAGAAGCGGCGCACCTTGCCCCCGCCCCAGCTGTGCCACTGCACCTCCCAAATCGGTTCGCTCCCTACACCCACCGCAGCACCTCTGCCGGCTCCCGGGCAGCCAAGGGCCGGGCCGCGGCCAGGCTTGCCACCAGCACCTCGGCCAACCCCACCCCTACGACCCATGCCACGTCAACGACCTGCACCTCCCACGGTATCCGGCTCACCATGTAAACGCTGGCGAGCTCGGGCGAAAAAGCGGGAACCCCCAGGGCCGAAAGGAGCGCCACCACGCTCAATCCAAAAAGTGCTCCGAAAAGCACGCCACCCGCCCCCACAAGTCCCCCAGCCAGCACGACCGTTTGCCGAACCAGCGCTCGCGACGCACCCATCGCTAAGAGGATCCCCAACTCCCGCCGTCTTTCGGTGATGAGCACCACCAAGGCGGAGGCCACCTCGAACGCACCGACACCCACGATGAGGGAAAGCACCAGCGCCAAAGTGAGCTTTTGCCAGCGCAAGGCCGCGAACAGCTCGCGGTTCAGCTCCGACCAGCTGTGCACCAACACACCTGGACCCAAAGACGCCGCGAGTTTTTCCGCGACCTCCGGAGCGCGGTCTGGATCACGAAGAAAAACCTCCAAAAGCGGGGGCCCCCAGCCTCCCCCGCGCCTCTCGAGGGCCGCAAAATCGCAGAGAACCCAGCTCTCCGAAAGCTCGGCAAAGGCCGTTTCGAAAACTGCACCTACCTTTGCTGGTAGGTACGCAAGCCTTCCGGAAGGCAGCGCCAATTGAAGGACCACCGAGTCGCCGCTCCGCACCCCGAGGCGTCGCGCCAAACCCCCACCCATGGCCACCGGGAGCGGGCCTCTGTCCGCCGCCGGCAGAGGCGGGGCGAACGGGGGGAGGTGTTCGGCCGCCTTGAGCGTCACCACTTCCCCTTGGGTTTGGGCATCGGTACTCGCCACGCCGGGAAGAAAAAAGGTTCGGCCGACCACCGCCACCCCCTGCTGGCTAAGGATGGCTTTTTCGAGGTTCGGCGCGTGCTGGGCCGGCGTAAGGACGATCAAGAGGTGGCCGCTGGCGGCCAGTATCCCCTCCCGCAACGCCCTCCGGTAGCCGGACATGAGCGCCAGCGCCACCACCAGGGACGCCACTCCCAAGCCCACCGCTACCAGTGCTGATCGGGAAGACGCGGAAAGAAGCGCGCTCGACCGCCGGCGCAGAAACCTCGCCGCCAAAAGGAAGGCCACCTTCACCCGGCGATTGTAGCCCCCACGTGGCCCCTCGCCTCGCGAAAAGCCCAAACCCCCAAGACGGCCCACACCGCGGCCGAGAACCCCAAGGCGTCCCGCAACGGTCCCCACCACCCGACGCTCGCCCACCAAGCCCCCGGCAGGAACCCTGCCGCCAGGGCTACCGCAAACCAAAACCCCTGCGCCGAAGGGCAAAGGGCCGTGGCCATCACCGCCCCCCCAAGGAGCCCCCATTGGCCTGTCGCCAAGCCGGCAACGCCTACCAAACCCGCCACCAGGGGCGACCAGCGGCCAAAGGGAGAGGCGAGCAAACGCCAACCAGCGGCCGCAAGGTCGGTCAAGAAGCCTAGGGCCACCGGGCCCGCCACCAGCAGGAGCCAGCGGGACGGAACGGCTGCTACGGCTGCTGCCCACGGGGGCGCACTCGAAAGGCCCAGGAGCCATCCAACCGAAAAACCCAGGGCAACGGGCCACCACCGCGCCTTTTCCGCAAAAGCTGGGACGGCAAAGGCCGCCGTCGCCAAAGCCCCCAAAACCACAGTGGCCAATCCTTGAAAAACCATGAGGCTGACGAACGGCCGCACTCCCGGGGCAAACATCGCCCAAGCCAGGCGGCTCGCCCCCGGTACGGCAAAAACGAGCAGGGCGCAGGCACCCAGGAGGAGCCGGCGGGGGGCGGAAACCCGGGGTTGGGGACGCATGCGTCGGGCGGCCGCTCCCGCCAGCGTAAACCCCACCACCAAGGACAAAGCCCACCAAAAGTCTGCCCCTGAAAGCCCCCGTTCCGGCGGCGTGCTCGCCAGCAGCGCTCCCACCATCACCCGCCCCTCCACCCACCAATCACGCCGTCCCCAACCTTCAATCAGGCCCAGAGGTTCGTTCCCGGAAAAACGCCGCACCGCCGCCGCCGACAGCCGCGGCCCTGCCAGCCAGGATGCCGCTTCCAAGGAGGGGAGCTCGGGGGCGTGGAGGTCACGGACCTTGACCGATACGACCCAAGCTCCGTGGCTTGGCTGGTAAAAAAGCCGCCAGCCATCCCTTTCCCGGGCGAACGCTCGCAGCTTTCCCCACAAAAGACCCAAGGACGGGGCCTGGGTTTCGGCCCGCCGCACGGCCACTTCCGGAGGCACGGCCCTCTCCCTTTCCGGAAGCGCCGAAGCCACCACCAAGGGCAGGAAAACGAGGAAACCTTTCAGGACCTTCGCCACCGCCACAGGAGAATCCCTCCGCCGGAAAGCAGCGCGAGTGGCCACACCCGGCCCCAAGGAAAGTCTGGTGCCACGAACCCGAGGCGCACAAGCTCCCAGACCATGCGAGTTTGGACGGCACAACTCCAGCCGTATCTGGCCGCTACCCATCCCAAGCCACTCTGCGCCACAACCTCTCCCATGACGCCCGCCGGCAGGGGAACGGCTGGAACTGGGTGCAGCAGGGCCCCAGCTACGGCCGCCAGAACATAGGCCGCGGTCGAACCCAAAAAAGGCCGCACAAGCCAGGGGATGCCCCCCCGGAGGAGCGGTTCTTCGCCCACAGCGCGAAACCCAGCCTCCGCAGCAACTCCGAGCCAAGGCTCCGTGAGCACCGGCCCCCCAAAAGGCACCCATCCGCCCAAAGCGCGAACGATCACCGGCACGAGAAAGCTCACGGCGGCCAACACGACACCGGCAGGCGCAGCCAGCCACGCACCCCTCTCGGGTGCCTGCGCCAGTCCCCCCACCACCAAAACCGAGAACAAAGCCGCCCCGCTCCAGAAAAGCAAGATCGACGTGCCGTGACCCGCACCCCACCCCAAGAGCGCACAGGTGCTCGCAAGCACCAAGGCGGAAAACCACGGCAAACGCACGCGAAACCAGAAGCTTTCGGCCACCGCCAAAAAAAGGCTCAAGACCCCAACACCCAGTGCAAAAAGCACCAGCCACCTACCCTGGCCGAGCTCTGCGACCCTGGCGAGCACGACCCCCAGAGGGTCGGGGTCGGGGATGAGGGTCCGGCGCGCGGAAATCACCGTGGACCCGGCCACCTCCACTTCGAGCCGCTCCCGCCACCCTTCGGGGAGCGGCGCCCCGCCCCGCCCCAGGATGGCGCGGTGCCAGGTCACCCCAGCCTCGACGCGGGACGCGACCTGCTCCAGGGTGAAGCTCGCCGCATCGGGGACAGCCCTTTGCAGGAAAGGTACGAGAGCATCGGGGAGGAGCGTAGCGGGAACGGTCCTCCCGGGAGCGGTCGGGAGTGGGCGCCGGAACCGCACCAACACCTCCCCCCGCAACCCCACCTCACCACCCCCTAAAAAACGCACCCCCATTACCGGTGGCAGAGGTGTGCCCGAGTCGCGGGTCGCCAAATCCCAGGCCCAAAGGATTCCCATGGGCCCTTCGTAAACCCGAGACGCCGGCGGGCCCGGTTCAAAGCCGAGCGCCCGGGCAGCAGCGACCGCTGGCGCCGCCTCGCCCCCCTGGTCCCCAACCCACCGTCGCCGCTCCAGTCGGTGGAAGAGAAAGCCCGAAGCCGCAACGAGCACCAAGCCCACAACCACCAACACCCGTGAACCCCGCATCCTACGGCGAGTTTACACTCTCCCCATGGCGAGGATCCGCTTCCGGCAGCTGCCCCACACCGCCGACGTGCGGCTCGCGGTTTACGGCAAAAACGAGGAGGAACTCCTGCGCCACCTGGCCCTGGGAATTGGCCGCCTCGTGCTCGGACGCACACCCAAAGGCGCACCTCATACCACCAGCGCCCTCCCCCTCACCTCCCCCGACCTTGGAGCCCGTTTGGTGCGGGTGGGCAACGAGGTGCTCTTTTGGCTTTTCACCCGCCGGCACGCCACGGTAGATGTCGCCTTGCAAGGGGAAAACGCACGACTCCACCTGCGCCGGCTCCCCCCTACGGTACAGCCACTCTTCGAGATCAAAGCCGTGACCGCTCACGCCCTAAAGCCTCGGCAAGACCCCCAGAGGGGCCTGGTGGCTGTGCTTACCCTCGACCTGTGAGCCCACCGCCGGTATCCGTTGCTAGAATGCCAGAGCCGGTTTCGCCGGGAATGCACGGGAGGACCATGAGCCGGAGCCTTCGCCAGTTCCTCAAGACCCCCGCAGGCCGTTTTCTAGCCCGCTACGCGGTCATTCTCGCGGTGGCGTTTGCCTTCATTGCCCTCAAGCCTGTCAACGACCACGTGGTAAACCCGTACACCACCTTCGTGGCCCATGAAGGGGCCCTGGCGCTGCGTCTTTTGGGGGAAGAGGCCACGGTCAACAACCGAATCCTGTCTTCCCGCCGCTTTGCCGTGGCCATTTACAACGGCTGCAACGGCCTGGAGGCCATCCTCATCTTCGCCTGCGGTATCCTCGCGTTTCCCGCACCGTGGCGCTCCAAGTTTCTAGGTTTGGCCTTGGGCTTTTTGGGGATTCAGCTCTTCAACGTCGTGCGCATCGTGGCCCTTTACTACACCGGCGTTTTCAAACCGGCTTGGTTTTCCACCGCCCACGTTCTGGTCTGGCAATCCCTGGTGATCCTCTTTGCCGTGAGCATGTGGATCCTTTGGGTACAGCGCTATGCCACGCAAAAAAGCCAGTAACCGCCGAGCCTTTTGGCGCCGCTTGCGGTGGAGTGTGCCCACAGCGCTGCTCCTCTGGCTCATCTTCCGCGGTCCTTACAACACCTTTTTGGCCTTCAGCGCCGAAAAGCTCTGCCGCCTCTTCGAGAACCCTCCGGCCACGCGGGTCGTGGTGGAAGAAGACAAAGCCGTCATTGGCCGCGAAGACATGCGTACGGGATCGGGCTGGCTGGGCTACTCCCTCACCCAAATTCACTTCAACTTCATCCCCACCCTGGCCTTGATCCTCGCCCTCCCCGGCTGGCGGCGCGGCGAGGGGTGGCAAAAGTTGGTCTGGGCGATCACGGTCCTAGCCGCAAGCCACGTTCTGGCGCTGGTGTTCCACGTCCAGTTTTTCTTTGCCACTTCGTTGGGACCGTGGAGCTACGCCACCTACAGCGATACCGCCCGCAACGTCCTGGGCTTTCTCCAGTACTTTTTCGACATCCCCCTCACCTTTACCCTGCCCCTGTTGCTCTGGGTAGGGTTGTACTGGGAAGAGGTGCTGGACCTCGTGGGCTTTTCCGGTGCCGTCGAGCCTAATACCCAGGGTAGCGCGCCGTAAAAGGGGGCACTCTTCCCACTGTGCTTGCCGACCGTTGCCCGGCAAGCTCGGAGCTTTTTGCCCAAAAAAGCCAGACAAAAAGCCTACGACAGGCGCGCCACTGCTTTTTTGAGCTCCTCCACGTGGTGCAGGTTTTCCCAAGTGAACTCCGGCTCGCTGCGCCCAAAGTGGCCGTAAGCCGCAGTTTTGCGGTAAATGGGACGCCACAGATCCAGCTCCCGAATGATCCCGCGCGGCGTCAAGGGAAAGACCTCCCGCACCACATGGGTCAAGCGCTCGTCGGGGATCACCCCGGTTCCGAAGGTATCCACCATCACCGAAACCGGATCGGCAAGGCCGATGGCGTAGGCAAGCTGCACCAGCGCCTGACGAGCAAGTCCCGCCGCCACGATGTTTTTGGCGATGTGCCTGGCCATGTAGGTTGCCGAGCGGTCTACCTTGGTGGGGTCCTTACCGGAAAAGGCACCGCCGCCGTGGGGAGCCCACCCTCCGTAGGTGTCCACGATGATCTTGCGACCGGTCATGCCCGTATCCGATTGAGGCCCTCCCACCACGAACTTCCCCGTGGGGTTGACGTGAAAGACCGTGGGCTTTTCCACGTCCAACAGCTCCTGGGGGAGCACGGCCCTCCCCACCTTTTCGATGATTTCGTCCCGAGCCTGATCGGTGATGCGCTGCCCCGTGGCGTCCAGGATGTCCTCGGTGTGCTGGCAGGAAATCACAACCGTGTCCAAGCGGTAGGGCCTGCCTTCCCGGTACTCCACCGTAACTTGAGCTTTGCCGTCGGGACCCAGGTAAGGCAGGATCCTCTGGCGCCGCACCTCGGCGAGCCTCTTGGTGAGGGCATGGGCAAGGGCAATGGGGGTGGGCATGAACTCCGCCGTTTCGTCGCAGGCGTAACCCACCATGAGCCCCTGGTCACCGGCACCGCCGGCGTCCACCCCCTGGGCAATGTCCGGGGATTGGCGGCCAATGGCGTTGAGAATGCCGCAGGTGGCGTAGTTGAACCCGTACTTGGCGTCGGTGTAGCCAATTTCCTTGATGACCTGCCGCACCAAATCCTGGACATCCACCCACGCTTTGGTGGTAATTTCCCCACCCACGATCACCAGGCCGACGGTGATGAAGGTTTCGCACGCCACCCGCGAGCGCGTTCGCCACGGATCCTCGCCCGGGTGCTCCGCCTCGTAAGCGTTGTCGAACTTCAAAACCTCATCCAGCACCGCATCGGAAATTTGGTCGCACACCTTGTCCGGATGGCCTTCGGTTACCGACTCCGAGGTGAAAACGTGAATGCCGTGCGCGTTCATAGCTCATCCCTCCCGTGGTTCCCCAACACCTTGCCAGGGATTACGATTCTAACGCCTCGGTGTTTGCTGAAAAAAGCCGCCGTGCCCGCTCGCGCAGACGGCCGAGTTCCACCGCAGCCGTGCTCCTGTGCTTTCCCTGGGCCGCGAGGTAGGCCTTACAGGCCCCGAGGCGCACCACGAGGCGAACGATGGCTTTCCGCTCGTCTCTACGCCCCGCCCAGGTTTTGGAAAACCGCTGCCAAAAGCGGGAGCCCCGACGGGCTGCCCAGGGGGGAAGGAGGCCGAAGGCAGCCTCCTCGGCGAGCTGCGGTCCCAGCACCTTTTCCTCCGCCCACAGGCCAGCACCCACCGCCAGGGCCACCAAACTCAGGCTGGCCATCCACGAAAACGTCCACGACTCGAAAGCCGAAAGGTAAACCCAAAGGCGCGGGCTCACGGCAGCCGTGGCCAGGACCACACCCCCCAAGGCCAGCCGGCCCCACGATTTCCCAACGAGCCACGCGAAGCCCCACAAGCCTCCCAAAAGGCTACCCGTAGCAAGAAAAGCGGCCCCCAGCCAAGGGGCCCCCCGACCGGCGAGCGCCCCGAAACCTGCGACCACGCCGGCCCCGGCACCCAACACGACGCCTGTCCACGTGACGTCGAGAGGGGTTTCCACCCGCGGCCAGCGAGCAACCAACCCCAAAACAGCGACCATAGCGAGAACGCCAAGGCTTGCCGCCGCCCCCCTCCAGTTCTCAACTACCGGCATCAAAACCGGCAAATTCCCGCAAGCGAGGCTCACGCCACCGGCAAGGCTTCCCAAGAACCCAGCTGAGACCAAAGGTCCGAGATCTCGCATTTCCCGCCGCTCCCAGAAAGCAAGCACAAGCGGCAAGATCAAGAAGAAACCGGACACACCAACACCAAGGATTTGGCTCATGGCAAAACGCATAGATCCGTAGGGAAACCTCGAGCGAAAAACTGCCGGGCCTTGAGGATGTCAGCCTGCACTTGCGCCGTTAGGGCCAAGACATCAGGGAACCGCATCTCGTCACGCAACCTGTGGAGGAAAAAAAGCCGCACCGGTTCTCGGTAGACATCGGCCGTAAAGTCGAGAAGATGGGTTTCAACCATGAGACGGTGATTATCGTAAAGGGTGGGTCTCACACCCACGTTGGTGACCCCTGGGAAAAGCCGGGCGAAGGAACCAATGAAGGTGGCGGTGATATACACGCCGTTGGCAGGCAAGAGCTGGTTTTCCGGGTCCACGTTGAGGGTCGGAAACCCCAACCTCCGCCCCAGCCTCTTACCCAACGAGACCTTGCCGTCCACGAAAAAGTAACGGCCAAGGAGCTCTCGAGCCTCCTCCACCCGCCCGGCCGCCACCACCTGCCGCACCCGGGACGACGATACCGGACCCCCGGCATCCTCCACCGGCGGCATGCCGCGCACCTGGAACCCCAGCTCACCTCCCAACGCCTCCAGGAACGCCACGTCCCCTTGGCGTCCCTGTCCGAACCGGAAATTGAAGCCCAAGTGGACCTCTGCCGGCCGCAGCCGCCCGTGAAGAAAACCCCGGGCAAAGCTATCGGCGGTGGTGGCCGCAAACTCCTTGGTAAACGTGAGCTCCACCAGCACGTCGAGCCCCGTGCGAGCCAAAAGCTCCCGCTTTTGCTCGCGGGTAGTGAGGAGCTTCATCCCCGAGTCGGGCCTCAGAACCTTTTCCGGATGGGGCCAAAACGTCACGCCAATGGCCGGAACGGCCAATTCCCTCGCCCGGGCAACCGCCTGTTGCAGGAGCTGTTGGTGGCCGCGGTGCACGCCATCGAAGTTGCCAATGCTCACCACGCCGCCGCGCGGCAGTTCGGTCCACGGGGACGGGTCGCGAATGACCTCCATAAGCTAGGGCGCCACCACCGGCAAGCGCAACGAAGGGGTCTGGGCCCGGCGCTGAGCAAGGTCCACGACCTCCCCCACCAAATCGTAGTCGGCACTTCCCGTGATGCGCACCCGAACGAAGTCTCCGGGGACCACCGCTTCCCCGGAGAGGATCACGACCCCGTCCACCTCCGGTGCTTGCGTGGCCAGCCGCCCTTGCATCACCCATGGGTGTTCCGCCGCGGGCCCCTCAACCAGGACGGTGGCTTCCCGGCCACGCAAGGCCCGGAGTCTGCGGCGGGAAATTCGGCGCTGCAACGCCAATAGCTCGTGCCTTCGAGCCTCCTTGACCTCCGGCGGCACCGGGTCCCCCAGGTCCGCTCCTGGGTTTTCCTCCTGGAACGAGTAGGTGAAGACCCCCAGGTGGTCGAACCCCACCTCCTCCACGAAGCGGCAAAGTTCGGCAAACTCCTCCTCCCCCTCCCCGGGGAAGCCCACGATGAAGGTGGTGCGCACGGCAAGGCCAGGCACCATTTGGCGGGCTCGGGCTATGAGCTTCCGGTATGACCCAGCATCGCCCCCCCGCTTCATGAGCTTGAGCACCTTGCGCGAGGCGTGCTGAAGGGGGATATCCAAGTAGGGCACGAGGCGCGGGTTTTCGGCCATGAGCTCGAAAATCCCTTCATCCAGGGTAGCGGGGTACGCGTAGAGGAACCGGACCCAGGGAACGTTGGTCTCCCCAAGCAAGCGCGACAGCAGCGTCCGCAGCCCCAAAGGGCCAAGGCCCAGATCTTCCCCGTAGCGGGTGGTGTCCTGGGCAATGAGGATGAGTTCCCGAACCCCCTGCCGCTCCAGGGCCTGGGCTTCGGCAATCAGGGAGTCGAGGGACCGCGAGCGGAAGGCTCCCCGCATACGAGGGATGTGGCAGAAAGCGCATGGGTTGTTGCACCCCTCAGCCACTTTCAGGTAGGCGTAAACACCGCCGGTGGCCAAAAGGCGCGGGGCACGATGGTCGTAGAGGCGCAGGGAAGCCACCTGGTCCGGGATGCGGTCCCGGGTGAGCTTGCCAAAAACCGCCTCCGGTGCCCGCTCCAGCTCGTCTAGCCCAACAAAAGCATCAATTTCAGGGATTTCGGACGCCAGCTCGCGGGCGTACCGTTGAACCATGCACCCGGCCACCACGAGACGCCTCAGGCGGCCCGTTTCCTTGAGTTGCGCGATTTCCAGGATGGTCTCGATGGATTCCTGCTTGGCTTCCTCGATGAAACCGCAGGTGTTGACGATGATCACATCCGCTTGCTGGGGGTCGGCGGTCACCTCTGCGCCCTGGGCCGCCAAAAAGCCCAGCATGACCTCGCTGTCCACGAGGTTCTTGGCGCACCCCAGGGCAACCATCCCCACCTTGAGCGGCCGTCGTGCCTCCGCCATAGCCGGTCATTGTAACTCCCCCTCGCGCCTCGCGTGCCGCTGGAGCTCGGTCCAAAGAACCCGCATCTCGTGGGGAAAGGAACGCAGCCGGCTCGCCACCAACTGGCGCTTGCCCCTGTCCATCCCGTTCAACAGCAACACCACGTCGCTTCGGTCCTGAAAGCCGGCAGCAAAAAGCTTCAAGATGACGAGGTCGGCGAGGTCCACCACCGGGACCCGAAGCGCCCCCACGGCAAGCTCGGGGGCGCGTTTGACCATGCGTTCCTGCCAGCGGAAGCGGCCGACCATGAGCTCCAAAGCCGGCAGTTTTGGATCGCCGAAACGCACGACGCCCAAAAAGGGATCTTCGGCGTCCCCCCGAGCAATGGAAGGCAAAGGCCCAAAACCCAGCCAAAAATCAGCCGCCAAAACCTCCGGGGAGCAGGTCAGGGGGTCAATATCCGCGGTGAAACGGGAAACCCCGTAGAGAGCCCTAGCGACGGCACCTATGAGCGCGTAGGGCACACCCCGAGACCGGAGGAGGTGGTCTACCCTTCGGAGAGCTTCCAGGAACTCGGGCTCATCATGCATCGCGAGGCTCGCCTTCCCAGCTGGCGCAAGCGCTGGATTTCCTCCGCACGTTCGGGACCCCACCCCAGCGCCTTTCCCAGGGCGATGAGGCGCATGAGCTCTCTCAAACCCTCATCGGGCGAGATCTTCGCGGGTGTCTCGACGAAAAGCCCACGCCGCTTTCGCCGCATGTCGTTATCGTAGCATCGTCTTCCCGCTCTTTCAGGGAGCGAAACGCCGGCCCCGCCTACGGGTACAGGCGGTACAGCATCCGCGGATAAGGGATGGTCTCGCGCACGTGGTCGAGGCCACATAGCCAGGCCACCATGCGCTCGATCCCCATGCCGAACCCCGAATGGGGGAACGCTCCGTAACGGCGAACGTCCAGGTACCACTCGAACGCTTCCCGCGGTAGGTTGTGCTCGCGGATGCGCTGCTCCAAAAGCTCGTAGGACGAAATGCGCTCGCTGCCGCCGATGATCTCGCCGTACCCTTCAGGGGCGATCACATCCACCGCCAGGGCGCGGCTTGGGTCTTCGGGATCCGGCTCCATGTAAAACGCCTTGATGTGGGAGGGGTAGCGGGTGATCATCACGGGCTTTCCCGACTCGTCGGCGAGGGCCGTTTCCTCGTCGCCCCCAAAGTCGTCGCCGAACCTCACGGAAAACCCCTTGGCCTGAAGCTTAGCGATCGCATCGCCGTAATCCAGCCGGGGGTACGGTCGGAGCGTGGCGGGCTCGAGTTTTGAGGTGTCCCGCTCTAAGCGCTTGAGCTCCTCCTGGCAGCGGTCCAGCACCCGCGCCACCAGGTAAGAAACGAACTCTTCGGCCAAGTCCAAAAGCTCCGGGAAGCGCATCCACGCCACCTCCGGCTCCACCATCCAGAACTCCATGAGGTGCCGGCGCGTCTTGGATTTTTCCGCCCTGAACGTGGGGCCAAAGCAGTAGACCTTGCCAAAAGCAGCCGCCGCCGGCTCCAGGTAAAGTTGGCCCGACTGGGAGAGGTACGCTTTCTCCCCGAAGTAGTCGGTTTCGAACAGCGTGGACGTACCCTCGCACGCCGCCGGCGTGAGGATCGGCGAATCAATGAGCACGTAGCCACGGGTGTAAAAGAACTCGCGGATGGCAAAGCACAACTCGTTCCGCACCCGCATGATGGCGTGCTGGCGGCGAGACCGCAGCCACAGGTGGCGGTGGTCCATCAAGAACGCCACCCCGTGCTCCTTCGGGGTTATGGGGTAATCCTGGCAAAGCTGGTAGACCCCCAGATCCTTGACCGTCAGCTCCACACCTCCGGGGGCCCGCTGGTCGGCCCGCACCTCGCCCACAACCCACAGGGACGACTCCTGACCCAGCCGCTCTGCGTCGTCCCAAACCTGAGCTGGAACTTCCGGCTTGAAGACCACGGCCTGAAGGAAGCCGGTACCGTCCCTGACGATGAGGAACTGCAGCTTACCCGAAGAACGCTTGTTGAAGAGCCACCCCCGGACCCGGACTTCCTGGCCCACGAGCCCGGGGAGCTGGCGGATTTCCGCGTCTCGCATTCCATCCCTCCCGGGTGCATTCTACGGTACGATGAAAAACTGCGGAGAAGCTACCTCATGAAGCCTTTTACCGATTCTCCATTGCCGGACTGGGTTCTCCAGGGTTTCGCCGCCTTCCGCCAGCGCTTTATCGAGGGCGAAGAAACCTCCTTCGCCGAGGCGGTGCGGTACGGGCAAAAACCCAAGGCCATGGTCATCGCTTGTGCCGACTCTCGCGTTGACCCGGCACTGCTCTTTTCCGCTCGCCCCGGCGAGCTGTTCGTGGTCCGCAACGTCGCCGCACTGGTGCCGCCGCCGGAAGCCGGCGACGGTCACCACGGGGTGAGCGCTGCTCTGGAGTTCGGCGTCACCCAGCTCGCCGTTCCCCAGATTCTCGTCATCGGTCACAGCCACTGCGGCGGCGTGCGAGGTTTCCTTTCCGGCACCACCCGCGGCGAGAAAAGCTACCTCGCCCGCTGGCTTGCCCTCTTGGAGCCCTTGGCCCAGAGGCTTGGCGGCACCCTGCCTGAGGATGAAGACCTCGTCGGACGGTGGGCGGTGGAGCTCTCGCTCCATCGCCTCGCCTCCTTCCCCTTCGTGGCCGAGAGGCTCTCGCAAAAGCGCCTGGAGCTTTTCGGTTTGTTCTTCCACCTCGACCCCCCCTAGCTGGAATGCATCGAAATCACCCCCGCCACGGATTGGGCGCCGCCGTGAGCCCGCCCCGGAGGTGCTTTTCAAAAATCCCACCGAGGTTTTTTGGGGCTCGAAGGCGTGCTCAAACGAGCGTCGAGGCCCCTTTCTTGCGGCAAAGGGCAGCGTCGCGCTACCTTGCGCCGTGGAACCCTCCCAACAGAGCTCCGAGCACCGCCCATCATCCCGGCAAAAAACTTGAGGCCCCCGAGCCGGGGGCCTCTTTTGGCCAGCTGACCGAGGGATCACGGCGCGAAGTGCAGCCCCAATGCCTTGGCGAGAAACACCGCCAGGGGTAAAGCGCTCCTCTTCCCTAACCTCAGTCAACTCCATATCCGCTCTCTCCTCGGAGACCACGCTCTCTTTTCTCCCCCTTTTTCGGGCAGCTCCTTCCGTGAGGCAACCACCCCCGTTCGGGCTTTTTTGGATGAGGCAACGCGGGGCGCTTGACAAGAGAGAGAGAGAATCGCCGCCAAACCCCGCGCCCGGGAGCGGGGAGAACAAACGGGAGGAAGCCATGATGCGTAAGCGGGTGTGGATGGTTGCTGCTTTGCTTGTAACGCTGGGGAGGGGGCTTCCGGGACAGGAAGCGCCGCAGCTTCCCTGCTCGGACTGCTGCCCCAACCCACCCTGTGATGGACCGCCCCCTCTAGACCGTCCCCTGCGGGTGACCATGTACTACCCTTGGTGGGACGGGGTTGCGGTCCAAAACGGAAACTGTATCCCTCGACCCAAGTGGAGCGATGACAACACGACATGGGACCCCGACGATGGCAAGGCCCACTACCACCCCGATTTTGATGCCAACGGCGTTTTCCATAAGTGCGTAGACCTTTACAACGACAACGACCCGGCCACGGTGCGGACCCAGCTCCAGCGCATGGCGGCGGCAGCGATCAACGTCCTGGTGGCGTCCTGGTGGGGCCCGTGGACACCCGAAGCTGGGAAATTTGGTGACCCAATTCGCCAAGCTGCGCTCCAGGTCCCTTCCGTGAAGGTGACGACGCTTTTCGAAACGTACGGGATGGTGAAGGAAGAGGATTATAAGAAATGCAAGCTTTTTCGAGACCAGGATGGCCAAAGCTTGCAGGACTGCATGAAGCTGTGGCTTGACGAAATGGTGACTTGGTCCCAAGGGGATCTGTCCCGGCGGTTTCTGAAGTTTTCACAACGGCCGGTGCTCTTCGTATACGAACCGGGAAACACCAGTTGCCAGCGCCTCGCCCAGTGGAAGCAAGCTCTGGACTGGGTGTATAGCCGAAAAGGCGTGCGCCCTTTCTTGGTGGTGGATATGGCAAACGATATCCAAAGTCGGTGCAGCAACTGGTCGCTTTCCGATTTTGCCTTCTTTGAGTACGCCCCGGGCAGCCCGAGCAACATAAACTACTACGCCGAGATGGTGGCCGGCGGTCAAAGGCAAACCCAGACCCTCTGGCCGGGTTACTGGCCGCGCGGAACCGTCTGTGATGTCCCTGAACCACCTGCCTGCCCATTGGTGCCCCGGCTTTCCCCCTCTTCCTGGCAGAGGCTTGTGAACTACGCCAACACCCGCCGGCCAACCTATTTCCAAATCATCACCTCGTGGAACGAGTGGAACGAAATGACCTCAGTGGAACCCATGACCAAGTTCCCCTCGCCCTCGGGCCTGGGACAGTACCTCGACGTCCTGGCTCAGTTCCCGCTGTATTAGGGAGGCGGCCGTGCGGTGGTGGGTTTTCCTCGCAGGGACTGTGCTTTCGGCGGCCGTGCACGGGCAACCGTGCACGGCCCCTACGTTTTTTGCGCCTTTCTCCCCCCCGGTGGGGATCGTTAAGCCGCCTTACCTGGATCCACCCCCGCCGGGCTACGTTCGTAGGGGGCTGCTTAGCGGTTTCCTCGTACCGCTTTTGCAGTATTCCATGGGCAAGTTCTTTCTTAACGTGAGGGAACAGTGGGTGGACCCCCAGGGACTCGGTGATCCTTATACGGTGGAGTATTCCGTGGTCAGCGACGACGGCAGCAACTGGCGGGTGGTTACCCTCGCCAGGCAGGGCTGGTCCGTGGTCCTTCTCCATGAGTGGGTCTTTTCCTGGCGGAACATTTTGTTCGCCCCCTCGGTGCTAGGGCTCATGAGGTCGCACGATGGCGAGCATTGGGAGCTGGCCGTGGCGGGGCTTGACGTTGAAAATGAGCCCTCCTGGACTGGTTCCTTCCTGGTGGCGGTGGGGCGGTTTGGCCAGGTTTTCACTACCCAGAACGGCGAGCGCTGGAGCTATGCCGCCCAGGTTCCTGGGGTCACGCGTCCCGTGAAAGGCGTGGCAAACCCGGCGCGCTTGCTGGTGGACGGTTCCCGCCAGCGAGGGGTAACGGAGGACTACCAAAACTGGTACATGGAGTACGGTGAGCCCATGTTTGGTGCTGCCTGGCGCTACTTTAACGGTTGGTTTTGGAGCTCGTTAAAGTCCAAAGACGGTGTGCACTACCAGGAATACCCCAAGCCCCCTTCCGGCTACCCGCTTCCTTCTGACCAGGGAGGGCTGAAGCATTTTGTATGGTTTGGCAAGCAAATCCCAGACGACCCAAAGGCAGTTCGGGGCTTTTACACCGAATTCGTGGGCAGTTCCAGGGAATGGGGGGACTACGAACCCCTTCGGACGATGCCCTGGCGCCTCGAATTTGATCGCGCCGGGCGCACGGGGTGGATGTACTGGAGTTCTAGCGCCTTTGACGGCCTGAGGTACTACGCGGTGGTGGGCAAGCCACCCGCACCGCCCGAGCCTTTTAACGACGCCATGGTACCCTGGAACGACTTGCGCCTGATGGCGTTCTCCTGCGCCGATTTCGGCACTCCCCAGGTGCTGCCGGGGGTCGCCCACAGCGATGGGGCCGCGGGCTCGCGCTGGCGCACGGAGCTTTTCCTGCAGTACCCTGGACACTCCTCCAGCGAAGTGATCATTCAGTGGCTCCCCTTTGGCCAACCCAACCCCCAGCCCCGGGAGGTGCGGCTCAACATGGAAATGGGGGAAACGCGGGTGTTTCGGGATGCCGTGTGGGAGCTTTTTGGGGCAACCGGCGCGGGAAGCCTCCGCGTGGGGTCAAAAGGCTTCATGGTCTTGGCCCACGCCCGCACGTACAACGAAACTGTAGCGGGCAGCCTTGGTCAGGAAATCGCCCCGTGGCTTTGGGAAGACGGTTTGGCAAAAGGTGAGGAAGGTTTGCTTTTGGGGCTGGAGGACTCCGGAAACCTGAGGGAGGGGTTCCGCACCAACGTGGGCGTTCAAAACCTTTGGGTCGAACCCGTGGTGGTGGAAGTGGTTTTTCTGGACAGCATGGGCAAGGAGCTGGGGCGGAAGCGAGCAGAGCTTGGAGCGTTTGAAGGCCTTCAGTGGTTTAGGCCGCTTTTGGAAATGGGGAAAGCGCCCCAAGAGGGCGCCTCGGCCTTGGTGCGCCTAGTTTCGGGCGATGAGGGCAAGGTGGCGGCGTGGGCCTCGCGCGTGGACAACCGCAGCGGCGATGCAAGCACCATGCGCATGCTCAAGATCCCCGCCCAGGAGCTTTACCCTCGTGGCCAGCCTTGAGGCGGTTCGGACCCCTGCGAGCGCGGTGAATCCAGTTTCAGAACGCTGTGCTGTTCATCGAGCTTCGAGCGTTCAACTGCCGTCTCCCCCCCACCTGGCCAACGCCTCCAG